>NZ_CEEDDH010000014.1:0-163866 GCF_979253165.1 Pseudomonas sp. AC083
GATGGTAGTGTGGGGTTTCCCCATGTGAGAGTAGGTCATCGTCAAGATTAAATTCCGAAACCCCAATTGCGAAAGCACTTGGGGTTTTGTTTTGCCTGCGAGAAATGTGTCCGCTTGATTTCTATGCAACAGCCCGGGGCATGGCTATTATGCGGGCCTCATTGTGAGGCGATACCTGCATGCTGACGTTGTTGAATCTACTGAAGGATGGACGATTCCATTCCGGACAGGACCTGGGTGTTGCCCTGGGAATAAGCCGAAGTGCTGTATGGAAGCAGCTACAACAGCTAGAAGCTGAACTTGGCCTGTCGATCCATAAAGTTCGCGGTCGCGGATATCAATTGTCGACGCCTCTGACGCTCCTTGATCCTCTGGAAATAACCAGGAAGATGCCTCAATGGCCGGTGCGTGTGTTCGACTCTGTTGACTCGACAAATGCCGAAGCTCTGCGCTCCATCAGTGACGGCGCCGCCGCGCCGTTTTTGGTGCTCGCGGAGCGACAATTGGCAGGCCGTGGTCGTCGAGGTCGTAAGTGGGTAAGCCCATTTGCAGAAAATCTTTATTACAGCCTTGTACTCCGCATCGAAGGCGGCATGCGTCAGCTTGAGGGATTGAGCCTTGTTGTTGGCTTGGCGGTGATGCAGGCCTTGCGAAACACCGGTGTGCCCAATGCCGGTTTGAAGTGGCCCAATGATGTTTTGGTGGGTAACAAGAAAATAGCTGGCATTCTGCTCGAACTCGTCGGCGATCCGGCGGATGTGTGTCATGTTGTATTGGGTATAGGAATCAACGTGAATATGCAGGTTGCCGATGAGGTCGACCAGCAATGGACTTCTATAAAACTGGAGTCAGGCAAAGCCTGCGATCGCAATGCTCTGGTGGTTGAATTGAGTAATCAACTCAAGACTTATATCCATAAACACCAGCTCAACGGGTTCGCGAGTCTGCAGGCAGAATGGGCGGAAAATCATCTGTGGCAGGGGCGCTCCGTGTCGTTGATCGCGGGTAACAGCCGTATCGATGGAGTAGTGCTCGGGATTGATAACCAAGGCGGGTTGCGCTTGATTGTAGATGGTGTCGAAAAGGCCTTTAGTGGCGGAGAGCTCAGCCTGAGGTTGCGTGATGATTCTTGAGCTTGACTGCGGCAATAGCTTTATAAAATGGCGCGTGCTGGATGCGTCGGCCAGCGAGCTGGTCTCGGAAGGAGTTGTAGATTCCAATCAGGCTTTGCTTGAGAGCCTACGCATCATAAAGTCACTCTCGCTGCGCAAGTGTCGTTTGGTAAGCGTCAGGACCAACGAGGAAACCAGTGCTTTAACCGAAATGCTTGAGCGCGAGTTCAGTATTCCTATCTCGTGTGCGAAGCCCGCTCGCGAGATGTCTGGTGTTCGAAACGGCTACGAAGACTATGAGCGTCTGGGGCTTGATCGCTGGCTGGCGATGCTTGGCGGCTTTCACCTGGCTGCCGGGAGTGCTTGTCTGGTTCTCGACTTCGGTACCGCGGTTACTGCCGATTTTGTGGGGCCTGACGGTGAGCATCTCGGTGGGTTCATTTGTCCAGGCATGCCTTTGATGCGAAACCAGCTTCGCACCCATACCCGTAAAATTCGTTATGGTGATGAGGCGGCAGAGCGCGCCCTTTCCAGTCATGTCCCGGGGCGTACCACCGTGGAAGCGGTGGAGCGCGGTTGTTCTTTGATGCTGAGGGGCTTTGTTCTCACTCAATTAGAGCTGGCTCGAGCGTACTGGGGAGAGCAATTCACCGTCTTTATTACGGGAGGGGATGCCGAGTTGGTTAAAGGCGTCGCGCCTGACGCCAGGGTCGTGCCCGACCTGGTTTTTGTCGGCTTGGCGATGGCGTGTCCCTTGTCCTGAGGTTTATATGCGTTGGTTGTTCCTGCTCCTAGTGGTTCTCAATGTTTTTTACTATGTCTGGCATCAGCAGGAAGCGCCCTTGCGAGCCAAAGATGTAACGCCCCTTAGTCTGTATCGCGGTGCGCAGCAGGATATCCGTCTACTGAGCGAAACTGCTGGTGAAAGCGGGAGAGGGCAGGTGGTGCCGCGTCAGCAGTGTCTCTTCGTTGGTGGATTTTCTGAAGAGGATTCAATTGCCAGGTTGCAACAGCGCTTGGTGGCGATGAAGGTCAATGCTCAATCCGTGCCGAAAGCTGCTGCAGGAAGCGGTTACTGGCTTGCAGTTGCGCCGGATGGCCAGCCTTTGTTGGGCGATCAGCAGTTGCAAAACCTTTCCAAGGAATTCAATGGGTTAAAACATAAAATAATGCTGTGCGAAGGGGTTGCACCTGCTCAATAGTTTGCATAGAATGGCGCCCGCTCCACAGCGAACACCTTAAACGGGATTCGAAGTGAAGCGTGTCAACGCAGCTAACCTCAGGTTTTTAAATGAGAAAATGCTTGACAGGGGTTTGGCATGATATAGAATGCCGGCCTGATTAGGAGGGGTTCCCGAGCGGCCAAAGGGATCAGACTGTAAATCTGACGTCTACGACTTCGAAGGTTCGAATCCTTCTCCCTCCACCAGATTTAAGCGTGAGCTGCAGGCTCCGCGGGTATAGTTTAGTGGTAGAACCTCAGCCTTCCAAGCTGATGATGCGGGTTCGATTCCCGCTACCCGCTCCAAGTTTGCAGGTTGTGCAAAAGGGTTTTGCTCTTGTAGCTCAGTTGGTAGAGCACACCCTTGGTAAGGGTGAGGTCAGCGGTTCAAATCCGCTCAAGAGCTCCATATAACAAGGCAGATATGAAAATATCTGCCTTTGTTTTAATGGTTGATATTGTTTGTCTAATTTCTTCTGTAGAGGGTGATATCGATGGCTAAGGAAAAATTTGATCGTTCCCTGCCCCACGTCAACGTTGGGACCATTGGTCACGTTGACCACGGTAAAACCACTCTGACTGCTGCTCTGACTCGCGTCTGCTCCGAAGTTTTCGGTTCGGCCGTCGTTGAATTCGACAAGATCGACAGCGCACCGGAAGAAAAAGCTCGCGGTATCACCATCAACACCGCTCACGTTGAGTACAACTCGACTATTCGTCACTACGCTCACGTTGACTGCCCAGGTCACGCTGACTATGTGAAGAACATGATCACCGGTGCTGCCCAGATGGACGGCGCGATCCTGGTTTGCTCGGCCGCTGATGGTCCGATGCCACAAACCCGTGAGCACATCCTGCTGTCCCGCCAGGTAGGCGTTCCGTACATCGTGGTTTTCCTGAACAAGGCTGACCTGGTAGACGACGCTGAGCTGCTGGAACTGGTTGAGATGGAAGTTCGTGACCTGCTGTCGACCTACGACTTCCCAGGCGACGACACTCCGATCATCATCGGTTCGGCTCGTATGGCGCTGGAAGGCAAAGACGACAACGAAATGGGCACCACTGCCGTTCGTAAACTGGTTGAAACTCTGGATACCTACATCCCAGAACCAGTTCGTATGATCGACAAGCCATTCCTGATGCCAATCGAAGACGTGTTCTCGATCTCGGGTCGCGGTACTGTTGTGACTGGTCGTATCGAGCGCGGTATCGTTCGCGTTCAGGACGCTCTGGAAATCGTTGGTCTGCGTGACACCACCACCACCACCTGCACCGGTGTTGAGATGTTCCGCAAACTGCTCGACGAAGGTCGTGCTGGCGAGAACTGCGGCGTTCTGCTGCGTGGTACCAAGCGTGACGACGTTGAGCGTGGCCAGGTTCTGGTCAAGCCAGGTTCGGTCAAGCCGCACACCAAGTTCACCGCAGAAGTTTACGTTCTGAGCAAGGAAGAAGGCGGTCGTCACACTCCGTTCTTCAAAGGCTACCGTCCACAGTTCTACTTCCGTACTACTGACGTGACCGGTAACTGCGAGCTGCCAGAAGGCGTTGAAATGGTAATGCCAGGTGACAACATTCAGATGACTGTTACCCTGATCAAAACCATCGCGATGGAAGACGGTCTGCGTTTCGCTATCCGTGAAGGCGGTCGTACCGTCGGCGCTGGCGTCGTAGCCAAAATCATCGAATAAGCGGTTGTAATGTATTTTTCGGGCCGGCATAATGGTCGGCCTGATTTTGTTTTAGGTCAGTAGCTCAATTGGCAGAGCGACGGTCTCCAAAACCGTAGGTTGGGGGTTCGATTCCCTCCTGACCTGCCAGATTCACTCGGTGTGTCTGGCTTTCTTTTCACAGGATCTTCATAGATGACTCCTAAAGCTGAAGCTCAAGGCTCTCGCTTCGATCTGCTCAAGTGGCTTGTAGTAGTCGCTTTGGTAGTTGTTGGCGTTGTTGGCAATCAGTATTACGCTGCTTCGCCGATCCTGTACCGTGTACTCGCATTGCTTGCCATTGCTGCTGTAGCTGCCTTTGTAGGCCTGCAGACCGCGAAGGGCAAGTCTTTCTTTGTACTGGTTAAGGAAGCTCGCACCGAGATTCGTAAAGTCGTGTGGCCAACTCGCCAAGAAACCACGCAGACCACGCTGATTGTCGTGGCTGTTGTTCTGGTTATGGCGTTGCTGTTGTGGGGTCTTGATTCCCTGCTCGGCTGGCTTGTTTCCTTGATTGTCGGCTAAGGGTGTCCCGTGGCTAAGCGTTGGTATGTTGTGCATGCTTACTCGGGTTACGAGAAGCATGTGATGCGCTCGCTGATCGAGCGCGTAAAGCTGGCTGGCATGGAAGATGGCTTCGGCGAGATTCTGGTTCCCACTGAAGAAGTGGTTGAGATGCGTAACGGCCAGAAGCGCAAAAGCGAACGGAAGTTTTTTCCAGGCTATGTGCTGGTCCAGATGGATATGAACGAGGGTACTTGGCACTTGGTCAAGGATACTCCTCGGGTGATGGGTTTTATCGGTGGTACCGCTGACAAGCCTGCGCCAATTACAGATAAAGAGGCAGAAGCGATTCTGCGTCGCGTTGCTGATGGTAGCGACAAGCCGAAGCCGAAGACTTTGTTCGAGCCGGGCGAGACTGTACGTGTCAATGACGGTCCATTCGCTGATTTCAATGGCGTTGTGGAAGAGGTTAACTACGAAAAGAGCCGGATCCAAGTGGCAGTGCTCATTTTCGGTCGCTCTACTCCGGTGGAGCTCGAGTTCAGTCAGGTCGAGAAGGTCTAACTGGACAAGCAATCCCAACCCCGCAGCCTTAGGCTGTGGGGTTTTGTCGTCACTGGGATAAACGCGCAAGTAACCGGGGAGCCTTTCGAGGCGTTCGAACCCGTAATTGGAGTGCCTCATGGCCAAGAAGATTACCGCTTACATCAAGCTGCAAGTGAAAGCCGCTCAGGCTAACCCAAGTCCACCGGTTGGTCCTGCTCTGGGTCAGCACGGCGTGAACATCATGGAGTTCTGCAAGGCTTTCAACGCCCGTACTCAGGGTCTTGAGCCAGGTCTGCCGACTCCAGTGATCATCACTGTCTACAGCGACCGTAGCTTCACTTTCGAAACCAAATCCACCCCTGCTTCGGTTCTGCTGAAGAAGGCGGCCGGTCTGACCAGCGGTTCCGCTCGTCCGAACACCGTTAAGGTTGGCACCGTTACCCGTGCTCAGCTGGAAGAAATCGCGAAAACCAAAAACGCGGATCTGACTGCAGCTGATATGGATGCAGCCGTGCGTACTATCGCCGGTTCTGCTCGTAGCATGGGCCTTAACGTGGAGGGTGTGTAATGGCTAAGCTGACCAAGCGTCAAAAGGCTATCGCCGGCAAAATCGAAGCAGGCAAAGCCTACAACATCGTAGACGCCGCTGCTCTGCTGGCCGAGCTGTCGACTGTCAAGTTCAGCGAGTCGTTCGACGTTGCTGTAAACCTGGGTGTAGACCCGCGTAAATCCGACCAGGTTGTTCGTAGCGCTACTGTGCTGCCACACGGCACTGGCAAGACCGTTCGCGTTGCTGTGTTCACCCAGGGTCCAGCTGCTGAGGCCGCTCTGGCTGCCGGCGCTGATCGTGTAGGTATGGACGACCTGGCTGCCGAAATGAAAGGCGGCGATCTGAACTATGACGTAGTGATCGCATCCCCGGATGCCATGCGCGTTGTAGGTCAGCTGGGTCAGATCCTCGGTCCACGCGGCCTGATGCCTAACCCGAAAGTCGGCACCGTAACTCCAGACGTAGCCAACGCGGTCAAGAACGCCAAGGCTGGTCAGGTTCGTTATCGCACCGACAAAAACGGCATCATCCACACTTCCGTTGGCAAGATGGGCTTCGACGCCGTCAAACTGAAGGAAAACGTTGAAGCCCTGATCGCTGATCTGAAGCGTATCAAGCCAGCTTCCTCGAAAGGCATTTACGTCAAGCGCGTTACCCTGAGCACCACCATGGGCCCAGGTCTGGTTATCGACCAGAGCTCGCTCG
The DNA here is from genome assembly GCF_979253165.1 of Pseudomonas sp. AC083. Lineage (NCBI taxonomy): Bacteria > Pseudomonadati > Pseudomonadota > Gammaproteobacteria > Pseudomonadales > Pseudomonadaceae > Pseudomonas > Pseudomonas sp. AC083. The sequence continues at coordinate 6,346 of NZ_CEEDDH010000014.1, forward strand.
ACGCGTAAGACAAAGGTTGGCGCGGTTTGCCGCGCCAATTGAAAGATTGGGGTCCCTGCCTGGCGGGGGCTATCCAAGACCGTAGGCGGCGCAAGCCTTAAACCTCAAGCCTACGCAGATGGTGCTCCCGGTTCCTTACCGAATCAGACACCAAAACGACATTCGGTTCCGATCGAATGAAACGGTAACAAGCAGGAGTTAAACCCGTGGCAATTAATCTCGAAGACAAGAAGGCCATCGTCGCTGAAGTCAACGAGGCTGCCAAAGTCGCTCTGTCCGCTGTCGTGGTTGATGCACGTGGCGTAACAGTAGGCGCAATGACCGGACTCCGTAAAGAGGCTCGTGAAGCTGGCGTTTACGTACGTGTTGTACGTAACACCCTGCTCAAGCGCGCTGTTGCTGACACTCAATACAGTGTCCTCAACGACGTGTTCACCGGCCCGACCCTGATTGCATTCTCGAACGAACATCCGGGCGCTGCTGCCCGTATCTTCAAAGAGTTTGCCAAGGGTCAGGACAAGTTCGAGATCAAGGCAGCTGCGTTCGAGGGCAAGTTCCTCGCAGCTAATCAGATCGACGTACTGGCAACTCTGCCGACCCGTGACGAAGCAATTTCTCAGCTGATGAGCGTGATTCAAGGCGCAACCAGCAAATTGGCTCGTACTCTGGCGGCAATTCGCGACCAGAAAGAAGCTGCCGCAGCCTAAGGCTCGTCACTTCTCGCGTTTTTTGTTTATTTCGATGGTCGCGTAGGCCGTCCCCCAATTCAGGAATTGAGTCATGTCTCTGACTAACGAACAAATCATCGAAGCAATCGGCCAGAAATCCGTAGTGGAAATCGTTGAGCTGATCAAAGCGATGGAAGAAACCTTCGGTGTTACCGCTGCTGCCGCTTCGGCTGGCCCAGCTGTAGCTGCTGCTGCTGTTGAAGAGCAAACCGAGTTCAACGTTGTTCTGCTGGAAGCTGGCGAGAAGAAGGTTAACGTGATCAAGGCAGTTCGTGAACTGACCGGTCTGGGCCTGAAAGAAGCCAAAGAGAAAGTAGACGGCGCTCCTCAGGTTGTAGCTGAAGGCGTTTCGAAAGAAGCGGCTGAAGACGCCAAGAAGAAGCTGGAAGAAGCAGGCGCTAAAGTCGAGCTGAAGTAAGCATCGACTTTGCTCCTCCAGCCCGAGCGTCAAGCGACAGGCTGATGGCTGGTGGCTCTTGCCACCGGCCTTTTTCCGTTATTGGCAGCCGACTGGGTCGGTGCCGGTAAAGGCGCTGTAACCACCCGATGCGGTGGCGCAAACCATGGGGTTTGCACGATTTTCTGGCTGCTCCCGTCGGGAGGGGCCAAACAAGCAGGTGACCAAGCTGGGGAACGCTGATGGCTTACTCATATACTGAGAAAAAACGTATCCGCAAGGACTTTAGCAAGTTGCCGGACGTCATGGATGTGCCTTACCTCCTGGCCATCCAGCTGGATTCGTATCGTGAATTCTTGCAAGCGGGAGCGACTAAAGATCAGTTCCGCGACGTGGGCCTGCATGCGGCCTTCAAATCCGTTTTCCCGATCATCAGCTACTCCGGCAATGCTGCGCTGGAGTACGTCGGTTATCGCCTGGGCGAACCGGCATTTGATGTCAAAGAATGCGTATTGCGCGGTGTAACTTTCGCCGTACCTTTGCGGGTAAAAGTGCGCCTGATCATTTTCGACAAAGAATCGTCGAACAAAGCGATCAAGGACATCAAAGAGCAAGAAGTCTACATGGGTGAAATCCCCCTGATGACTGAGAACGGTACCTTCGTAATCAACGGTACCGAGCGTGTTATCGTTTCCCAGCTGCACCGTTCCCCGGGCGTGTTCTTCGACCACGACCGCGGCAAGACGCACAGCTCCGGCAAACTGCTGTACTCGGCTCGCATCATTCCTTACCGCGGTTCGTGGCTGGACTTCGAATTCGACCCGAAAGACTGCGTCTTCGTGCGTATCGACCGTCGTCGCAAACTGCCGGCTTCGGTACTGCTGCGCGCACTCGGTTACACCACCGAAGAAGTGCTGGACGCGTTCTACACCACCAACGTATTCCACCTGAGCGGCGAAACCCTCAGCCTGGAACTGGTGCCATCGCGCCTGCGTGGTGAAGTTGCGGTTCTGGACATCCAGGACGAGAAGGGCAAGGTCATCGTTGAGCAAGGCCGCCGTATTACCGCGCGCCACATCAACCAGATCGAAAAAGCCGGTATCAAGACGCTGGACGTGCCACTGGACTACGTCCTTGGCCGCACCACCGCCAAGGCTATCGTGCACCCGGCCACCGGCGAAATCCTGGCTGAATGCAACACCGAGCTGAACACTGAAGTCCTGGCAAAAATCGCCAAGGCTCAGGTCGTTCGCATCGAGACCCTGTATACCAACGACATCGACTGCGGTCCGTTCGTCTCCGACACGCTGAAGATCGACTCCACCAGCAACCAATTGGAAGCGCTGGTCGAGATCTATCGCATGATGCGTCCAGGCGAGCCGCCAACCAAAGACGCTGCCGAGACCCTGTTCAACAACCTGTTCTTCAGCCCTGAGCGCTATGACCTGTCTGCGGTCGGCCGGATGAAGTTCAACCGTCGTATCGGTCGTACCGAGATCGAAGGTTCGGGCGTGCTGTGCAAGGAAGACATCGTCGCGGTTCTGAAGACTCTGGTCGACATCCGCAACGGTAAAGGCATCGTCGATGACATCGACCACCTGGGTAACCGTCGTGTTCGCTGCGTAGGCGAAATGGCCGAGAACCAGTTCCGCGTTGGCCTGGTACGTGTTGAGCGTGCGGTCAAAGAGCGTCTGTCGATGGCTGAAAGCGAAGGCCTGATGCCGCAAGACCTGATCAACGCCAAGCCAGTGGCTGCGGCGGTGAAAGAGTTCTTCGGTTCCAGCCAGCTGTCGCAGTTCATGGACCAGAACAACCCGCTGTCCGAGATCACCCACAAGCGTCGTGTCTCTGCACTCGGCCCTGGCGGTCTGACTCGTGAGCGCGCGGGCTTCGAAGTTCGTGACGTACACCCGACTCACTACGGTCGTGTCTGCCCGATTGAAACGCCGGAAGGTCCGAACATCGGTCTGATCAACTCCCTGGCTGCGTACGCTCGCACCAACCAGTACGGCTTCCTGGAAAGCCCGTACCGCGTGGTGAAAGAGGGTGTGGTCACCGACGAGATCGTGTTCCTGTCCGCTATTGAAGAAGCCGATCATGTGATCGCGCAGGCTTCGGCGACCATGAACGAGCAGAAAGTCCTGATCGACGAACTGGTTGCCGTACGTCACCTGAACGAATTCACCGTCAAGGCGCCGGAAGACGTCACCCTGATGGACGTTTCGCCGAAGCAGGTTGTGTCGGTTGCAGCGTCGCTGATTCCGTTCCTCGAGCACGACGACGCCAACCGTGCGTTGATGGGTTCGAACATGCAGCGTCAGGCTGTACCGACTCTGCGCGCTGACAAGCCGCTGGTAGGTACCGGCATGGAGCGTAACGTAGCCCGTGACTCCGGCGTTTGCGTCGTGGCTCGTCGTGGTGGCGTGATCGATTCCGTCGATGCCAGCCGTATCGTGGTTCGTGTTGCCGATGACGAAGTTGAAACCGGTGAAGCCGGTGTCGACATCTACAACCTGACCAAATACACCCGCTCGAACCAGAACACTTGCATCAATCAGCGTCCGCTGGTGCGTAAAGGTGATCGCGTTCAGCGTAGCGACATCATGGCCGACGGCCCGTCCACCGACATGGGTGAACTGGCACTGGGTCAGAACATGCGCATCGCGTTCATGGCATGGAACGGCTTCAACTTCGAAGACTCCATCTGCCTGTCCGAGCGTGTGGTTCAGGAAGACCGTTTCACCACGATCCACATTCAGGAACTGACCTGTGTGGCCCGTGACACCAAGCTTGGCCCAGAGGAAATCACTGCGGACATCCCGAACGTGGGTGAAGCTGCACTGAACAAGCTGGACGAAGCCGGTATCGTTTACGTAGGTGCCGAAGTAGGCGCAGGCGACATCCTGGTTGGCAAGGTCACTCCGAAAGGCGAGACCCAACTGACTCCGGAAGAAAAACTGCTGCGTGCAATCTTCGGTGAAAAAGCCAGCGACGTTAAAGACACCTCCCTGCGCGTGCCAACCGGCACCAAAGGTACTGTCATCGACGTACAGGTCTTCACCCGTGACGGCGTTGAGCGTGATGCTCGTGCACTGTCGATCGAGAAGTCTCAACTGGACGAGATCCGCAAGGATCTCAACGAAGAGTTCCGCATCGTTGAAGGCGCGACTTTCGAGCGTCTGCGTTCCGCACTGGTAGGCCACAAGGCCGAAGGCGGCGCCGGCCTGAAGAAGGGTCAGGACATCACCGACGAAGTACTCGACGGTCTTGAGCACGGCCAGTGGTTCAAACTGCGCATGGCTGAAGATGCTCTGAACGAGCAGCTCGAGAAGGCTCAGGCCTACATCGTTGATCGTCGTCGTCTGCTGGACGACAAGTTCGAAGACAAGAAGCGCAAACTGCAGCAGGGCGATGACCTGGCTCCAGGCGTGCTGAAAATCGTCAAGGTTTACCTGGCAATCCGTCGCCGCATCCAGCCGGGCGACAAGATGGCCGGTCGTCACGGTAACAAGGGTGTGGTCTCCGTGATCATGCCGGTTGAAGACATGCCGCACGATGCCAATGGCACCCCGGTCGACGTGGTCCTCAACCCGCTGGGCGTACCTTCGCGTATGAACGTTGGTCAGATCCTCGAAACCCACCTGGGCCTCGCGGCCAAAGGTCTGGGCGAGAAGATCAACCGGATGGTCGAAGAGCAGCGTAAAGTCGCTGAACTGCGCACCTTCCTGGACGAGATCTACAACCAGATCGGCGGTCGTAACGAAGATCTGGACAGCTTCTCCGATCAGGAAATCCTCGATCTGGCGAACAACCTGCGTGGCGGCGTTCCAATGGCCACTCCAGTGTTCGACGGCGCCAAGGAAAGCGAAATCAAGGCCATGCTGAAACTGGCAGACCTGCCGGAAAGCGGCCAGATGCAACTGACCGACGGCCGTACCGGCAACAAGTTCGAGCGTCCAGTTACCGTTGGCTACATGTACATGCTGAAGCTGAACCACTTGGTAGACGACAAGATGCACGCGCGTTCTACCGGTTCTTACAGCCTGGTTACCCAGCAGCCGCTGGGTGGTAAGGCGCAGTTCGGTGGTCAGCGTTTCGGGGAGATGGAGGTCTGGGCACTGGAAGCATACGGTGCTGCTTACACTCTGCAAGAAATGCTCACAGTGAAGTCGGACGATGTGAACGGCCGTACCAAGATGTACAAGAACATCGTGGATGGCGATCACCGTATGGAGCCGGGCATGCCCGAGTCCTTCAACGTGTTGATCAAGGAAATTCGTTCCCTCGGCATCGATATCGATCTGGAAACCGAATAACACGTGACGCGAATCGAGAGCGGGGCAGGAATGCCCGCTCTCTGCTCCGCCAGGAGGAAAGGCCTTGAAAGACCTACTGAATTTGCTGAAAAACCAGGGTCAAGTCGAAGAGTTCGACGCCATCCGCATCGGATTGGCCTCGCCGGAGATGATCCGTTCGTGGTCGTTCGGTGAAGTTAAAAAGCCGGAAACCATCAACTACCGTACGTTCAAACCCGAGCGTGACGGCCTGTTCTGCGCCAAGATCTTTGGTCCGGTAAAGGATTACGAGTGCCTGTGCGGTAAGTACAAGCGCTTGAAACACCGTGGTGTGATCTGCGAGAAGTGCGGCGTTGAAGTTGCACTGGCCAAGGTTCGTCGTGAGCGCATGGCGCACATTGAACTGGCTTCGCCGGTTGCCCACATCTGGTTCCTGAAATCGCTGCCGTCGCGTATCGGCCTGCTGATGGACATGACCCTGCGTGATATCGAACGCGTTCTCTACTTCGAGAGCTATGTCGTTATCGATCCAGGCATGACCACCCTTGAAAAAGGTCAGCTGCTGAACGACGAGCAGTATTTCGAAGCGCTGGAAGAGTTCGGTGACGATTTCGACGCCCGCATGGGTGCCGAAGCTGTCCGTGAACTGCTGCACGCTATCGACCTGGAGCACGAGATTGGCCGTCTGCGCGAAGAGATTCCGCAAACCAACTCGGAAACCAAGATCAAGAAGCTGTCCAAGCGTCTGAAGTTGATGGAAGCCTTCCAGGGTTCCGGCAACCTGCCAGAGTGGATGGTGCTGACCGTTCTGCCGGTTCTGCCGCCAGATCTGCGTCCACTGGTCCCGCTGGATGGCGGTCGTTTCGCGACCTCCGACCTCAACGATCTGTATCGTCGAGTGATCAACCGTAACAACCGTTTGAAGCGCCTGCTGGATCTGTCCGCGCCGGACATCATCGTGCGCAACGAAAAGCGTATGTTGCAGGAAGCGGTCGATGCACTGCTCGACAACGGTCGTCGTGGCCGCGCTATCACTGGTTCCAACAAGCGTCCTCTGAAATCCCTGGCTGACATGATCAAGGGTAAGCAAGGTCGTTTCCGTCAGAACTTGCTCGGTAAGCGTGTTGACTACTCCGGTCGTTCGGTAATTACCGTAGGCCCGACCCTGCGTCTGCACCAGTGCGGTCTGCCGAAGAAGATGGCTCTCGAGCTGTTCAAGCCGTTCATTTTCGGCAAGCTGGAAATGCGTGGTCTGGCGACCACCATCAAAGCGGCCAAGAAAATGGTCGAGCGCGAGTTGCCAGAGGTTTGGGACGTTCTCGCTGAAGTGATTCGCGAACACCCGGTTCTGCTCAACCGTGCGCCGACCCTTCACCGTCTGGGTATCCAGGCGTTTGAACCGGTACTGATCGAAGGTAAGGCTATCCAGCTGCACCCTCTGGTCTGCGCCGCGTACAACGCCGACTTCGACGGCGACCAGATGGCCGTGCACGTACCGCTGACGCTGGAAGCCCAGCTCGAAGCGCGTGCGTTGATGATGTCGACCAACAACATTCTGTCGCCAGCCAACGGTGAGCCAATCATCGTTCCGTCGCAGGACGTTGTATTGGGTCTGTACTACATGACTCGTGAAGCGATCAACGCCAAGGGCGAAGGTCGTGTGTTCGCGGATCTGCAGGAAGTCGACCGTGTGTTCCGTGCCGGCGAAGCCGCACTGCACGCCAAGGTCAAGGTTCGTATCAACGAAACCGTCAACGACCGTGACGGCAACAGCGTGAGCGGTACCCGTATTGTCGACACCACTGTCGGCCGTGCGCTGCTGTTCCAGGTTGTGCCAAAAGGTCTGTCGTTCGACGTAGTCAACCTGCCGATGAAGAAAAAGGCGATCTCCAAGCTGATCAACCAGTGCTACCGCGTGGTTGGTCTGAAAGAGACCGTGATCTTCGCTGACCAGTTGATGTACACCGGTTTCGCTTACTCGACCATCTCCGGCGTTTCCATCGGTGTTAACGACTTCGTTATCCCGGATGAAAAAGCCCGCATCATCGGTGCAGCCACCGACGAAGTGAAAGAGATCGAGAGCCAGTACGCCTCCGGCCTGGTAACCCAGGGCGAGAAGTACAACAAAGTGATCGACCTCTGGTCGAAAGCGAACGACGAAGTTTCCAAGGCGATGATGGCCAACCTCTCGAAAGAGAAAGTCATCGACCGTCACGGCGACGAAGTCGACCAAGAGTCTTTCAACTCGATGTACATGATGGCTGACTCGGGTGCGCGGGGTTCCGCAGCACAGATTCGTCAGCTGGCCGGTATGCGTGGTCTGATGGCCAAGCCGGATGGTTCCATCATTGAAACGCCGATTACTGCGAACTTCCGTGAAGGTCTGAGCGTACTTCAGTACTTCATCTCGACTCACGGTGCTCGTAAAGGTCTGGCGGATACCGCGTTGAAAACCGCTAACTCCGGTTACCTGACTCGTCGTCTGGTAGACGTGGCGCAGGATCTGGTAGTAACCGAGATCGATTGCGGCACCGAACACGGTCTGCTGATGACTCCGCACATTGAAGGCGGTGACGTTGTAGAACCGTTGGGTGAGCGCGTATTGGGTCGTGTCATTGCCCGTGACGTATTCAAGCCGGGTACCGAGGACGTTATCGTTCCTGCCGGCACTCTGGTTGACGAGAAGTGGGTCGAGTTCATCGAGCTGAACAGCATCGACGAAGTGATCGTGCGTTCGCCGATCAGTTGCGAAACCCGCTACGGCATCTGCGCCAAGTGCTACGGCCGTGATCTGGCTCGTGGTCACCAGGTGAACATCGGTGAAGCGGTCGGCGTTATCGCTGCGCAGTCCATCGGTGAGCCGGGTACCCAGCTGACCATGCGTACGTTCCACATCGGTGGTGCGGCAAGCCGTACTTCCGCAGCCGACAGCGTTCAGGTGAAGAATGGCGGTACCGTCCGTCTGCACAACCTGAAGCACGTTGAGCGAGTGGATGGTCATCTGGTTGCTGTGTCCCGTTCCGGTGAGCTGGCAATCGCGGACGACTTCGGTCGTGAGCGCGAGCGTTACAAGCTGCCGTACGGTGCTGTGATTTCGGTTAAGGAAGGTGACAAGGTCGACGCTGGCGCAATCGTGGCCAAGTGGGATCCGCACACTCACCCGATCGTTACCGAAATGAAAGGTACCGTGACCTACGTGGGCATGGAAGAAGGCATCACGATCAAGCGTCAGACTGACGAATTGACCGGTATGACCAACATTGAAGTACTTGACGCGAAAGATCGTCCGGCTGCCGGTAAGGAAATCCGTCCAGCAGTGAAGATGGTCGACGACAACGGCAAGGATCTGTTGCTGCCAGGCACTGACGTTATCGCTCAGTACTTCCTGCCAGCCAACGCCCTGGTCGGTGTGGCTGACGGTGCGAAGATTGCGATCGGTGACGTTATCGCTCGTATCCCGCAGGAAACTTCGAAGACTCGTGACATCACCGGTGGTCTGCCGCGTGTTGCCGACCTGTTCGAAGCCCGTCGTCCGAAAGAAGCGTCGATTCTGGCTGAAGTCAGCGGCACCATCGCGTTCGGTAAAGAGACCAAAGGCAAGCGTCGTCTGGTCATTACCCCGAACGACGGTAGCGATCCGTACGAAGAGCTGATTCCGAAGTGGCGTCACCTGAACGTCTTCGAAGGCGAACAGGTAAACCGCGGCGAAGTTATCTCCGACGGTCCAAGCGATCCGCACGACATCCTGCGTCTGCTGGGTGTAAGCGCGCTGGCCAAGTACATCGTCAACGAGATCCAGGACGTTTATCGTCTGCAAGGCGTGAAGATCAACGACAAGCACATCGAGACCATCCTGCGTCAGATGCTGCGTAAAGTTGAGATCTCCGAGTCCGGCGATTCCAGCTTCATCAAGGGCGACCAGATGGAACTGACTCACGTTCTGGTAGAGAACGAGCGTCTGAGCGCGGAAGACAAGTTTGTCTCCAAGTTCACTCGCGTTCTGCTGGGTATCACCAAGGCGTCGTTGTCCACCGAATCGTTCATCTCGGCGGCTTCCTTCCAGGAAACCACTCGCGTACTGACCGAAGCGGCAGTCACCGGCAAGCGCGATTACCTGCGCGGCCTGAAAGAAAACGTAGTCGTGGGTCGTCTGATCCCGGCCGGTACCGGTCTTGCCTATCACAGCGAGCGCAAGCGTCGCCGTGATGCCGACAAGCCGTTGCGCGTAAGCGCCAGTGAAGTGGAAGCTGCACTGACCGAAGCGCTGAACTCGAGCGGTAACTGAGTTCTGCGATAAACGAGCGTGAGGCCCTGATCGCTCCGTTCGTCGAATCGAGACATCAAGTCAAGGTTCGATGGGCGGGGAGGTCGGGGCCTTGCCTTGACTGGAATCAAGATCCTCTTTAGACTCTTGATCCCCTAAATTTGGCGGGAATTCGTTCCTGCCATTTTGCTTTTCTTGCAAGACAATAGCGTCGCAAGACAACAGTGGAGCTAGTAGATGGCAACTATCAACCAGCTGGTACGTCAGCCGCGTAAGCGTATCGTCGAGAAATCCGACGTACCTGCGCTGCAGAACTGCCCGCAACGTCGTGGCGTGTGCACCCGTGTGTACACCACCACGCCGAAAAAACCTAACTCGGCACTGCGTAAAGTATGCCGTGTGCGTCTGACCAACGGTTTCGAGGTTTCCTCGTACATCGGCGGTGAAGGCCACAACCTGCAAGAGCACAGCGTGGTACTGATCCGCGGCGGTCGTGTAAAAGACTTGCCAGGTGTTCGTTACCACACCGTTCGCGGCTCCTTGGATACTTCCGGCGTTAAAGGCCGTAACCAGGGTCGTTCGAAGTACGGTACCAAGCGTCCGAAGTAATCGGCCGTTTTGCAGATTTTTATTTTATTGAGTCGATAAGAGTAAGGTCGGGCACGCATCCATCGGATCTGTCCCGAGCTAACCTGAAGACCGCTTGAGGGCTTATCATGCCAAGACGTCGCGTAGCAGCAAAGCGTGAGATTCTGGACGATCCGAAATACGGAAGCCAGATCCTCGCCAAATTCATGAACCACGTTATGGAAAGCGGCAAGAAAGCCGTTGCCGAGCGTATCGTTTATGGTGCCCTGGAAACCGTTGCGGCCCGTAAGGCTGGCACCGATCCCCTGGAACTCTTCGAAAAAGCACTCGACGCCATCGCTCCGCTGGTCGAAGTGAAGTCGCGCCGCGTTGGTGGTGCTACTTACCAGGTTCCGGTCGAGGTTCGTCCTTCCCGTCGTAACGCTCTGGCAATGCGCTGGTTGGTAGACTTCGCCCGTAAGCGCGGCGAGAAGTCTATGGCTCTGCGTTTGGCTGGCGAACTGCTGGATGCTGCTGAAGGTAAAGGTGCTGCTGTTAAGAAGCGTGAAGACGTGCACCGTATGGCCGAAGCTAACAAAGCTTTCTCGCACTACCGCTTCTAATTTTAGCTTCACTAATTTTGCGAGGGCTTTATGGCTCGTACTACTCCGATTAGCCGCTACCGTAACATCGGTATCGTCGCTCACGTGGATGCTGGTAAAACCACCACCACCGAGCGCGTACTGTTTTACACCGGCAAAAGTCACAAAATGGGCGAGGTGCATGATGGCGCCGCGACCACAGACTGGATGGTTCAGGAGCAGGAGCGTGGTATTACCATTACTTCTGCTGCCATCACCGCCTTCTGGAAAGGTTCCGAGAAGCAGTACTCTCACGAGCACCGTTTCAACGTAATCGATACCCCGGGCCACGTTGACTTCACCATTGAAGTTGAGCGTTCCCTGCGCGTACTCGACGGCGCTGTCGTTGTGTTCTGCGGTACTTCGGGTGTTGAGCCGCAGTCGGAAACCGTATGGCGTCAAGCCAACAAATACGGCGTTCCACGTCTTGTTTACGTAAACAAGATGGACCGTGCCGGCGCCAACTTCCTGCGCGTGATCGGTCAGATCAAGCAGCGTCTGGGTCACACTCCGGTGCCGATCCAGTTGGCTATCGGTTCCGAAGACAACTTCCAAGGTCAGATCGATCTGATCAACATGCAAGCTGTCTACTGGAACGACTCCGACAAAGGTATGGTCCCTGTTCGCAAGGACATTCCTGCCGAGCTGCAAGAGCTGGCTGAAGAGTGGCGCAACAACATGGTTGAAGCCGCTGCCGAAGCCAACGAAGAGCTGATGAACAAGTACCTGGAAGGCGAAGAGCTGTCGATCGAAGAGATCAAGGCTGCTTTGCGTCAGCGTACTATCGCCGGCGAAATAGTTCTGGCCGTTTGCGGTTCTTCGTTCAAGAACAAGGGTGTTCCCCTGGTTCTCGACGCCGTTATCGACTACCTGCCTGCTCCGACCGACATTCCTGCTATCAAGGGTTCCAACCCTGATAACGAGGAAGAAGAGATGGAGCGTCATGCAGACGACAACGAGCCTTTCGCGGCTCTGGCGTTCAAGATCGCTACCGACCCATTCGTGGGTACCCTGACTTTCGTCCGCGTTTACTCGGGCGTGTTGAACTCCGGCGACGGCGTGATCAACTCGGTCAAGGGCAAGAAAGAGCGCGTGGGTCGTATGGTGCAAATGCACGCAAACGCCCGTGAAGAGATCAAGGAAGTACGCGCTGGTGACATCGCGGCCCTGATCGGCATGAAGGACGTCACCACCGGTGAAACCCTCTGCAACGCTGACAAGCCAATCATCCTGGTTCGCATGGACTTCCCGGAGCCGGTTATTTCGGTTGCCGTAGAGCCTAAGACCAAGGATGACCAGGAAAAAATGGGTATCGCTCTGGGCAAGCTTGCTCAGGAAGACCCGTCTTTCCGCGTTAAAACTGATGAAGAGACTGGTCAGACGATCATCTCCGGCATGGGCGAGCTGCACCTGGACATCCTGGTTGACCGGATGCGCCGTGAGTTCAACGTCGAAGCCAACATCGGCAAGCCTCAGGTTTCGTATCGTGAGCGCATCACGAAGAACTGTGAAATCGAAGGCAAGTTCGTTCGTCAGTCCGGTGGTCGCGGCCAGTTCGGTCACTGCTGGATCCGTTTTGCTCCTGCTGACGAAGGTCAGGAAGGTCTGCAATTCGTGAACGAAGTTGTAGGTGGTGTGGTTCCTAAGGAATACATCCCGGCTATCCAGAAGGGTATCGAAGAGCAGATGAAGAACGGCGTTGTTGCCGGCTATCCGCTGATCGGCCTGAAGGCTACGGTGTTCGATGGTTCTTACCACGACGTCGACTCCAACGAGATGGCGTTCAAGGTGGCTGCTTCCATGGCGACCAAGCAACTGGCCCAGAAGGGTGGTGGTGAGTTGCTCGAGCCGATCATGGCGGTAGAGGTTGTTACGCCTGAAGACTATATGGGTGATGTGATGGGCGACCTTAACCGTCGTCGCGGCATGATCCAGGGTATGGAAGACACAGTGTCCGGCAAGGTTATCCGTGCCGAGGTACCACTGGGTGAGATGTTCGGTTATGCGACCGACGTTCGTTCCATGTCCCAGGGTCGCGCAAGCTACTCTATGGAATTCAAAAAATACGATACGGCTCCGTCGCACATCGTCGAATCCGTAACCAAAAAACAAGGCTGATTCAGCCCCTTTAGGCTAGGAGTTAATTGTCGTGGCTAAAGAAAAATTTGATCGTTCCCTACCGCACGTCAACGTTGGCACCATTGGTCACGTTGACCACGGTAAAACCACTCTGACTGCTGCTCTGACTCGCGTCTGCTCCGAAGTTTTCGGTTCGGCTGTCGTTGAATTCGACAAGATCGACAGCGCACCAGAAGAAAAAGCTCGCGGTATCACCATCAACACCGCTCACGTTGAGTACAACTCGACTATTCGTCACTACGCTCACGTTGACTGCCCAGGTCACGCTGACTACGTGAAGAACATGATCACCGGTGCTGCCCAGATGGACGGCGCGATCCTGGTTTGCTCGGCCGCTGATGGTCCGATGCCACAAACCCGTGAGCACATCCTGCTGTCCCGTCAGGTAGGCGTTCCGTACATCGTGGTTTTCCTCAACAAGGCTGACCTGGTAGACGACGCTGAGCTGCTGGAACTGGTTGAGATGGAAGTTCGTGACCTGCTGTCGACCTACGACTTCCCAGGCGACGACACTCCGATCATCATCGGTTCGGCTCGTATGGCGCTGGAAGGCAAAGACGACAACGAAATGGGCACCACTGCCGTTCGTAAACTGGTTGAAACTCTGGATACCTACATCCCAGAACCAGTTCGTATGATCGACAAGCCATTCCTGATGCCAATCGAAGACGTGTTCTCGATCTCGGGTCGCGGTACTGTTGTGACTGGTCGTATCGAGCGCGGTATCGTTCGCGTTCAGGACGCTCTGGAAATCGTTGGTCTGCGTGACACCACCACCACCACCTGCACCGGTGTTGAGATGTTCCGCAAACTGCTCGACGAAGGTCGTGCTGGCGAGAACTGCGGCGTTCTGCTGCGTGGTACCAAGCGTGACGACGTTGAGCGTGGCCAGGTTCTGGTCAAGCCAGGTTCGGTCAAGCCGCACACCAAGTTCACCGCAGAAGTTTACGTTCTGAGCAAGGAAGAAGGCGGTCGTCACACTCCGTTCTTCAAAGGCTATCGTCCACAGTTCTACTTCCGTACTACTGACGTGACCGGTAACTGCGAGCTGCCAGAAGGCGTTGAAATGGTAATGCCAGGTGACAACATTCAGATGACTGTTACCCTGATCAAAACCATCGCGATGGAAGATGGTCTGCGTTTCGCTATCCGTGAAGGCGGTCGTACCGTCGGCGCTGGCGTCGTAGCCAAAATCATCGAGTAAGACTTTTAAAGTCAGCTTGATGGATTGAAAAAGCCCCCGCTCAGCGGGGGCTTTTTTATTGGGTTGACACCTATCGGGGGCGTCTATAGAATTGCGCCTCCTTTTAACGGGCGTATTGCGCCCGGTGGGAATAGCAGCCGGAGTCTGAAATCCAATGCAAAATCAGCAAATCCGTATCAGGTTGAAGGCTTTTGACCATCGCCTGATCGACCAATCAACCCAGGAAATCGTGGAAACCGCGAAACGTACTGGTGCTCAAGTGCGTGGTCCAATTCCACTGCCTACCCGTAAAGAGCGGTTCACCGTTCTGGTTTCCCCGCACGTCAACAAAGACGCGCGTGACCAGTACGAGATCCGCACTCATAAGCGTGTTCTGGACATCGTCCAGCCAACGGATAAAACCGTTGATGCGCTGATGAAGCTTGATCTTGCGGCCGGTGTGGAAGTGCAGATCAGCCTCGGCTAAGACTCGGTCTTGGTCGTGTAACGCTCTGAAATGGGCGGCCATAGCGGGTGAAAGCCCCGTACACTCATGAGGTTTACAACATGACTATTGGTGTAGTCGGTCGTAAATGCGGTATGACCCGTATTTTCACCGAAGAAGGTGTCTCCATTCCGGTCACGGTCATTGAGATCGAGCCGAATCGCGTCACCCAGTTCAAAACTGAAGAGACCGATGGCTATCGTGCAGTGCAAGTCACTGTCGGCGAGCGTCGCGCTTCGCGTGTAACAGCAGCTCAGGCTGGCCACTTCGCTAAAGCGAACGTTGCCGCTGGTCGCACCACCATGGAATTCCGCCTTGAAGAAGGCGAGTACCAGGCTGGCGATCTGATCAACGCTGAAATCTTCGCCGCTGGTCAACTGGTTGATGTAACCGGTCAGTCCAAGGGTAAAGGCTTCCAGGGTACGATCAAGCGTTGGAATTTCCGCGGGCAAGATAACACCCACGGTAACTCCGTATCCCACCGCGTCCCAGGCTCTATCGGCCAGTGCCAGACTCCTGGTCGTGTATTCAAGGGCAAAAAAATGTCCGGTCATATGGGCGCTGAGCGCGTGACCGTGCAGTCCCTGGAAGTAGTGCGCGTGGACGCTGAACGCAATCTGTTGTTGGTCAAGGGTGCTGTTCCTGGCGCTACTGGCGGCAACCTGGTTGTACGTCCAGCAGCCAAGGCTCGCGGTTAAGGGGAAGCTGACATGCAATTAAATGTAAATGACGCTCAAGCGATCGAAGTTTCCGAACTGACATTTGGCGGCGAATTCAACGAGACGCTGGTTCACCAAGCAGTCGTGGCCTACATGGCCGGCGGCCGTCAAGGTAGCAAGCAGCAGAAGACCCGTTCCGACGTTCGTGGTGGCGGCAAGCGCCCATGGCGTCAGAAAGGTACTGGCCGTGCTCGTGCCGGTACTATCCGTAGCCCAATCTGGCGTGGCGGCGGTACCACTTTCGCAGCTCGTCCACAGGATCACTCCCAGAAGCTGAACAAGAAGATGTATCGCGCAGCAATGCGTTCCATCCTTGCTGAGCTGGTGCGTACTGATCGTCTGGTCGTGGTTCAGGATTTCGCTGTTGAAACTCCGAAAACCAAAGATCTGCTGGGCAAGCTGAACAACATGAGCCTGACCGACGTTTTGATCGTGTCGGACGCTGTTGATCAGAACCTGTACCTGGCTGCTCGCAACCTGCCGCACGTAGATGTACGTGATGTGCAAGGTTCCGATCCAGTTAGTCTGATCGCATACGACAAGGTGTTGATCACCGTGTCGGCCGTGAAGAAATTCGAGGAGCTGCTGGGATGAACCAGGAACGCGTATTTAAAGTTCTGCTTGGCCCGCACGTTTCCGAGAAGGCTACGGTTCTGGCAGACAAGAAAGGCCAGTTCGTTTTCAAGGTTGCTACCGATGCAACCAAGCTGGAAATCAAGAAGGCCGTCGAAAGCCTGTTCAGCGTGAAAGTAGAGCGCGTCACTACCCTGAACGTTCTGGGTAAGAGCAAGCGCACTGCTCGCGGTCTGGGCAAGCGTAATGACTGGAAGAAGGCAGTTATCTCCCTTCAGCCAGGCCAAGATCTCGATTTCAGCAGCAGTGCTGAGTAAGGAAGGGGTGCATCATGGCAATCGTTAAATGCAAACCGACTTCCCCTGGCCGCCGTTTTGTGGTCAAGGTGGTCAACCAGGAGCTGCATAAAGGCGCTCCTCACGCACCGCTGCTCGAGAAAAAATCGAAGTCTGGTGGTCGTAACAACAATGGCCGTATTACCACTCGTCACATCGGTGGTGGTCATAAGCAGCATTACCGTATGGTCGATTTCCGTCGCAACGACAAAGATGGCATCGTCGCCACTGTCGAGCGTATCGAATACGATCCAAACCGTACTGCTCACATCGCACTGCTGTGCTACGCAGACGGCGAGCGCCGCTACATCATCGCCCCTAAAGGCGTGAGTGCTGGCGACCAGCTGATCGCAGGCGCTCTGGCTCCAATCAAGCCAGGCAACGCTCTGCAACTGCGCAACATTCCAGTCGGTTCTACCGTACACGGCATCGAATTGAAGCCAGGTAAAGGTGCACAGATCGCTCGTTCCGCTGGTGCTTCGGCTCAGCTGATCGCTCGTGAAGGTGTCTACGTGACCCTGCGTCTGCGTTCCGGTGAAATGCGTAAAGTCCTGGCTGAATGCCGTGCGACCCTGGGTGAAGTCTCGAACTCCGAGCACAGCCTGCGTTCGCTGGGTAAAGCTGGTGCCAAACGCTGGCGTGGCGTTCGCCCAACCGTTCGTGGTGTTGCCATGAACCCGGTTGACCACCCACATGGTGGTGGTGAAGGTCGTACCTCTGGTGGTCGTCATCCGGTATCGCCATGGGGCTTCCCGACTAAGGGCGCGAAGACTCGTGGTAATAAGCGTACCGACAAAATGATCGTCCGTCGTCGCAAGTAAATAGAGGGATACGACAGTGCCACGTTCTCTGAAAAAAGGTCCTTTTATTGATCTTCACCTACTGAAGAAGATCGAAGTGGCGGCGGAAAAGAACGATCGCAAACCAATTAAAACCTGGTCGCGTCGTTCGATGATCCTGCCACAAATGGTCGGTCTGACCATCGCAGTACACAACGGTCGTCAGCACGTCCCAGTTCTCGTTAACGAAGACATGGTCGGCCACAAACTGGGCGAGTTCGCCGGTACCCGCAACTATCGCGGGCACGTGGCTGACAAGAAAGCCAAGCGTTAAGGGGTAAGGAAATGGAAGTAGCCGCTAAGTTGTCGGGCGCTCGAATCTCCGCCCAGAAAGCCCGCTTGGTCGCCGACCAGATCCGCGGGAAGAAGGTGGGCGAAGCGCTCAACCTGTTGGCTTTCAGCAGTAAGAAAGCCGCCGAGATCATGAAGAAAGTGCTGGAGTCGGCCGTAGCCAACGCCGAGCATAACGAAGGCGCAGACGTTGATGACCTGAAGGTCAGCACCGTTTTCGTCAACGAAGGGCGTTCGCTGAAGCGCATCATGCCACGTGCCAAAGGCCGTGCTGATCGCATCGTCAAGCGGTCTTGCCATATCACTGTCAAGGTTGCTGACAAGTAACGGAGTCGAAGAGATGGGTCAGAAAGTACATCCCATTGGCATTCGCCTGGGAATCGTCAAGGAGCACACCTCCGTCTGGTACGCAGACGGTCGGACTTATGCGGACTACTTGTTCGCAGATCTGAAAGTGCGTGAGTATCTCCAAGACAAACTAAAAAGCGCGTCCGTAAGCCGTATCGATATCCATCGTCCGGCCCAAACTGCACGCATCACCATCCACACTGCTCGTCCAGGTATCGTTATCGGGAAGAAAGGTGAAGATGTTGAGAAACTGCGTCAGGACCTGACCAAGCAAATGGGTGTGCCTGTGCACATCAATATCGAAGAGATCCGCAAGCCGGAGCTCGACGGTATGCTGGTTGCGCAGAGCGTAGCTCAGCAGCTGGAGCGTCGTGTAATGTTCCGTCGCGCTATGAAGCGCGCTGTACAGAACGCCATGCGCATTGGTGCCAAAGGCATCAAAATCCAAGTGAGCGGTCGTCTCGGCGGTGCTGAAATCGCACGTACTGAATGGTATCGCGAAGGTCGTGTGCCACTGCACACCCTGCGTGCCGACATCGACTATGCCAACTACGAAGCTCACACCACTTACGGTGTGATCGGTGTAAAGGTTTGGATCTTCAAAGGCGAAGTTATTGGTGGTCGCCAAGAAGAACTGAAACCACAAGCACCAGCGCCTCGTAAAAAAGCTGCTAAGTAAGGGGTACGCCAAATGTTGCAACCAAAGCGTACGAAGTTCCGCAAGCAGATGACCGGCCACAACCGTGGTCTGGCACTGCGCGGTAGCAAAGTCAGCTTCGGCGAGTTCGCGCTGAAGTCTGTTGCTCGTGGTCGTCTCACCGCTCGTCAGATCGAGTCAGCGCGTCGTGCTCTGACCCGTCACGTAAAACGTGGCGGCAAGATCTGGATCCGTGTATTCCCGGACAAGCCGATCTCCAAGAAACCTCTCGAGGTTCGTATGGGTAAAGGTAAGGGTAACGTGGAGTACTGGGTTGCCCAGATTCAGCCAGGCAAAGTCCTGTATGAAATCGAGGGTGTTTCTGAAGAGCTGGCGCGTGAGGCTTTCGCCCTGGCTGCTGCAAAGCTGCCGCTCGCCACCTCCTTTGTTAAACGGACGGTGATGTGATGAAAGCGAATGAACTTCGTGAAAAATCCGCACAGCAGCTGAACGAGCAACTGCTCGGCTTGCTGCGCGACCAGTTCAATCTGCGCATGCAGAAAGCAACTGGCCAGTTGGGGCAGTCTCATCTGCTCTCGCAAGTTAAGCGTGACATCGCTCGCGTGAAGACTGTGCTCAACCAGCAGGCAGGTAAGTGATCATGGCTGAAGCCGAAAAAACTGTCCGTACGCTGACTGGCCGTGTTGTCAGCGACAAGATGGACAAAACCATCACCGTTCTGATCGAGCGTCGCGTAAAGCACCCGATCTACGGTAAATACGTTAAGCGTTCGACTAAGCTGCACGCGCACGACGAAACCAATCAGTGCCACATCGGCGACAAAGTCACTATTCGTGAAACTCGTCCGATGGCCAAGACCAAGTCTTGGGCGCTGGTTGATGTTCTCGAACGCGCTGTGGAAGTCTAAGGGCTAGGGGTCGGAGAAATTATATGATTCAGACTCAATCCATGCTCGATGTGGCCGATAACAGCGGCGCTCGCCGTGTTATGTGCATCAAGGTGCTGGGTGGCTCCCATCGTCGTTACGCTGGTATCGGTGACATCATCAAAGTTACCGTCAAGGAAGCAATTCCTCGCGGTAAAGTGAAAAAAGGCCAAGTGATGACTGCTGTTGTAGTCCGCACTCGTCACGGCGTACGTCGTGCTGATGGCTCCATTATCCGCTTTGATGGCAACGCTGCTGTTCTTCTGAACAACAAGCAAGAGCCGATCGGCACCCGTATCTTTGGGCCAGTGACCCGTGAACTTCGTACTGAGAAGTTCATGAAGATCGTCTCGCTCGCCCCAGAAGTGCTGTAAGGAGATCCGACATGCAAAAGATTCGTCGTGACGACGAGATCATCGTGATCGCCGGCAAAGACAAAGGTAAGCGCGGTAAGGTGCTGAAGGTTCTTGCTGACAACCGTCTGGTTGTTGGTGGTCTGAACCTGGTCAAGCGTCATACCAAGCCTAACCCGATGTCGGGCGTACAGGGCGGTATCGTCGAGAAAGAAGCGCCACTGCACGCTTCCAACGTCGCCATCTTCAACGGCGAAACCAACAAGGCTGACCGCGTTGGTTTCAAAGTAGAAGACGGTAAGAAAATTCGTGTCTTCAAGTCGACCCAAAAAGCGGTTGATGCTTGAACACTGCTAGGTAGAAGACCATGGCACGACTAAAAGAGATTTACCGGAAGGAAATCGCTCCGAAACTTAAGGAAGAACTTAAGCTTTCGAACGTGATGGAAGTTCCGCGCGTTACCAAAATCACCCTGAACATGGGTCTGGGCGAAGCGATCGGCGACAAAAAAGTCATCGAGCACGCTGTTGCTGACCTGGAAAAGATCACCGGCCAGAAAGTCGTTGTGACCTACGCTCGTAAATCCATCGCTGGCTTCAAAGTCCGCGAAGGATGGCCGATCGGCGTCAAAGTGACCCTGCGCCGTGAGCGTATGTACGAGTTCCTGGATCGTCTGCTGTCGATCTCCCTGCCTCGGGTTCGCGACTTCCGCGGCCTGAATGCCAAGTCCTTCGATGGTCGTGGCAACTACAGCATGGGCGTGAAAGAGCAGATCATCTTCCCGGAAATCGACTACGACAAGATCGATGCTCTCCGCGGTCTGGACATTACCCTGACCACCACTGCCAAGAACGATGATGAAGGCCGCGCTCTGCTGCGTGCTTTCAAATTCCCGTTCCGCAACTGATTGGAGTAGGAAAATGGCCAAGAAGAGCATGAAGAACCGTGAGCTGAAGCGTCAGCTCACCGTTGCCAAGTACGCCACCAAGCGTGCAGCGCTGAAAGCTATCATCGTCGATCTGAACGCAAGTCCAGAAGCGCGTTGGGAAGCTACCGTAGCTCTGCAGAAGCAACCACGTGACGCTAGCGCTTCGCGCATGCGTAACCGTTGCCGCCTGACTGGTCGTCCGCACGGCGTGTACCGCAAGTTCGGCCTCGGCCGTAACATGCTGCGTCAAGCTGCAATGCGTGGTGACGTACCAGGTCTGGTTAAAGCCAGCTGGTAACAGTTGTCAAAGTCTCGATGTTCGGGTTCGCAAGAACCAGACCATCGGTGGCCTTGAATCTGAATCAAGCCCCTTTTGGGGCTTGATTCATTTCTGGGGTGTGTCTAGAATGACCGGCTCGCCTGAGCCCGTGTTTTTCTGCCCGGAAGTTCTCGGCGACAAGTAGTAGCCGCAAGGCTAATTTTTTTGTATTAGGAGCGTCTAGCCCATGAGTATGCAGGACCCGTTAGCGGACATGCTAACTCGAATCCGTAATGCCCAGATGGCTGAAAAGTCTGTCGTAAGCATGCCGTCTTCCACGTTGAAGGCTGCTGTAGCAAAAGTCCTGAAGGACGAAGGTTACATCGCGGATTTTCAGATCACCACCGACGCCAAGCCGTCGCTGTCCATCTCGCTGAAGTACTTCGAAGGCCGTCCGGTTATCGAAGAAGTGAAGCGCGTTAGTCGTCCAGGCCTGCGTCAGTACAAGTCCGTTGAAGATCTGCCGAAAGTTCGTGGCGGTCTTGGCGTGTCTATCGTCTCCACCAACAAAGGTGTGATGACGGATCGTGCTGCGCGCGCTGCCGGTGTCGGCGGCGAAGTTCTTTGCACTGTGTTCTAAGGGGGGATAAGCATGTCTCGCGTCGCTAAGAACCCCGTTAAGCTGCCAGCCGGTGTCGAAGTCAAATTCGCAGGCCAACAGCTTTCGGTGAAGGGTGCCAAGGGCACTCTTGAACTGAACATCCATTCGTCCGTTGAGATCGTTGAAGAAGCTGGTGAGCTGCGTTTCGCTGCTCGCAATGGCGATCAACAAACTCGCGCAATGGCCGGTACCACGCGTGCGTTGGTAAACAACATGGTCCAGGGCGTAAGCCAAGGCTTCGAGCGCAAGCTCCAGCTGGTCGGTGTTGGTTACAAAGCGCAAGCAAAAGGTCAGGTTCTGAACCTGGCTCTTGGCTTCTCGCACCCAGTGGATTACGAACTGCCGCAAGGCATCACCGCTGAGACTCCTAGCCAGACCGATATCCTGATCAAGGGCATCGACAAGCAGCTGGTAGGTCAAGTGGCCGCCGAGATCCGCGACTTCCGTCCACCAGAGCCGTACAAAGGCAAAGGTGTGCGCTACGCGGACGAAGTCGTCCGTCGTAAAGAAGCCAAGAAGAAGTAGGGCATAGCAAATGACCGACAAAAAAGTTACTCGACTGCGTCGCGCTCGCAAAGCACGCCTGAAAATGCACGAACTCGAAGTCGTGCGTCTCTGCGTGTTCCGCTCGTCGCAGCACATCTACGCCCAGGTCATCTCGGCCGACGGCAACAAAGTCCTGGCAAGTGCCTCGACTTTGGATAAAGAACTGCGTGATGGTGCCACTGGCAACATCGACGCGGCCACAAAGGTTGGCCAGCTGGTCGCTACGCGTGCTAAGGCCGCTGGCGTATCGCAAGTGGCTTTCGACCGCTCTGGCTTCAAGTATCACGGCCGCGTTAAAGCGCTGGCTGATGCTGCTCGTGAAGCTGGGCTGGAGTTCTAAGTTATGTCAAATAACGACCAAAAGCGCGACGAAGGCTACATCGAGAAGCTGGTTCAAGTTAACCGCGTAGCCAAAACCGTTAAAGGCGGCCGTATCTTCACTTTCACCGCGTTGACCGTGGTTGGTGATGGTAAAGGGCGTGTTGGCTTCGGCCGTGGCAAGTCGCGTGAAGTGCCTGCTGCGATCCAGAAGGCAATGGAAGCTGCTCGCCGCAACATGATTCAAGTTGACCTGAACGGCACCACTCTGCAGTACGCAATGAAGTCCGCTCACGGCGCTTCGAAGGTGTACATGCAGCCTGCTTCTGAAGGTACCGGTATCATCGCTGGCGGCGCTATGCGTGCTGTCCTCGAAGTTGCTGGCGTTCAGAACGTTCTGGCCAAGTGCTACGGCTCGACTAACCCGGTAAACGTGGTTCACGCCACTTTCAAGGGTCTGAAGGCTATGCAGTCTCCTGAGTCCATCGCTGCCAAGCGTGGCCTGCGTGTTGAGGAGATCAAGTAATCATGGCTACCGTTAAAGTTACGCTGATCAAAAGCATGACCGGCCGCATCCCTAACCACAAACTGTGCGTTAAGGGTCTGGGTCTGCGTCGCATCGGTCACACTGTAGAAGTCCAGGATACTCCCGAGAATCGCGGGATGATCAACAAGGCTTACTACATGCTGCGTGTCGAGGGTTAATCGATGAAACTCAATGATCTGAGTCCAGCGCCGGGTTCCCGTCGCGAAAAGCATCGTCCGGGCCGTGGTATCGGTAGTGGTTTGGGCAAGACTGGTGGCCGTGGTCACAAAGGTCAGACCTCCCGCTCCGGTGGCACCATCGCTCCAGGCTTTGAAGGCGGTCAACAGCCGCTGCATCGTCGCCTGCCCAAGTTCGGTTTCGTTTCCCTGAAAGCCATGGATCGCGCAGAAGTGCGTTTGTCCGAGCTGGCCAAAGTGGAAGGCGACATCGTTACTGTGCAGTCCCTGAAAGATGCCAACGTGATCAACGTCAACGTACAGCGTGTGAAAATCATGCTGTCCGGTGAAGTGACTCGCGCTGTCACTATCGGCAAGGGAATCGGCGCCACCAAAGGTGCGCGTGCGGCTATCGAAGCAGCTGGCGGCAAGTTCGAGGAATAAATGGCTAAGCAAGGTGCTCTCTCTGCGCTCGGCAAAGGCGGTATGTCTGAACTCTGGGCTCGTCTGCGTTTTCTGTTCCTGGCGATTATCGTCTACCGAATAGGCGCACACATCCCGGTTCCAGGTATCAACCCGGACCGACTCGCAGACCTGTTTCGACAGAATGAGGGGACCATTCTTAGCTTGTTCAACATGTTCTCCGGCGGCGCGCTGGAACGGATGAGCATCTTTGCACTGGGGATCATGCCGTACATTTCGGCATCGATCATCATGCAATTGATGACCGCCGTCAGCCCGCAGCTGGAGCAGTTGAAGAAGGAAGGTGAAGCTGGCCGTCGCAAGATTAGCCAGTACACCCGCTACCTCACCGTCGCTCTCGCTCTGGTCCAGGCTATTGGCATGTCCATTGGTCTGGCCGGGCAGGGCGTCGCGTTCACTGGTGACTTTGGCTTCCATTTCGTCGCGGTAACCACATTTGTGGCTGGTGCGATGTTCATGATGTGGCTGGGTGAGCAGATTACTGAGCGTGGTGTTGGCAACGGTATCTCGATGTTGATTTTTTCGGGTATCGTCGCCGGTCTTCCGAGAGCAATCGGGCAGTCTTTCGAGTCTGCGCGTCAGGGTGATATCAACATCTTCGCCCTGGTTGCCATCGGTTTGCTGGCAGTAGCGATTATCGGTTTCGTGGTGTTCATTGAGCGTGGCCAGCGTCGTATCGCTGTTCACTACGCCAAGCGTCAGCAGGGCCGCAAGGTTTTTGCTGCGCAGACAAGCCACTTGCCGCTGAAGGTGAACATGGCCGGTGTTATTCCGGCTATTTTCGCGAGCAGCATCTTGCTGTTTCCGGCTTCGTTGGGTGCCTGGTTCGGTCAGTCTGAAGGTATGGGCTGGTTGCAGGACATCTCGCAGTCGATCGCTCCTGGTCAGCCGTTGAATATTCTGCTGTTTAGTGCAGGGATTATTTTCTTCTGCTTCTTCTATACGGCGTTGATGTTCAATCCGAAAGACGTAGCGGAAAACCTGAAGAAGTCCGGTGCCTTTATTCCGGGCATCCGTCCAGGTGAGCAGTCTGCGCGCTATATTGATGGCGTTCTGACCCGCTTGACCCTGTTCGGTGCTCTTTACATGACGGCCGTGTGCCTGTTGCCCCAATTCCTGGTGGTTGCAGCAAACGTTCCGTTCTACCTTGGCGGGACCTCGTTGCTGATCGTGGTCGTGGTTGTGATGGACTTCATGTCCCAAGTACAATCGCACCTCGTTTCGCACCAGTACGAATCCCTGATGAAGAAAGCCAACCTGAAGGGTTACGGCAGCGGCATGTTGCGCTGAGTACCCATAAGGTTCGAGGAGTTGGTGATGAAAGTTCGTGCATCGGTGAAAAAGCTGTGCCGTAACTGCAAGATTATTCGCCGCGAAGGTGTTGTTCGAGTAATTTGCAGCGCGGAACCGCGTCACAAACAGCGCCAAGGCTGAGTGTGATTGTGCTTCAAGCCCGGTAGCTAGTGCGCTACCGGGTTGATTATTTGTTATTACAGCGATATTATCTCGCGCCCTATTTCTTGGCTTCCGGGGCGTAGGTAGCTGTCAATTGGAGTCCCACTGAATGGCCCGTATTGCAGGCGTTAACATTCCAGATAACAAGCATACTGTTATCTCGCTGACCTACATCTATGGTGTTGGTCGCACTACTGCGCAGAAGATCTGTGCAGTGACTGGGGTAAACCCAGCAGCAAAGATCAAAGATCTGAGCGACGAGCAAATTGAACAGCTGCGTGGCGAAGTGGCGAAGTTCACCACTGAAGGTGACCTGCGTCGCGAAATCAACATGAAAATCAAGCGCTTGATGGACCTCGGTTGCTATCGCGGTCTGCGTCATCGTCGTGGTCTGCCAGTACGCGGTCAGCGTACCAAGACCAACGCGCGTACCCGTAAAGGTCCGCGTAAGCCGATCCGCAAGTAATCGCCCCAGCGAATCGACAGGAATTTAATCATGGCAAAACCTGCTGCTCGTCCTCGTAAAAAAGTTAAAAAGACAGTGGTTGATGGCATCGCCCACATCCATGCATCTTTTAACAACACCATCGTGACCATTACCGACCGTCAAGGTAACGCTCTTTCCTGGGCTACCTCCGGTGGTTCGGGTTTCCGCGGTTCCCGCAAGTCCACCCCGTTCGCTGCTCAAGTAGCTGCTGAGCGTGCTGGTCAAGCTGCGCTGGAATACGGCCTGAAAAACCTCGACGTCAACGTCAAGGGTCCAGGTCCAGGTCGTGAATCCGCAGTCCGCGCTTTGAACGGCTGTGGCTACAAGATCGCCAGCATCACCGACGTGACGCCAATCCCGCACAACGGGTGCCGTCCGCCGAAGAAGCGCCGCGTGTAATCCAGGAGATTGTAAAGAATGGCTCGTTACATTGGTCCAAAATGCAAACTCGCTCGTCGCGAAGGCACCGATCTCTTCCTGAAGAGCGGCGTGCGCGCGATCGAATCGAAGTGCAACATTGAAGCAGCACCTGGTATCCACGGCCAGCGCCGCGGTCGCCAGTCCGACTACGGCACCCAACTGCGTGAAAAGCAGAAGGTCCGTCGTATCTACGGCGTTCTCGAGCGTCAGTTCAGCGGCTACTACAAAGAAGCTGCTGGCAAGAAAGGTGCAACCGGTGAAAACCTGCTGCAACTGCTCGAATGCCGTCTGGACAACGTTGTATACCGTATGGGCTTTGGTTCGACTCGTGCCGAATCCCGTCAACTGGTATCGCACAAGTCGATCAGCGTAAACGGTCAGACCGTAAACGTTCCGTCGTATCAGGTTCGTGCTGGTGACGTGGTTGCAGTTCGCGAGAAAGCAAAAAACCAACTTCGCATTGTCCAAGCTCTCGATCTGTGTGCCCAACGTGGCCGCGTAGAATGGGTAGAAGTAGACACTGAGAAGAAGTCGGGCGTTTTCAAGAACGTTCCTGCTCGCAGTGATCTGTCCGCCGACATCAACGAAAGCCTGATTGTCGAGCTCTACTCCAAGTAAGGGCTAGAAAATAGGTGCATCCATGCAGATTTCGGTAAATGAGTTCCTGACACCCCGCCACATTGATGTGCAGGTTGTCAGTCCAACCCGCGCCAAGATCACTCTCGAGCCTCTCGAGCGTGGTTTTGGCCACACCCTGGGCAACGCGCTGCGCCGCATCCTGTTGTCCTCAATGCCCGGCTGCGCAGTAGTCGAGGCCGAGATTGACGGTGTGCTCCACGAGTACAGCGCCATCGAAGGTGTACAGGAAGACGTAATTGAAATCCTGTTGAACCTTAAAGGTCTGGCCATCAAGCTGCACGGTCGTGACGAAGTTACGCTGACCTTGTCGAAGAAGGGTTCGGGGGTGGTTACCGCTGCCGATATTCAGCTGGATCATGATGTCGAGATCGTTAATCCCGATCACGTAATCGCTAACCTGGCGTCTAACGGCGCCCTGAACATGAAGCTCACCGTAGCTCGTGGTCGTGGTTATGAACCAGCCGACTCGCGTCAGAGCGATGAAGACGAAAGCCGCAGCATCGGTCGCTTGCAGCTTGACTCTTCGTTCAGCCCGGTTCGCCGTATCGCTTACGTGGTGGAAAACGCCCGTGTCGAACAGCGTACCAACCTGGACAAGCTGGTTATTGATCTGGAAACCAACGGTACCCTGGATCCTGAAGAGGCTATCCGTCGCGCTGCAACCATCCTGCAACAGCAGCTGGCTGCGTTCGTCGACCTCAAAGGTGAAAGTGAGCCGCTGGTTGTCGAGCAGGAAGACGAGATCGATCCGATCCTGCTTCGCCCGGTTGACGATCTGGAACTGACTGTACGTTCGGCTAACTGCCTTAAGGCGGAAAACATCTACTACATCGGCGACCTGATTCAGCGTACCGAAGTAGAGCTGTTGAAGACTCCGAACCTGGGCAAGAAATCCTTGACTGAAATCAAGGACGTTCTGGCCTCCCGCGGTCTGTCCCTCGGCATGCGCCTCGACAACTGGCCGCCTGCAAGTCTTAAGAAGGACGACAAGGCGACTGCCTGATCGTCGTAATCACCGAACGTAGTGTTTGGTAAGGAATGAACCATGCGTCATCGTAAAAGTGGTCGTCACCTGAGCCGCACCAGCTCGCACCGCAAGGCCATGTTCCAAAACATGGCGGTGTCGCTGTTCGAGCACGAGCTGATCAAAACTACTCTGCCAAAAGCCAAAGAACTGCGCCGCGTAGCCGAGCCGCTGATCACTCTGGCCAAGACAGACAGCCTGGCTAACCGCCGTCTGGCTTTCGACCGTACTCGTTCGAAAGCTATCGTTGGTAAGCTCTTCAACGACCTGGGCAAGCGTTACGCTACCCGTGAGGGTGGCTACCTGCGCATCCTCAAGTGCGGTTTCCGCGCTGGCGACAACGCGCCTATGGCGTATGTCGAGTTGGTTGATCGTGCTACTGCTGGCGAAGCTGTATCCGCCGAGTAAGACGTCAGTCTGAAACAAAGAACCGGGCCTAGTGCCCGGTTTTTTGTGCCTGTAAGAAATGCGTCGTCCGTACAAGTTTCTGACATGGTTGAACTGCCACTATGTGCCGGGAAAACATAATTAGTAATTATCTATCGATGCCTGCAAGTTAATGAATTTGTAGCTGTAACGTCGATGATCAATACTTCCCGCCAAGCCCATTAGCCGGCAGTTCAAGACTGACAGAGGAAGAAGACCGCATGAGCCAGACCAAGATGCTTACAACCGCCAGTGGCGCGCCAGTCGCTGACAACCAGAATTCCCGTTCCGCCGGCCCACGCGGTCCGCTGCTTCTCGACGATTTCCATCTGATCGAAAAACTCGCGCACTTCAACCGTGAAAACATTCCTGAGCGCCGTGTCCACGCTAAAGGCTCGGGCGCCTACGGCACGTTCACCGTTACCCGTGACATCACTGAATACACCAGTGCAAAGTTGTTCGAGTCGGTAGGCAAACAAACGCCAACCTTTCTGCGCTTTTCCACCGTAGGTGGCGAGCGTGGTTCGGCCGACACTGAGCGCGATCCGCGCGGCTTTGCCTTGAAGTTCTACACCGAGGAAGGCAATTGGGACATCGTTGGCAACAACACGCCAGTGTTCTTCATCCGCGATCCGCTGAAATTTCCTGACTTTATTCACACGCAAAAGCGTCTGCCGCAAAGCAACCTGAAAAGCGCGCAGATGATGTGGGATTTCTGGTCGCATTCGCCTGAAGCGCTGCACCAGGTCACCATCCTGTTTTCTGATCGTGGCATCCCTGACGGCTATCGCCATATGCACGGCTTCGGCAGTCACACTTACAGCCTGATCAACGCCAAAGGCGAGCGTCACTGGGTCAAGTGGCACTACAAGACCCAGCAAGGCATCAAGAACCTGGCGCCCGCCGACGCCGCCCGTTTGGCCGGTACCGATCCGGACTACGCGCAGCGTGACCTGTTCGAGGCCATCGAGCGCGGTGAATTCCCGAAATGGCGCGTGTGCATTCAGATCATGACCGAAGCGCAGGCGGCGGCTCATTACGAGAACCCATTCGACGTGACCAAGACTTGGTCGCAGAAGGAGTTTCCGCTGATCGAAGTCGGTGAGCTGGAGTTGAATCGCAACCCGCTGAACTACTTCGCTGAAGTTGAACAGGCTGCGTTTGGCCCGAGCAACATGGTGCCAGGTGTCGGTCTGTCGCCAGACCGCATGCTGCAAGGCCGTGTATTCGCCTACGCTGACGCGCACCGTTACCGTGTAGGCACCAATCACCAGCAATTGCCGGTGAACGCTCCGCGCAGTCCGGTGAATACTTATCAGCGTGACGGCTCCATGGCGTTCGGCAGCAATGGCGGCGCGGCGCCGAACTATGAACCGAACAGCTACGTTGAGTCGCCGAAGCAAGCGCCGCATTACGCGGAGCCAGCGCTGGCCTTGAGCGGTGCCGCTGATCGTTATGATCACCGCGAAGACACCGACTACTACAGCCATGCCGGTGCCTTGTTCCGCTTGATGAGCGACGAGCAGAAAGCATTGCTGGTCAGCAACATTGCCGGTGCGATGGCGGGTGTTTCCAGCGACGTCGTCGATCGTCAGTTGCAGCATTTCTACAAAGCCGATCCGGCGTATGGAGAAGCAATCGCAAAGCTGCTCAACTGACAGCTTAACGTAGTCTAAACGAGAAGCAGAACCGCCCTCATTTGGGCGGTTTTTGCGTTTTTTGGCCCGTTTTTCTCAGAATATCTTCGCTTTTATTGCGCGTGGTGAGTGACCTTCCGGTCAGGTTGGTTCAAACTACAGGCTTTCAGGAAGGGAGATGTAGGGCGATGCAAGGCCACCCAGATGTAATCGATTACCTCAATACGTTGCTGACCGGCGAGCTGGCCGCGCGTGACCAATATTTCGTTCATTCGCGGATGTATGAGGACTGGGGGTTCACCAAGCTCTACGAGCGCATCAACCACGAGATGGAAGAAGAAGCCGGCCACGCCGATGCGTTGATGCGGCGGATTCTGATGCTCGAAGGCACGCCGCGCATGCGTCCGGACGATCTGGATGTCGGCACCACGGTGCCTACGATGCTCGAAGCGGATCTGCGCCTCGAATACAAAGTCCGCGCTGCGCTGTGCAAAGGCATCGAACTTTGCGAGCAACACAAGGACTATGTCAGCCGCGAAATTCTGCGGGTTCAGCTCAACGACACCGAAGAAGATCACACCTACTGGCTGGAAAAGCAGCTGGGCCTGATCAAGCTGATCGGTCTCGAGAACTACCTGCAATCCCACGCGTCCTGATTGCTCCAGCTACAAAAAAGCCCCTGGCACCTTAACGGTGCCAGGGGCTTTTTCATGCCTGGCAGTTAAGCCCGGTCACGGATCAGCAGTGGCTTGAGGTAATGGCCGGTGTGAGATTGCTTCATCTCGGCAACTTCCTCCGGCGTACCGGTGGCAATGATCTGACCGCCCTTGGAACCGCCTTCAGGACCGAGGTCCACCAGCCAGTCAGCGGTCTTGATCACATCGAGGTTGTGCTCGATGACCACCACAGTGTTGCCGTGGTCGCGCAGGCGATGCAGGACGTCGAGCAATTGCTGAATATCGGCGAAGTGCAAGCCGGTGGTTGGCTCATCGAGGATATACAGGGTTTTGCCCGTATCGCGCTTGGACAGCTCGCGCGACAACTTGACCCGCTGTGCTTCACCGCCGGACAGGGTCGTCGCCGACTGCCCGAGCTTGATGTAGGACAGGCCGACATCCATAAGCGTTTGCAGCTTGCGCGCCAGTGCCGGCACCGCATCGAAGAACTCCCGAGCTTCCTCGATGGTCATTTCGAGGGTCTCGTGGATGCTCTTGCCCTTGTATTTGATCTCAAGGGTTTCGCGGTTGTAGCGCTTGCTCTTGCACACATCGCAGGGCACGTAGATGTCCGGCAGGAAGTGCATTTCCACCTTGATCAGGCCATCACCCTGGCACGCTTCGCAGCGACCGCCCTTGACGTTGAACGAGAAACGCCCCGGGCCGTAACCCCGCGAGCGCGACTCGGGCACGCCGGCAAACAGTTCGCGGATCGGCGTGAACAACCCGGTGTAGGTCGCCGGGTTGGAACGCGGCGTACGGCCAATCGGGCTCTGGTCGATATCGACGACTTTATCGAGATGTTCCAGACCTTTGATGCTGTCATGCGCGGCCGCTTCCAGCGTGGTCGCGCCATTGAGCGCCGTGGCGCTGAGCGGGAACAGCGTGTTGTTGATCAGTGTCGATTTACCCGAACCGGATACGCCAGTCACGCAAGTCAGCAGACCGATCGGGATGTCCAGATCGACATTGCGCAGATTGTTGCCACGCGCACCTTTGAGCGACAGATTCAGCTTCTTGTTGCGCGGCGTGCGTTTGGCCGGCACTTCGATCTTCACCCGGCCGGACAGGTATTTGCCGGTCAGCGAATCCGGGTGCGCCATGACTTCATCCGGCGTGCCTTCGGCAACGATCCGCCCGCCGTGCACACCTGCGCCAGGACCGATATCGACGACATAGTCAGCCAGACGAATCGCGTCTTCATCATGCTCGACCACGATTACCGTGTTGCCGATATCGCGCAAATGCTTGAGCGTACCGAGCAGCCGATCGTTGTCGCGCTGATGCAGACCAATGGACGGTTCATCGAGGATATAAAGAACGCCGACCAGACCGGCGCCAATCTGGCTGGCCAGACGAATCCGTTGCGCCTCGCCACCGGACAATGTGTCGGCACTGCGATCCAGCGACAGATAGTCGAGGCCGACGTTGACCAGAAATTGCAGACGCTCGCGGATTTCCTTGAGGATCTTGTCGGCGATCTCGCCACGCCGACCGGTCATCTTCAGCGCGCCGAAATATTCACAGGCATCGCCGATCGGCAGATTGGTCACTGCCGGCAGGGTTTTCTCACCGACCCAGACGTGCCGCGCTTCACGGCGCAGACGCGTGCCACGGCAATCCGGGCAGGCCTGATGGCTGAGGAACTTGGCCAGCTCTTCGCGCACGCTCGCCGATTCGGTTTCGCGATAGCGACGCTCAAGATTCGGCACGATGCCCTCGAAAGGGTGCGAGCGTTTGACGATGTCGCCACGGTCGTTCAGGTATTTGAAGTCGACGTTCTGCGAGCCGCTGCCGTGCAGGATGAACTTCTGCTGCTCGGCGCTCAGCTCGTTGAAGGGCTTGTCCAGGCTGAACTTGTAGTGCGAGGCGAGTGAGCCGAGCATCTGGAAGTAATAGACGTTGCGCCTGTCCCAGCCGCGTATTGCACCTTCGGCCAGGGTCAGCTCGCCATTGACCAGACGCTTGATGTCGAAGAACTGCTTCACACCCAGGCCGTCACAGGTCGGGCAGGCGCCGGCCGGGTTGTTGAAGGAAAACAGCTTGGGTTCCAGTTCGCTGATCGCATGGCCGCAGATCGGGCAGGCGAAGCGTGCGGAGAAGATCATTTCTTCGCCCGGCTCGTCGTCCATCGGCGCGACCAGGGCAATGCCGTCGGCCAGCTTCAGCGCGGTTTCGAAGGATTCGGCCAGACGTTGCTGCAGATCGGCGCGGACCTTGAAGCGATCGACGATCACATCGATCGAATGCTTCTTCTGTTTATCCAGCTTCGGCAGCTCATCGAGCTCGCAAATGCGTCCGTTGACCCGGGCGCGGACGAAACCTTGCGCACGCAATTCTTCGAAGACCGACAGGTGTTCGCCCTTGCGCTCGCGGATCACCGGCGCCAGCAGCATCAGTTTGCTGCCTTCCGGCTGCGCCAGCACCAGATCGACCATCTGGCTGACGGTCTGCGCCTCCAGTGGAATGTCGTGATCCGGGCAACGCGGCGTACCGACGCGGGCGTAGAGCAAGCGCAGGTAGTCGTAGATTTCGGTGATGGTGCCGACCGTGGAACGCGGGTTGTGCGAGGTCGACTTCTGTTCGATGGAGATCGCCGGCGAGAGGCCTTCGATGGTGTCGACGTCGGGTTTTTCCATCATCGACAGGAATTGCCGGGCATAGGCCGACAGCGATTCGACATAGCGGCGCTGCCCTTCGGCATACAGCGTGTCGAACGCCAGCGACGACTTGCCGGATCCGGACAGGCCGGTGATGACGATCAGTTTGTCCCGTGGCAGGGTCAGGTCGATGTTCTTCAGGTTGTGGGTACGGGCCCCACGTATCAGGATCTTGTCCAAAGTGGCCTCGCTTGGCGGGCGTCGAAAACGTAGGAGTATACGGGCAAATACTGGATGGATGCACACTATCAAACGAAGGGCGTTTTGCCGTTCATGAAGAGAGTTTCATCTATACGCGTCATAGCGTCGCGATATACCCCGTCTTCCGATGGGACTGGTAGAATCGCCGCCGGTTCACACGAGGTTTTTCCATGCACGATCCCCACAGCGAACGCATGAGTGGCAGCGAGACCCGCGCGGCGAGCGGTCTGGCCCTGGTGTTCGCCTTCCGTATGCTTGGCATGTTCATGGTGTTGCCGGTGCTGGCGACCTATGGCATGGATCTGGCGGGAGCGACCCCGGCCCTGATCGGGCTGGCGATTGGCGCTTACGGTCTGACCCAGGCAATTTTCCAGATTCCGTTCGGGATCATTTCCGACCGCATCGGTCGCCGGCCGGTGATCTACCTCGGCCTGATCGTCTTCGCTCTCGGCAGTGTTCTGGCTTCCCAGGCCGATTCAATCTGGGGTGTGATCGCCGGGCGGATCCTGCAAGGCGCCGGGGCGATTTCCGCAGCGGTGATGGCGCTGCTTTCCGACCTGACCCGCGAGCAGCATCGGACCAAAGCCATGGCGATGATCGGCATGACCATCGGCCTGTCGTTCGCCGTGGCCATGGTGGTCGGGCCGTTATTGACCAGTGCGTTCGGGCTGTCCGGGCTGTTCCTCGCCACTGGCGCCATGGCGCTGGTCGGCATCCTGATCATCATGTTCATGGTGCCGCAATCCACCGGGCCGTTGCAGCACCGGGAATCCGGCGTGGCCCGGCAGGCGCTGATGCCGACTCTCAAGCACCCGGACCTGCTGCGCCTGGATCTGGGCATCTTTGTGTTACATGCCATGTTGATGTCGAGCTTCGTCGCCCTGCCGCTGGCACTGGTGGAAAAAGCCGGTCTGCCCAAGGAACAGCACTGGTGGGTCTACCTCACCGCGTTGCTGATTTCGTTCTTCGCCATGATCCCATTCATTATCTACGGCGAGAAGAAACGCAAAATGAAACGAGTTTTGCTCGGCGCCGTCATGACATTGATGCTGACTGAACTATTCTTCTGGCAGTTCGGCGACAGCCTGCGCGCTCTGGTGATCGGTACGGTGGTGTTTTTCACCGCGTTCAATCTGCTCGAGGCATCGTTGCCGTCGCTGATCAGCAAGGTTTCACCGGCAGGCGGCAAGGGCACGGCCATGGGCGTGTACTCCACCAGCCAGTTCCTCGGTTCGGCACTCGGCGGGATACTCGGCGGCTGGTTGTTCCAGCATGGCGGTCTGTCGGTTGTGTTCCTCGGATGCGCCGCGCTGGCTGCACTTTGGCTGGCCTTTGCTGTTACCATGCGCGAACCTCCCTACGTGACGAGCCTGCGCTTGCCGTTGTCGCCCGAAGCGATCCGCGAAGCGGGTCTGGTCGAGCGCCTCAAGGCCCTGGTAGGGGTAACAGATGCAGTGATAGTCGCCGAAGAGGCGGCTGTTTACATCAAACTGGACAAAGAATTAGTGGATCGCAGCACCCTCGAACGCCTGGTCAACAACCCGGCCGGGGCTGCGTGCGACGCTTAGGAGAACGTTATGGCCCGTGGGGTTAACAAAGTCATATTGGTCGGCACTTGCGGCCAGGATCCCGAAGTTCGCTACCTGCCTAACGGTAATGCCGTGACCAACCTGAGTCTGGCCACCAGCGAACAATGGACCGACAAGCAGACCGGTCAGAAGGTCGAGAAGACCGAGTGGCATCGTGTGTCGATGTTCGGCAAGGTGGCCGAGATTGCCGGTGAATACCTGCGCAAGGGGTCGCAGGTCTACATCGAAGGCAAGTTGCAGACCCGCGAGTGGGAAAAGGACGGCATCAAGCGTTACACCACTGAAATCGTGGTCGACATGCAAGGCACCATGCAACTGCTCGGCGGCCGTCCACAACAGGGCGACCAGCAAGGCGGTGGCAACAACTACCAGCAGCAGGCGCCACGTCAGCAGGCTCCACGCCCGCAGCAGTCGGCTCCACAGCAGCGTTCGGCTCCGGCGCCTCAGCAGGCCGCGCCGCAACCGGCTCCGGATTTCGACAGCTTCGATGACGATATTCCGTTCTGAAACTGATCGCTTCCAGACAAAGCCCTCGCAATTGCGAGGGCTTTGTCGTTTTGCAGGGGCATGGATGAAAAGAATGCCCGGCAACTGACCAATGAGTCGGGTTGGACATCCGGAAAGTTTTTTGCACGGAGGCTTGAAGGCCGTCGCGGACCGCTCCATGATCGCTCTCGAGGAATGCCAACTCAGTTCATTCCCGCAGCGTTTTCAGGCGCTATGAAGCCTGTCTCCCCATAAGAACAAGAGAATTTCATGAGCACTCGCAAGAACAAGGAAATCGAGTATTTGCGCGGGGCGGCCATTCTCATGACGGTCCTGACCCACCTCCCTCAATTGTTGCCGTTCCATGACTCGTCCTTGTTGAGCCTGTTCAACGTGTACTCCCCATGGACCGGGGTGGATTTGTTCTTCTGTATTTCAGGCTACGTCGTCAGCAAGGCGTATCTCGACTATTTCGATAGCCACCGTGAGCAGAACAGATTCGGATTGGCCGCGACGTCGTTCTGGATCCGGCGGGCTTATCGCCTCTTGCCCACAGCATGGTTGTGGGTGCTGATACCGTTGGCGTTTTCAATTTTTTTCAACGAGTCGAATGCGTTTCAGTCGTGGTTTTACAACCTGCGCAGTTTTACTGCTGTGGCTACGTTCACTGGCAACCTGGCCAATCAGTACGGTTTGTTGCTTGGCCCGAACTCGGTGTACTGGAGTCTGGCGCTGGAGGAGCAGTTCTACCTCATCTTCCCGCTTTTTCTGCTACTGGTGACATCGGCGCGCTGGCGGGTGATTATTCTGCTTGCCTTGATCGCCCTGCAGTTCGGCTTTGATCGCAATGGTTTTGCGGCGCCCCCGGCACCGATGCTGTTCTCCTTCAGGCTCGATGCGATGATGTGGGGCATCGTGCTTTGCCTGTTCTCCCGCACTTCGCTTTATAAAGACATCGAGCCGGTTGCGCTCGGTGCCAGTATCTTCAAGCGTTTGGCGACCACGCTGTTTTTGCTGTATCTGTTGGGTGCCATCGCAGGGCAGATGATCGCGGTGCCGATTGCTGTTGGTCTGGTCGCGATGACGGCCGTGGTCATTGTCTGGCTCGCCAGTTACCAGAAGGGCTACATCTACTGTCCTTCTGTTTTCCAGAGCCTGTTCGAATGGTTGGGTTCACGGTCTTACGCTTTGTACGTTGTGCACATATTCGCCTACCACCTGAGTACCGAGATCTGGACGCGGATTGCGTCCACTAGCGGCGCGACGCTGGGGGCCGGGCACACGATCGAACTGTTGCTCACTGCGTTGCTGATCATGGTGGTGTGCAGCGAACTGAATTACCGATTCGTTGAAACACCACTGCGTCGCCGTGGCGCTGAAATAGCCCGACGCAGAATGGCAAGAGTGTCGACGGATGAACCGTCCAGAGACGAGGTTCCGATACGGAATGGGTCACGAACAACCGAAGTGTCTTAACTGGGATGAAAAGCCGTAGCGCGCCAACGCTATGGCTTTTTCATGTCTGGCAGTTCAGTCGAGAATGAGATGCGGCAGGAAGCGACTTGAATCCTTGGTGATCAGACTATTGTCCTCGCGCACACCAATCCCCGCCGCCTCATCACCAATCACCCACGAGCCAATCAGCGTGTAGCTGTCGCCAAACTTCGGCAGCGGTGCGAACTCCTGCAAGATGAACGGCGCATCGGTGTAAGGCCCGTCCTCTTTGACGATCAGCCCCTCCGCTGTTTGCAGTTCGATGTTGGCACCTTCGCGGGAAAAGTACGGCTTGCGCACCCAGCCCTTTGGCACGGCGCTTTGCGGATTCGGATCAAGGTGCGCGGCGAGCAGATTCGGATGTCCCTTGTGCAATTCCCACAGCAGCGGCAGCGCACCCTTGTTCGACAGAATCGCCTTCCACGCCGGTTCGAAAAACTGCGTGTCACACTCGGCGATCGCCGCGCCGAACGGTTCGTGGAAGATGAATTCCCAGGCGTGCAGCTTGAACAGGTGCGGGATCCAGCGATCCTGCAGATCGACGAAACGACCCTCAGCCGTCAGGCCGATGTCTTCGATATCGATGTGGCGTGATTCGATGCCGACCTTTTCCGCGATCAGCCGCAGGTAATCGGTGGTGCCTTTGTCCTCGACCGAGTCTTTCATCGAGGCAAAGTAGAACGGCCGCTTCAACTGCAATTCGGCGAAGGCCTGATGCAGCTTGGTGTCGATGCTGTTGAACTGGTCGGCATGCCGGGGCAAGGTGCCGCGTTTGATGCACTGCTCCAGCCAGCCCCACTGAAACGCCGCCGCTTCATAGAGGCTGGTCGGCGTGTCGTAGTTGAGCTCCAGCAGTTTCGCCGGCCCGTTGCCGCTGTAGGAAAAGTCCATGCGACCGTACAGATGCGGATGACCCTCGCGCCAGGAGGTGCGGATCATGTCGTAGTACGCCGCCGGGATGCTGAGGCGATCGAGCAACTCCTCGCTGTCGACCACGCGATCCACCAGGTCCATGCACATCTCGTGCAGTTCGGTGGTCGGGTCTTCCAGATCGTTTTCGATCTGCGCCAGGCTGAACTGGTAGTAGGCGCTTTCGTCCCAGTACGGTTCGTCGTCGATGGTGTGGAACAGGAAACCGAGGCTTTCGGCGGTGTGTTTCCAGTCGGGGCGCTCGGCGCAGTGGATCTTTTTCATGTCAGCTGCTCGAGCGTCCGGAACTGCTGCCCCAGCCACCCCAACCGCTGCGGGCGCTGGACTGACTGCCGAAGCCGCCGCGCGAAGTCGACGACGCAACGTTCACCGGTTTGCTCTTGCTGCTCTCGTAATCCGACTGGCTGCGCGAGGTTGTGTCAGCTCGGCGGTACTGCGTTGAGGTGTTGTACGGCTGGCGCGTTTCGCGATCACGGTAAACAGTGCGTTCGGCGTTGTTGCTCATTGCGTTGCCGATCAGCCAGCCGGTCAGCCAGCCATTGCCGCCGCCACCTGAGCCACCGGAATAGTGCGAGCCGCCGTGGCTGGCGCTGCTGCTGGTGTCGCCCGCCGGCATTTGCGAATTGGCGATGGCATCGAGATCTTGCGGCGTCTCGGCATTGCCCGGCACTTTGAAGCCGCCGAGTTTCGGCACGAAACGGCCATCGGAATTTTTCTGACACCAGCCAGCGGCAAAGTCTGCGTCGCACTTGGCCTTGTCGTTGTAGGGCGGGGCGATGCGCCGATGTTCGTTCAGGGCGGCGACGTAGGCGCTGGAGCAGAGATCGGCGGCCACTTCGGCATCGATACACTGTTCAACGCTCTGGAAATTGCGCGGCTGATCCAGCGCCGCTGCTTCACCGGAAATCGCCATCGCCACCGACGCGGCGAGGGACAACTGCACGTATTTGCTGCGTTTCATCGAGAGGCTTCCTGCCGGTCAGTGGGACGGGGTCATGCACGCGGCATTGAGCATGCCGACGCTGATCGCCACGGCCGCCACATAGATGCCGGCGGCGACTTCGCCGTTGGCGATGCGCTGGGACGTGCCCTTGAGCACCAGCCCGGTAGCAACGAACGCCAACAGCTGCACGACGGCGGCGATGACCGCCCAGAGGACAAAGTCGAGCACGTTGACCGAGTAGGCGATCACGTTGCTCGCCGGAATGGCGAAACCGATGATCGCCCCGGAGAGGGCAATGGCGGCGGCAGTGTTGCCGGCACGGATCAGTTCGAATTCCTTGTGCGCGGTAATGCGCGTGTAGACGAATTGAAACAGCATGAACAGCAACACGGCGCCGATCAGGTAGACGACAAAACCGACCAGCGCGGTTTTGTTCAGGGAAACGGCCAAGACTTCCAGCATGAAAAACTTCCTTTTTTAAATGGCGCTCAAATCAGTCGTGTACAGCGAGATGCCCAGCGAGGTGCTCAGGCTGACGGTGCCTTCTTCGTCCTGTTCGACGGAGAACAGCAGCAGTTCGCGGCGATCGGTCAGGCCGGTGTCGCGGGCATACAGCATGGCGTGGAGCTTGATGGTGTAGGACTCGTCCGGGTTGACCACGTGTTCGGTCATTGGCACCAGTTCGGTCTGATGCAGCTCGGTGCCCCATTCGCGGGTGTATTCAACACCGTCGTGGGTG
Source organism: Pseudomonas sp. AC083 (assembly GCF_979253165.1). Lineage (NCBI taxonomy): Bacteria > Pseudomonadati > Pseudomonadota > Gammaproteobacteria > Pseudomonadales > Pseudomonadaceae > Pseudomonas > Pseudomonas sp. AC083. The sequence continues at coordinate 45,849 of NZ_CEEDDH010000014.1, forward strand.
TAGGTCGGCAGACCGATCAGGCTGTTGGGGCCGGCCAGACGTTGGAGTTCGGCGTCACTGTTGACCGTTACATAGCTGAGGTAATTGAACAGCGTGACCGACTCGACCTGATCATCGCCGGTGACGTGGATCTGCACCCAGAAATCCTCGTCGTTCATGTAGTAGCGGTGCAGCTTGTTGGACTGGCCGAGATCGACCCAGCCGGCGCTCCACACCGCTTGATCGAATGGCACCCGCACCGACGTCGAGCCTTCCAGCAGCAATGCCAGGGTCGTGTCGAAGCGCACGCCTTTGCCTTGTGCCATGCCCAGTGGACCGCTGGCGCCGGTGCTCGTTGGCGCAACGGTCTGCCAATTGCTGGTGCCGAGCAAGTCTTTAAACCATCCCATGGGTACGTTCCTTGAAGCGGGTGGAGGTGTTCGGGGGTGAAAAAGTGGCGGTAGTGTAACGGGCGAAGCGGTGAACGAGCAGAGGCAATTACGCCGTGAAACCATGTGGGAGCGAGCCTGCTCGCGAATGGGTTGTGTCAGTCACTCGATTATTTGACTGTCACGACGCTTTCGCGAGCAGGCTCGCTCCCACAAGTTACCGTTCAGTCATTACTGCGCGGACTTCTGCTTCAGCCGCTCAAGGATCGCATTGGCGCTGCCTTCGTTCGGCGTGATGCCGGCGTCGCGCAGTTTGCGTTCCAGGTCGTTGCCGGTGGAGGCGTCGGCCAGTTCGTCTGCGGCGTTCAGTTCGGCAGCGCGTTGCTGCTGCTTGGCTTGCAGGCGGTTCAAGGTGCCGACCGCGGTTTCCAGTTTGCCGTTGGCGCCGCCGCTGGCAATCGAGGCGCTGACCTGGGCTTTCTGCACGCTGTCGCGGGCCTTGGCCATGTCCACTTGCTGGCGCAGGCTCTTGATCCGCGATTCGGCTTTGCTGATGTCTTTGCGCATGTTGTCGGCGTAGGCGCCGAATTCATCGCTGAGTTTCTTCTCGGCAGCGAGGTCGTTGGTCAGGGTCGAAATCGCTTCGGCCACTTCCAGCGCCAGGTCTTCGCGGCCGGCATTCAGTGCGGCCACAGCCTTGGCTTCGAGGTCCTTGATCTTGGCGTCGTACTCGCTGACGCGGTCGGCGGCCAGTTTGTGCTTGGCCATGATCGTCACCAGTTCGCGGCGGGCGTTGGACAGCGCGGTGTCGGCGTCACGGATTTCCTGATCGAGGATGCGCAGGGCCTGCTGGTCGGCGATGGCTTCGCCGACTTCATTGGCGCCGCCGCGCAGTGCGGTGAACAACTTGCTCCAGATGGACTGAGTCATTGGATATTCCCTGTTGATTACTTGAAGAAGTGTTCGAAGGCTTCGCTGGCGCGCTGCACGTTGTCGACCAGGGTTTTCACCTCGGTGACCACGTTGGTCAGGCTCGAGTCGGCGCTGAGGGCGCCGAACATGTTGTAGACGGTCTGCCCGTTCGGCATCGATTCGATCCCGATCGACGACAGCGGGAACATCTCGCGGCTGCGCAGCACGGCATCGTTGAACGCCTGGACGTTGCTGATCGAATCGATGTCCACCAGCACGGTGTCGACGATGATCTGCTGGCCGGCCACGGCGATGTGAATCGGCAGGCCGCCGAATTCGTTCATTTCCAGCTTGATGCTCGGTTCGGAGCTCTGGATCAGGGACAGCGAAATCTCTTGGGAAGCCACCTCGTCCAGCGCCTTGAGGGCATTGAAGAGGCTGTCGATGGTCCAGTTGTTGCCTGCGCTCATGTATTTCTCCGACATGAAAGAGCCAGCCAGAATCGGTTGGCGTAGCTGTTGCTCCATTTGCTTGAGCAAGCTTCGGTTTTCCGGAAGCACCCAAGTTTCGTGTTTCACATAACCGGCGGCGGCCAGGCCTGCGCGCATCTGCTTCATGTAGAAGCTCGACGGTTTTTTCGCTGACGTCTTGCCACGCTCGCCCTTGGGGCTGGCTGCGGCAGGCGTAGGAGTGCGGCTTGTCATGGCTGGAATCCGGTTATGAGCGTCTCACGCGTGGGCCACACTACAACCAATGCAAAGTGCCATCAATGACTCACGCGTGAGATTTTCATGACAGACGCAAAAAGGCCCGCAACGGGGCGGGCCAGGGGATTGCGCAGTTGTTGCTAGGCGTTGCTGCCCAGGAACTGCTCAGTCGATACCACGCTGGCATAGGCGAAACCCAGCGCCGCCATGAATGCTGCGTGCACGTGGGCGGCCGGCACCGTCAGGCCGTTGAATTCCAGATCACGGCTGGCGCAGGCATCGTGAACCACCGTGACCGCATACCCCATGTCCGCCGCCGCGCGGGTGATGCCATCGACGCACATATGGCTCATGCTGCCGACCACCACCAAGTCGGTGATGCCGTGTTCGTCGAGCACCGCTTTCAGTTCGGTTTCACGGAACGAGTTGACGAAGTGCTTGAGCACCACCGGCTCGTCGGCGCGGTTGAGCACTTTCGGATGCAGTTTCGCGCCTTCGGAGCCGGGAGTGAAAAACGGCGCGTCTTCGGAGGTGAATTCATGCCGAATGTGGACCACCGGATCGCCCGTTTCGCGAAAGGCTGCGATCAGCCGTGCGGCGTTATCGGCAGCGGCGTCGGCGCCGACCAGCGGCCACTTGCCTTGGGGGAAGTAGTCGTTCTGGATATCGACTACGATGAGCGCTTGCTTGGCCATGGGATTGTCCTCGAGACGGTGATTGGGTGTGGCCTCAGTATTGACACTGGCCGAGGATTCGAGGATTGGCCGCACCGACAATAGACGGGGGAAAACTGACAATGGCTGCACAAAGAGCCGCCACCGCTGAACTGGGCGTGCTGATTTACCCCGGCGCGCAACTGGCGGCGGTGCACGGTCTGACCGATCTGTTCGCCGTGGCCAACCGCATCGCTGCCGAGTATCAGGCTGTGCAATTGCCCGTGCTGCGGGTCACTCACTGGCAGGTCGAGGGCGAGCAGTTGCCGGCGCGGGTCTATGACAGTCATCCGGGCGGTGAGGACGCTTTGCTCGCCGTGCTGATTCCGCCGTCCCTTGGCGGGTTCGATGCGGCGCAGATGACCGCGAGTCTCGCGCAATGGCTGCGCGATCAGCATGCGCGCGGCGCAACCCTTGGTGGTGTTTGTGTGGGCTCGTTGATGCTCGCTGAAAGCGGCTTGCTCGACGGTCGCAGTGCCACCACCCACTGGACCTCGGCCCAGGCGTTTGCCGAGCGTTACCCGAAGATCAAACTGAAGGCCGACACGCCGATTGTCGACGACGGTGACCTGATCACCACGGCGGGGCTGATGGCCTGGTCGGAACTGGGACTTCGCCTGGTCGATCGCTTGCTCGGCCCGAGCATCGCCACCGCGACCGCGCGTTTTCTGGTGATGGAACACAGCGACAGCGCCAGTGAATGCGGGAGCAATTTCGCGCCGATCCTCAGCCATGGCGACGCGTCGATTCTCAAGGTTCAGCACTGGCTGCAAAGCACCGGGGCGACGGATGTTTCGCTGAACGCGATGGCCGAGCGCGCGGGCCTTGAAGAACGCACTTTCCTGCGCCGATTCCGCGCCGCTACAGGCTTGAAACCGACCGAGTATTGCCAGCACCTGCGGGTTGGCAAAGCGCGAGAAATGCTCGAGTTCACCAATGGCACGATCGACCACATTGCCTGGACGGTGGGCTATCAGGATCCGGGCGCGTTTCGCGCGATTTTCAAGAAGATTACCGGGTTGGGGCCGAGTGAGTACCGGGGGCGGTTTGGTGTGAACCCCGCTCCCAGAGCGACGATGAACTAATGTGGGAGCGAGCCTGCTCGCGAAGGCGCTGGATCCACAGAATTGTAGTCGGCTGACACTACGCTTTCGCGAGCAGGCTCGCTCCCACAATGATCGCGGCGAGGATGAGAGATCGTGCAATTTGCCGGAGTTTTGCCCGCTGTCGTGCAGTTTGAAACAGGCGTGATGCCAGCACAGTCACGGCAAACTCCCGATTATCGGGCGGTTCGGGGGGATCGTTGATTGGCCTGATCTCTGCAATTTCCTTTGAGAACCCATCGACTGATAAAAGGGGAACGCATGACCCCGACACCCAGCAAAAAAATTGTCGTGGCCCATTCGGTGCGTGCCGAGGCGCCGCAACATGAAGTCGAGACCAACAAGGCTCTGGCGCGCTGGTTGGCGCAGATTCTCGGTTGCAAGTTCGGCGGCAGTTACGACCCGGCCAAACATTCGGGCCGCGACCTCTATCTGCTGCCGACACAAACCATCGTCGGCGCGGCCCACGCGCAAGCACTTGGCATCAACGGCCCCGATGACTTGTGGGGCGGTTACGTCGAATACGATTTCATCTGCACCAAAGCCATCAGCCACGGTTTGCGCAGTCATCTGGCGCAGGCGCCGCAGGGCTGGTCGCCGCTGTTTTCGGAACGGGTGCGCAACGTTGTGCTCGACGGTCTCAGCGTATTCGCCCTGGAAGATGCACGGCCCGCCGCCGAACATTTGCTGTACGCCGGGCCGATTCGCTTGAAGCCGATTCACGCTTGCGCCGGGCGCGGTCAGGAAGTGATCAAAAGCCTCGACGCGTTCGATGAGATCCTCGTGCGGCCCGAGTCGCAAAGCCTGTTCAGGGACGGCGTAGTGCTGGAGCAGGACTTGAGCAACGTCGTCACCCACAGCGTCGGCCAGTCGTTCATCGGCGGCAAAGTGTTGAGCTACTGTGGTGATCAATACTTGACCGAGGACGGCCAGGGCGAAGAGGTCTACGGCGGTTCGACTCTGCTGGTGGTGCAAGGGGGCTATGACCAATTGCTCGTGCTGGATCTGCCTGATGATGTGCGTCTGGCCATCGAGCAGGCGCAGGTCTTCGACAGTGCCGCCAACGAAGCCTACCCGCGCTTCTTCGCCTCGCGGCGCAATTACGATATCGCCCAAGGCCTCGACGCCAGCGGCAACCCGCGCAGCGGCGTGCTCGAACAATCCTGGCGCATGGGCGGTGCCAGCAGCGCCGAAGTGGCGGCGCTGCAAAGCTTCGTCAACGATCCACAGATGCGCGCGATTCGCGTGTCGTCGGTGGAAACCTATACCGATCAGGCGCTGCCGGCGGACGCCATCGAGGTCTATCGCGGACCGGCGGAAAACAGCGCATTTCTTCTCAAATATGTGACGGTCCAATCCTATGACGGCTAGAAGCGAAAGCATTCAAATCGACATTGATGACGAACAGATGAGTGGGACCTTTCTCAGTCCCAAATCGAAGGTCCCGGGGGTGTTGTTTGTGCACGGTTGGGGCGGCAGTCAGGAACGTGATCTGGAACGGGCCAAAGGCATCGCCGGCCTGGGTTGCGTATGCCTGACTTTCGACCTGCGCGGGCACACCGGCGGCACCGGAATCCCGCTGACCCGGGTGACCCGTGAAGACAATCTGCGTGATTTGCTGGCGGCCTACGATCGCTTGCTGGCGCACCCGGCCCTCGACACTTCGGCGATCGCCGTGGTCGGCACCAGTTATGGCGGCTATCTGGCCTCGATCCTGACCTCATTGCGCCCGGTGCGCTGGCTGGCGCTGCGCGTGCCGGCGCTTTACCGCGACGAGCAATGGCACACGCCCAAACGCGATCTGGACAAGGCCGACCTGCGCGATTATCGCGGCACGCTGGTGCGCGCCGACAGCAATCGCGCCCTGCATGCCTGCTCGCAATTCACGGGTGACGTGCTGTTGGTGGAATCGGAAACCGACGATTTCGTGCCCCACGCGACGATCATGAGTTACCGCGCCGCCTGTCAGCAGACTCACTCGTTGACCCACCGGATCATCGATGGCGCGGATCACGCGTTGAGTGACCCGGTGTCGCAGCAGGCCTACACCTCGATTCTGGTGGACTGGATTACCGAGATGGTGGTGGGGGAGCGGTTGAGCATTATCCAATCCAGATGATCTGTCGCGTGTACCGGCCCTTTCGCGAGCAGGCTCGCTCCCACAGTTTGTGGAAGCGAGCCTGCTCGCGAAAGGGCCATCAGCAGCAATGCATGGTCAGGAAGGTTTCTTCTCGATGCGCAACGCCTTGGCCTTGGCTTCCACCACCAGATACATCACCACCGTAATCAACAGCGGCAGCAGAAAATAGATCGCCCGATACGCCAGCAATCCCGCGACCAGACTGCCGCGCGATGCCTCGTGCTGCAGCAGGGCCACAAACACAGCTTCCAGCACACCCAGCCCCGCCGGAATGTGCGTGATCACCCCGGCAATCGCGCTGATCAACAGCACGCCGAGCACCAGCGGATAATCCAGTTTGCTTGGCAGCAGAGTGAAGATCACCGCCGCCATCAGCGACCAGTTCAACGCGCCCAAAAGCAACTGCAGCACCGCCATGCGCAGCGACGGCAAATTGATTTCCACGCCGCGTATCGACCACTCGCGGCGCTTGGAAAACTGACACGCCGCCAGATAACCGGCGCTGACCAGCAGCAATAACACACCGACCAGTTGCAAGGCCGAACTGCTGAGCTTCCAGCCCGGCGGCATCGTCACCAGACCGCTGCTGAACACTACGCCGGCGATGGTCATGTAGCCGAACCAGTTGGTCGCCAGGCTCAGGCCGAGAATCTTGGCAATGTTGCCTTTGCTTACGCCCAGCCGCGAATACAGGCGATAGCGCATGGCGATGCCGCCGACCCAGGCGCTGAGATTGAGGTTGAAGGCGTAGCTGATGATGCCCACCGGCAGGATCTGCTTCCAGGTCAGGTCCTGACGAATGTAGGTGCGGCCGATCAGGTCGAAACTGGCGTACACCAGAAAACTCAGCAGGGTCAGGCTGGCGGCGATGATCAGCGTGCGCACCTTGAAATCGGCAAGGGTTTCCAACACCTCGGTCCATTCGATGCGGGTGGCGAACATCGTCAGCAGGACGATCAGCGCGAGGAAAAACAGGATGGTCAGCGGGCGTTTCCAGCGGCTCCATTTTGACGGCGCCGCTTGTGCCGAATGGCTATCGGAGTGCACTTCGGAATGACTCATGGACGCGCACCTCGGAAAGGCTTCAGACGCGGTTTATGCGCCGGCAGCCAACCGGCCATGGCCGGGAAGTGCCGCAGGAAGTGGAACACCAGAAAGCCCACGGTCATGTGCCAGATGCGCCCACGCGGCAACAGTTTGGCGTCCATGGCCTTGCAGTGGTTCTGGCTGAGGTCTTCGAGGCGTTCGTACAGGTGCTGATTGAATGCGCGGTCGCGGATCAGCACGTTGGCTTCCAGATTCAGCGACAGGCTCAGCGGGTCGAGATTGCTCGAGCCCACGGTGCTCCAGTCATCATCGACCAGCGCGACCTTGCCGTGCAGCGGGCGCTGGCAGTATTCGTGGATCTGCACGCCGGCACGCAGCAGATAATCGTAGGTCATGCGCGCCGCCAGTTTGGCTACGAGCATGTCCGGCTGGCCCTGCAGGATCAGCCGCACCTCGACGCCACGGCGGGCGGCGTTGCGGATTTCGCGCAGCAAACGGTAGCCGGGAAAGAAGTAGGCGTTGGCGATGATCACCCGGCGCTTGGCCTTGCGCAGCACCTGCAAATACACGTCTTCGATATCGGTGTTGTGTTGATCGTTATCGCGGAACACCAGGCGCACCTGGCCGTCGTGGTCGGTGAAGGCCATTTCCTCCAGACGCTGGCGCCGGCGCTGCCACCAGAACCGCGCGCGCCCGGGGCGACCGCTTTGCAGCAGGGCGAAGTGATGGATATCGGCGACCACCGGGCCCTGGATCTCCACCGAGTAATCCTGCTTGGCTTCAGGGCCGAAATCGGCCAGGTGATCGCCGGAAAAATTGATCCCGCCAATGAACGCGATCAAACCATCGACCACCACGATCTTGCGGTGCAAGCGGCGGAACCAGTTGGTGCGAATGCCGAGGTGCTTGGGCGCCGGATCGAAGATCTGCAGGTGCACGCCGGCATCGCTCAAGGCCGACAGATAGCTGGTGCTCAGCTCGCCACAGCCGAAGCCGTCGAGGCTGACCGTGGTGCGCACGCCGCGCTGGGCGGCTTCGATGAGGATTTGCTGCAACTCGGCGCCGACCTTGTCTTCGAAAACGATGAAGGTCTCCAGCAGAATCTCGCTCTTGGCTGCGCGCATCGCTTCGAACACGCGGGGGAAATATTCCTCGCCGTTCTCCAGCAGCTCTACGCGGTTGTTGCTGTGCCATTGATACTCGACGTCAACGTGGCCGGGCTCGCGCACCGGCGGGTTCAGCGGGACCGGGTCGACGGCAGATTTTTCCAGTGGCGCACTGTTCATAGTTCAATCTCCACCGATAACGGTGCGTGGTCGGAAAGGTGTGACCAGGGCCGGTTGGTCAATACTTTTGGCCGGCTGGCCTTGAGGTTGCGTACGTAGATGCGGTCGAGTCGTAGCGCTGGCAGCCGCGCGGGAAAACTGCGCGCCGGCTTGCCGTACTGCTCGGCGAACACTTCGCGCAGGCCAGAGGGCTTGAGCTGCGCATCGGCACGCTGGCGCCAGTCATTGAAATCTCCAGCGACGATCACCGGGGCATCGGCGGGCAATTCGGCGAGACGTTGCATCAGCAGATCCAGTTGCGCGTTGCGGTGGCTCTCGCGCAGGCCCAGATGCACGCAGATCGCGTGCACTTCGGTGCCGTCGCCAGGCAGGCGCAGCACGCAATGCAACAGGCCGCGGTTCTCATGGCCGCTGATCGACACATCGAGGTTGTCGTGGCGGATGATCTGGAATTTCGACAGCAGCGCATTGCCGTGATCGCCCGCCGGATACACCGCGTTGCGCCCGTAGGCGAATTGCGGCCAGAGGCTGTCGGCGAGAAATTCGTATTGCGGCATCGTCGGCCAGTTGTCGTAGCGTTTCGGATGCTGCTCGTGCGTGCCGTGGACTTCCTGCAGAAACACCACGTCGGCGGCGACACTGCGCACCGCTTCACGCAGCTCCGGCAGAATGAAACGCCGGTTCAGTGCGGTGAAGCCCTTGTGGGTGTTGACGGTCAGTACGGTGAAGGTGCGCACCGAGGGCGCAACCACGGAGCCTTCGTCGGTAAAACCGACCGGTTCGGGAATGCTCATGACAGAACTCCTTCTGCGGCAACTTGCCCGGGAGTCGTGGCGAGGTCTTTATCGAGGTCGAAGCGCTGCAACAGGTTGCGTGCGTCGTAGGGCGCGCGGACTTTGATGTCGTTGTCGAAGTAGCAGAACACTTCGCGGGATTTGCGCGCGCGGGGCTTCAGGCGTGGCGCTATCAGGTGGGCGTTCTCTGGCTGTTTACCGTGGTGCCAGGCGTCGATGCGCTCGGCCCAGCGCTTGAGCGCTTGTTCGGAATAACCGCTGGCGTAGAGTTCTTCGGCGCCGTGCAGGCGCAGATAGACGAAGTCGCTGGTGAGGTCTTCGCGGTACGGCCATTTGCCGGCGGTATCGGCGACGACAAGTGCGGTGTTGTGGCGCTTGAGCAGGCGCACGAACTCAGGGTCGATAAAGCTCTCGTGACGGATTTCCACAGCATGGCGCAGCGGCTTTTTGCGCCAGGCTTTGACGCTGGCGTGGCCGGGCAGATGCGAATCGTGCTGGCGGGCGAGGGCGGCTGCGGCGTGGGTATCGTGGGGCAGTTGCGCGAGAAACTGGTCGAAGCGCTCGGCATCGAACTTGAAGTTCGGCGGAAACTGCCACAGGATCGGCCCGAGTTTTTCCTTCAGCTCCAGCACGCCCGAGGCAAAGAAATTCGCCAGCGGTTTTTCGATTTCGCGCAAGCGGCGCACGTGGGTGATGAAGCGCGGCGCCTTGACGCTGAAGACGAAGTCATCAGGGGTTTCGGCGTACCACTGGGCGTAACGTTCGGGGCGTTGCAGGGCGTAGAACGATCCGTTGATTTCAATGCTGTTGACCGCGCGGGAGGCGAACTGCAATTCGCGCTTCTGCGCCAGTCCCTTCGGGTAGAAATCCCCGCGCCACGGGGCGTAGCGCCAGCCTGAAATACCGATGTGAATCGTCGCCATCCCATCCTCCCGTAGAAAGTCCTCGTGTTGCCGATGTTCTGTGATGACTGCGGCGGGGGCGGGAAAGTTTCGGTGGTGTTACGGACGGTCGCGGGTGAAGCGAAGATCAAGAGCTTACCCCCTCACCCCAACCCTCTCCCCCAAGGGGGCGAGGGGGAAGGGAGCAGATCTTCATGCCTCCTGAAATCGCGTACGACTGTGAAGGGAGCAGATCTTCATGGTCTTCAGGACTTGAGTTCGACTCAAGACGTGCAGTTGGTGATTTTGCTCATGCAACTCGGTCGGCTCCCTCTCCTGGGGGAGAGGGCTGGGGTGAGGGGGCTCTTGAACTTGCCGCGCAATTACCGATCAGTTCCTTACCAGGGTCAGCCACGGGAGATCGGAGCTTTGCGCAATTTCAGGATCGCCATTCTGCTGGGAGCGCTGCTGTGCTTCGGCGTCAACGCATCGCAAGCCGCCGCGCTACCGGGCGTTCCGGCTGCCGCCGATACGGCGGAAAAACCTGCCGAACCGGAACCGCTGGTGCAGGGTGGTTTGCTCGGGGCGATCAGTACGAGCATCGACGATGTGCAGGAAAAACTCGATCTCAACGAACACCTGGTCGATGCCTGGCGGCTGCGCGCCGACCGCGCGGCGGATGAGGTCGACAGGCTGGTCAAGCAGCCGTCGAATCGCTCCGGCTGGAGCGTGGCCGGGGATTTCCTCACGTTGTCGGGAGTGTGGCTGGGCAGTTTCGCCCTGCTGACCGTGCTCGGCAGTCTGTTGGCCAAGCGTCTGCGTGAGGGCCGCTGGTTGCGCACCCGCCAGCGCAGTCAGGATCTGCTCGGCTACGTGCTGCCGTACACCGTGCCGGCGCTGATCTGCCTGCCGCTGACGCTGTATGTCAGCCACTTTCTGCAAGCTTCGGTGGGCCGCGCGCTGGCACTGTGTCTGGCCTACGCCACCAGCAGCGGCATTTTTTCCACGTCGATGTTGTTGTGCGTGGTGGTGATGTTCAACGTCGGCCACAAGCGCGCCGCCGCGCGAATCATCCGTGAATACTGCCCGCGCCCGCTGTTCCTGATCGGCTTTCTCGCCGCCCTCAGCGATGCCCTGACCAGCCCGCAGATCGCCCGACAATTGGGCGGCAATATCACCAGCAGCATCGCCGTGTTCACCGGGCTGATCGCCTCGGTCATCTTCGGTTTGCTGGTGATTCGCCTGCGCCGGCCCGTGGCGCATCTGATCCGCAATCGCCCGCTCGCTCAGCGTTTGAAACAACCGTCGCTGCAGGAGTCGCTGCGGATATTTTCCGGGCTGTGGTACTGGCCGATCGTGCTGATGGTGCTGGTCTCGGCAGTCAGCCTGATCGGCATCGGCGAGGACAATCAGAAAGCCCTGCGCTGCGCCTTGTTCACTACCGTGCTGCTGATCGCCACGGTGTTTCTCAGCACGGTGTTGCAGCACCTGTTCAAATCACGCAAGGCCGAGGCGATCCAGCGCAGCAGTGCCTACAAGGAACGTTTTCTCAGCCTGTTGCATGCGTTGCTGCGGATCGTCATGGCGATTGTGTTCATCGATATTCTCGGGCGGATCTGGGGCGTGTCGCTGCTCGATTTCGCCCAGAGCAGCACGGTCGGCCGGGCGATCAGCAATGCCTTGAGCAGCATCGGTCTGATCTTCCTGGTGACGTGGCTGCTGTGGGTGGTGCTCGACACGGCGATTCAGGAAGCGCTGAAACCGCCGCTGAGCAAACGCGCGGCACGCCAGCCGAGCACGCGGGTGAAAACCATCCTGCCGCTGCTGCGCAATGCGATCAAAATCATCCTCGTGGTGATCTGCGCGATTACCACCATGGCCAACCTCGGCATCAACGTCGCGCCGCTACTAGCCGGTGCGGGCGTGGTCGGTCTGGCGATCGGTTTCGGTTCGCAGCAACTGGTGCAGGACGTCATCACCGGGCTGTTCATCATCATCGAAGACACCTTGTCGATTGGCGACTGGGTGGTGCTCGATTCCGGCCACGCCGGCACCGTGGAAGGTTTGACCATCCGCACCCTGCGTCTGCGTGATGGCAAGGGTTTTGTGCACTCGGTGCCGTTCGGCCAGATCAAGGCTGTGACCAACCAATCCCGCCAGTTCGCCTTCGCATTTTTCTCGGTGCAGTTCACCTACGACACCGATGTCGACAAGGCCATCGAGCTGATCCGCGAGGCCGGCGATTCGATCCGCGAAGACCCGTTCCTCAAGTACAACCTGCAAGGGCCGCTGGATGTATTTGGCGTGGACAAAATGGACCTCAACGGCGTGGTGCTGACGGCACAATTCCGCACAGTGTCCGGCGGGCAATATGCGGTGAGCCGGGCGTTCAACCAGCGCTTGAAGAAGCTTGTGGATAACACACCGAATGTGCATTTTGCGCAGACTTATCCACAGCAGGTGTTGTTGCCTAAGCGGCAGGAGGAGGGGGCGGTGGTTGCGGATGAGTTACCGCAGGAGTCACGGACCTGAAGCATGATTTTGGGGTGCAGGGCCGGCCATTCGCGAGCAGGCTCGCTCCCACAGGGGAAACGGGATTGAACTGTGGGAGCGAGCCTGCTCGCGAAGACGCCGGTGCGAACACTCTCAATGCCGGATCAGCTTGGCATGCAGTTGTCCCATGGCTATCGGATCCAGCTCTACCCAAACCTGCTGCTTGCCGGCAATCACCGCGGCCACTGGAATCCCATCGCGATACACCAGCCGATTGCTCACCAGCGCCGGCACTTTCACCCCGGGCAACAACGTCCCGGCCAGATTCAGCGGATCAACCCCACACACCGCCACCAGGCTGCCGTCCTGCGGGCGTCGGCGTACTTCGCGCAGCAAGGGAATGGCTTCGGGCAAGGCAAATTGCTCGCCAGCCAGACCACTGACAAACCGCCCGCCACGAATCTCGCCCCGCGCCTCCAGACGATGAAAGGTGCGCAGCAATTCCCGCCAGCTCGGCAGCCAGTCGGCTTCGCGTTCCAGCAAGCGCCAGAACACCACGCCGTAGCGGCGCAGCAGGGTCATGGCGACATGTTCGAGCGTCTCGGCGGTATCGGCTGACGAACCACGGCGCAGCAAAGCCCAGCGCCCTGCATCGTCCATACCGCCGATAAACGCGCCGCGTCCGCGTCGACTGCTGCGCTGCTGGCGCTTGCTTGCAGGAGTGATTAGCGCACGCAAGCCGGCGAAGCTGTCGGCGTTCACCAAACCTGCGGCGACCAGTTCCTGCAAGGCGATTTCCAGTTCGCTGCGCAGCAGGCGCGCTTCATGAATCAACTCATCGAAAAACAGCGCACCATGCTGACTCAGCGCCTCGAAGACTTTCTGTGTTTTCGGCGATAACTCACTCACTGGCGTCTGTTCCGCCAACGCACTCCACAAACCCACCTGGCTACGCGGCAGCAGCACAATCGGTGTACTGCGCAATGCCGAGCCGCTGACCTTCTGCCGCGCATTGATGCGCGTCCACACCAGTTTGCCGTTGCGGCACAGGTCGTCCAGCCAGCTCGGCGAGTAGTCCTTGAGGCGCGCCGGCAGGATGTCGCTGTCCCACGCCGAAGCTGCCGCCGGGTAGCCTTCGAACTGGCCGACAATCGCCGACAGCACCGCACTGCCCTGACCTTGGGTGGCCGGCGTCAGATGCTGCCAGTCGAACAGAAAACGCATGAAGTCCTGCAATGCCACCGGTTCGATTTCCCGGCGCAGGCGCTTGACCGTGTAGCGATGGATGCGCGCGAGCAGATGGCGTTCGCACCATTCTTCAATCGCGCTGTTCGGCGTGAACTGGCCGCGCAACACATAACCTTCACGCTCCAGTTGCGCGAGGGCCTGATTGACTTGCGCAACTGGCAGGGCGAGCGGCTCGGCAATGGCGGGCAACGGGATTGGCCCAAAGGCGCCGAGGCGGGCGCGGATCACTTCGACCAGCGCCTCATCGAATGCCCACGTGTCGTCGAAGCCGGGCAGCATCACCGCCTCAGTCAGCAACGTGGCCTGTGGATAAAGTGCTTGCAGGCAACTCAAGCGTTCGCGGGCCAGCCATAACTGATGCTCGGCGTCGATCTGCAACAGGCAGGCGCGGCCGCTGGCAATCAGCGTTTGCAGCCAGTCCGGCCAACCCGCGTTGGCGCGGGCTTCGGCGTCGCTGATGCAGGCGAGGCTCATCAGCGCTTCATGCATCTCATCCAGGGAGTTGGGCGACGGCCAGGCTTCTTCGCGCACTGCGGTGATCGCATCTGCATCGAGTGCGCCGAGATCATCGGTCGACTGCGGATCGCTCCAGCGTCGATTGATCACCGCTTGCGTGCGGCGTTCCTCCAGCGGCGCGTCGTCGAGAAACGTGTACGGCCGGGCGCTGAGAATTTCTGCCGCCAGCGGCGACGGCGCAGGCAGATCACGGGCGATCAAGCGCACCTCGCCACGCTCCATGCGCCGCAGCAGGGTCAGCCAGCCTTCGCTGTCCATCGCTTCGTGCAGGCAATCGTCGAGGGTCTGTTCCACCAACGGATGCTCGGGGACTTCGCGCTCGCCGGCGAGGTTTTCCAGGCAGGCGATCTGGTCGGGGAAGACGCTGGCGATGAGGTCTTCGCTCTTCATCCGTTGCAGTTGCGGAGCGACTTTGCGCCCGCCGGTGAAGCGCGGCAACGCCAGCGCCACCCCGGCATTCCAGCGCCAGCGCACGCCGAACAACGGCGCATCAAGCACCGCTTGAATGAGCGTGTGTTCAGCGCTGTTGCTGTGCAGGTAACGCCAGACCTCGTCGAGCTCAAAACTGTGACTGGTGGACAGCGACAGCACGATCGCGTCTTCGCTGGCGGCGGCCTGCAACTCGAAGTTGAAGGTGCGGCAGAAACGCTTGCGCAAGGCCAGGCCCCAGGCGCGGTTGATGCGGCTGCCGAACGGCGTGTGAATGATCAGTTGGGTGCCGCCGGACTCGTCGAAAAAACGCTCCATCAACAGCGTGTCCTGCGAGGGCAGGGCGCCGAGGGTTTGCCGTGCGCGCGCCAGATATTCGACCAATTGCTCGGCGCTGGCGAAGTTGAGGCCGAGTATGGTGGTCAGCCAGTCGAGCGCCGGTTG
The DNA here is from genome assembly GCF_979253165.1 of Pseudomonas sp. AC083. Classification (NCBI taxonomy): domain Bacteria; kingdom Pseudomonadati; phylum Pseudomonadota; class Gammaproteobacteria; order Pseudomonadales; family Pseudomonadaceae; genus Pseudomonas; species Pseudomonas sp. AC083. The sequence continues at coordinate 60,930 of NZ_CEEDDH010000014.1, forward strand.
CAGATTCCCGGGGCTGGCGCTGAGCAATTCATCCAACTGCGCTTGCAGGCGCGCGACGGCCGCCGACAGTTCATCACTGCGCCCCGGCGCTTCGCCGAGCCAGAACGGAATGGTCGGCGGCATCCCCTGCGCATCCTCGACGCGCACTTTGCCGCTTTCCACCCGCAGGATGCGGTACGAGGTATTGCCGAGCTGGAACACGTCGCCGGCGATACTTTCCACGGCGAAGTCTTCGTTGACGCTGCCGATGTTCAAGCCCTGGGGTTCGAGCAGCACGCTGTAGTCGGCGTTGTCCGGAATCGTGCCGCCGCTGGTCACGGCGGTCAGTTGCGCGCCCCGCCGGCCACGCAAGGTGCGACTGACGGCGTCGCGGTGCAGGTAGGCGCTGCGGATGCCTTGGCGGCCGTTGTAACCCTCGGCGAGCATGCTCAGCAGGGCCTGATAGTGTTTTTCATCGAGGTCGCGATACGGCCAGGCTCGGCGGAACATCGCCAGCAATGCGTCCTCCGACCATTCCTGGCAACTGACCTCGGCAATGATCTGCTGCGCCAGCACGTCCAGCGGCTTTTCCGGAATGTGCAGCGTATCCAGCTCGCCCCGGCGCACGCAGTCGAGCAGGGCGGCGCACTCGATCAGGTCGTCGCGGGTGGTGGCGAACAAACGACCCTTGGGCGTGCCGCCGACCTGATGTCCGGAGCGACCGACCCGTTGCAGAAACGCAGCAATCGAACGCGGCGAACTGATCTGGCAGACCAGGTCGACTTCACCGATATCGATGCCCAGTTCCAGCGACGCGGTGGCGATCAGCACTTGCAGCTCGCCGCGCTTGAGCCGTTGTTCCGCATCGAGGCGAAACTCCTTGGCGAGACTGCCGTGGTGCGCCGCCACCGCCTGCTTGCCGAGGCGCTCGCTCAAATGGCGGCTGAGGCGCTCGGCAAGGCGTCGGGTGTTGACGAAAATCAGCGTGGTGCGGTGCTCGCGGGCGAGTTCGGCGAGGCGCTCATACACCAGTTCCCAGACATCATTGGCCATCACCGCCGACAGCGGCACCGGCGGCACTTCGATGCCCAAGTCTCGCGGTCGGGCGTGGCCTATGTCGACGATTTCGCAGGGGCGATCGTGACCGACCAGGAATTGCGCCACGGCTTCTACCGGCTTCTGCGTGGCGGACAGGCCGATGCGGGTCAGCGGTTCGGCGCAGAGTGCTTGCAAACGCTCGAGGCTCAAGGACAGATGACTGCCGCGCTTGCCAGCGGCCATCGCGTGGATCTCGTCAATGATCACCGTGCGCGTGGTGCCGAGCATCTTGCGTCCGGATTCCGAGCCAAGCAGCACGTACAGCGATTCCGGGGTGGTCACCAGAATATGCGGCGCGCTCTTGCGCATCGCGGCGCGGTCTTTTTGCGGCGTGTCGCCGGTGCGTACGGCGGTGGTGATGGTCAGCTCCGGCAGGCCCATTTCGCGCAATTGCGCAGTGATGCCGGCGAGCGGATTCTGCAGATTGATCTGAATGTCGTTGGACAGTGCCTTCAGCGGCGAGACATAGACCACCAGGGTTTCGGCGGGCAAACCATCGGGGTGTTCCAGACCTCGATGGACAAGCTCATCGAGCACGGCGAGGAACGCGGTCAGGGTTTTGCCCGAGCCAGTGGGCGCGGCGATCAGCGTCGAGCGGCGCTGGCGGATCAACGGCCACGCACGGGCCTGAGCGGTGGTGACCGCCGGGAAAGTCTTGTTGAACCAGGCGCTGACGGCGGGGTGAAAACCGGCCAGCGCACTGTTGGCGGGGAGGGGCAGATTCATGACTTAAGTTATGCGGGCGGGGGCGGGAAGATGCAAGTACCGTTCGGACGCCTTCGCGAGCAGGCTCGCTCCCACCTTGGAACCCGGTCCCCTGTGGGAGCGAGCCTGCTCGCGAAGGGGCCGGTCAGGACGCCGCAAATTCGCGGATCTACACTTTACGGATGACGGTTGCGCACTAAACCCGCAAAATGCAACGATTCCGGCAATTATCGACGACGGTTCCACGAGAACCGTCGCCAAAGCCATCGTTCCAATCAGACTGGGCCTGCTGACTCTATGCGAATGCGCCTTATGTTACTGGGCGGCGGAAATGCCCTTGGGCAGGCGCTGATTCGCCTCGGTGCGGAAGAAGACATCGGTTTCCTCGCCCCCCGCCCGCCCGAAAACGGCTGGGATGCCGCGAGCCTCACCCAACTGCTCGACGACACCCGTCCCGATGCGTTGATCAACCTCGCCTACTATTTCGACTGGTTCCAGGCCGAGAGCGTCAGCGAAAGCCGCATGAGCGGCCAGGAACGCGCCATCGAGCGTCTGGCCGAACTGTGCCAGCACCACAACATTGTCCTCGTGCAGCCGTCGAGCTATCGCGTGTTCGACGGCTCGCGGGCCACGGCCTACAGCGAGAAAGACGAACCGGTGCCGCTGGGCCTGCGCGGTCAGGCCTTGTGGCGCATCGAGCAAAGTGTGCGCGCGACCTGCCCGCAACATGTGCTGCTGCGTTTCGGCTGGCTGCTCGACGACAGTCCGGACGGCACCCTCGGACGCTTCCTCGCCCGTGCGGAACAACCCGAAGAGTTGTTGCTGGCCGATGATCGTCGCGGCAATCCGACTCCGGTCGATGACGCCGCGCGAGTGATCATCTCCGTGCTCAAGCAACTCGACTGCGCCGCGCCGCTGTGGGGCACTTACCATTACGCCGGCCACGAAGCGACCACACCGCTGGCGCTGGGCCAGGCGATTCTCACCGAAGCACGCAGCCTGCATCCGCTGGCGATCGAAGCACCGACCGCGCAGGCCCACGCCGCGCGCCCGGACGCCGCCGAAGAACCGCAACACGCGGTGCTGGCCTGCAAGAAAATTCTCCACACTTTCGGGATCAAGCCGCGCGCCTGGCGTGCCGCGCTCCCGGGTCTACTGGACAGGTTCTATCGACATGGCTGAAGGAACGGTTCTAATCACTGGCGGAGCGGGATTCATCGGCTCGCACCTGACCGACGCCTTGCTCGCCAAGGGCTATGCGGTACGCGTGCTCGACGACCTGTCGACCGGCAAGCGCAGCAACCTGCCGCTGGACAATCCCAAGGTTGAACTGGTGGTCGGCGATGTCGCTGATGCCGCTTTGGTCGCCCGCACCATGCAAGGTTGCAACGCTGTCGCGCATCTGGCAGCCGTGGCCTCGGTGCAGGCCTCGGTGGACGATCCGGTGAAAACTCACCAGAGCAATTTCATCGGTACCCTGAATGTCTGCGAAGCCATGCGCCTGGCCGGGGTCAAGCGTGTGGTGTATGCCTCCAGCGCGGCGGTGTACGGCAACAATGGCGAGGGCGAGTCGATTGATGAAGACACGCCAAAAGCACCGCTGACACCCTATGCCTCGGACAAACTGGCCGGTGAGCAGTACTTCGATTTCTACCGTCGCCAGCATGGCCTGGAACCGGCGATTTTCCGCTTCTTCAACATCTTCGGCCCTCGCCAGGATCCGTCCTCGCCGTATTCCGGGGTGATCAGCATCTTCAGCGAACGCGCGCAGAAAGGTTTACCGATCACCGTGTTTGGCGATGGCGAGCAGACTCGCGATTTCCTCTATGTCGGTGATCTGGTCGACTTGCTGGTGCAGGCGCTGGAAATGCCTGAAGTGCAGGAAGGCGCGGTCAATGTTGGCTGGAATCAGGCGATGAGCCTGAAGCAGATGCTCGAAGCGTTGAAATCGGTAATCGGTGAGTTGCCGCCCGTGAGTTACGGGCCGGCGCGTTCGGGTGATATCCGCCATTCGCGAGCGGATAACCGACGCTTGCTGCAGCGCTTCGAAATGCCGCCGCAGACGCCGATGAATGTGGGCTTGGCGCGCTTGCTCGGGCGCGGATGAAACAAGCTTCGGACATGAAAAAGGCGCCCTTCATAAGGCGCCTTTTTCACGGCCGGAATATCGCTATCCCTGTGGCGAGGGAACGTTGTCCCCCGATCGACTGCGTACGGTCTTCGTCAGGTCTGTGCCTGCCCGCCACCAAGCCTCATTCACCACCACGTGAACGTTCAGTAAAAAATCGACTTAGAACTTATAGCCCAAACCGACCATGTAGATGAACGGATCGACATCCACATTCACCCGTGCACGGGTGCCCGGCGCGACGGCGTTGTTCTCGACGGTCGCGCGGGTGTCGATATCGATGTAGCGCACCTGGGCGTTGAGCATGATGTTGTCGGTGATCATGTAGTCGGCGCCGACCTGCCAGGCCAGGCCCCAGGAGTTTTTCGCCTTGAAGTTGCTGAAACCGTTGGCGCTGGCTTCGCTGCCGACGTGTTCGTCGTAGATCCAGGTGTAGTTGATGCCACCACCCACATACGGCTGGAAGGCCGATTTCGAATCCAGCGGGTAGTAGACCACGCTGAGGGTCGGCGGCAGGTGTTTCAAGGTGCCGAGCTTGCCGTTGGCGGCGGGCAGGGCGGTGCCCTTGAGCTTGACGTCATGCTCGAACGGCGTGGCTGCCAGCAGCTCGATACCGATGTTGTTGGTGAGCATGTAGGCGAAGTTCAGACCCAGTTGGGTGTCGCTGCTCATGGTCGCCTTGCCGCCCAGATTGGTGCCGCTCAGCGGACCCTGATCGACCTTGACGCTGGAGCTGTCGGCCTTCGGGTTGACGGTGATCGCACCGGCGCGCACGAGGATGTCACCGGCTTCGTGGGCGTGGGCGAGCGGGGCTGCGAGCGCGAGGGCAAACAGCGGGGCGCTGAGCAAGGACTTGTTCATGGGGGCTCCGAAAGGACATAAAAATTCGATGTCCTAGGGTACGAAGCCGTCTGATACGGTGTTTTGACTCAGCTCAATGAAACAGTGAAGGGGCGGGGTTTTGTGGAACCTTTGAGGGCCTATTCGCGAGCAGGCTCGCTCCCACCTTGGAATGTGATCACCTGTGGGAGCGAGCCTGCTAGCGAAGACGATAGACCAGCCAATACAAAACTACCGGGAATTACTCCGGCAGCTCATACGCATAAATCTTCTCCGCCTCCATCTGATACCCGGCATCGGCCAGTTCACTGCTCGAGGCTTTCACCTGCAAAGGTCCTTCAACCCAATACGGCTGATACAGCTCATCGAGCTTCACGCCCAGTTCGCTTTTCACATGGACGATCTGGTTCGACGGCGGTGGCGGTACGTGGATGCAGGCGCCGAAATACGGCACCAGCAAAAAGTCGGTGGTGCGCCCCTCTTCGCTGACTTCCAGCGGCACGATGTAACCGGGCAGGCGAATGTTCTGCCCGTCGAGGCTCTTCACGACCGGCGCATTCGGCATATCCTGCTTGGCCGCTGGTGCGGACTCGGCAGAGAGTGCGTCGCCCATTTTCGACAGGTCGTGCAGCGGGGTCATGTTGGGTACTTCCGGCGCGGCGTCCGGCGGGATCATTTCCGACCAGGTCAGGTCTTTCGGCGCCGCCGCCCACACGGGCAGGGCGACCAGCATCAGCAGCGCAAGCAGGGCGCGGGGCATGGTGAACATCCTCATAAACGGATCGACAGGCCATCGGCCAATGATTGGCGATACGCGCGCCAGGCCGGCACGCTGCCCATCAGCAGCGCGGCCGCCAGAATGCCACCGAGCAGCGTCCATTCATACTCGCTCGGCCATGCCAGTGGCAGGTACAAACCGTAATTGGCCTGCACGTAGCCTTGCGCAGCAGCGATGCCGATGTACAGCAACGCGAGCCCGGCAATCACCCCGGTCAGCGCCAACGCAAAGGCTTCCAGCACCAGCAGACTCGCGATGTGCCAAGGGCGCGCGCCCACCGAACGCAGAATCGCCATCTCGCGGCGGCGCTCGTTGAGGCTTGTGAGAATCGCCGTGAGCATGCCGATCAGCCCGGTCAGCACAACGAACAGCGAGACCACGAACAAGGCTTTCTCGGCCGTGCTCATCAGGCTCCACAATTCCTGCAAGGCCACGCCCGGCAGGATCGCCAGCATCGGTTCGCCACGGTACTCGTTGATCTCGCGCTGCAAGGCGAAGGTGGAAATCTTGCTGTTGAGGCCGAGCATGAACGCGGTGATCGCTTGCGGGGTCAGGTCCATGTTGCGCGCCTGATCAGCGCTGATCCGCCCGTTGCCGCGCGCCGGCACACCGTTGTGCCAGTCAATGTGAATTGCCTCCATGCCGCCGAGGCTGATGTGCAGCGTGCGGTCTACCGGCGTGCCGGTACGCTGGAGGATGCCGACCACGGTGAAGGGTTTGTCGTCATGCTTGACCAGGCTGATCGCCGCCACGCCGTGGGCCAGTACCAGTTTGTCGCCGAGCTTGTAGTGCAGCGCTTCGGCGACTTCGGCACCGAGCACCACTTCGAAAGGATCGGTGGCAAACGCGCGACCGTCGGCCAGCGCCAGGTGTTGCTGGCGCCCGTACTGGTAGTGCTCGAAGTAGGCTTCGGTGGTGCCCATCACGCGATAGCCGCGATGGGAATCGCCGAGGGACATGGGGATTGCCCACTTCACTTTCGGATTGTTGGCGAAGTGTTCGAAGCTGTCCCAACGAATGTTGTTGGTAGCGTTGCCGATGCGGAACACCGAATACAACAGCAGGTTTACCGACCCCGAACGAGCACCGACGATCAGGTCAGTGCCGCTGATGGTGCTGGCGAAACTGGCCTTGGCTTCGGTGCGCACGCGCTCGACGGCGAGCAGCAGGCACACCGACAGGGCAATGGCGAAGGCGGTGAGCAATGCGGTGAAACGGCGGTTGGCCAGGCTGGCCATGGCCAGACGAAACAGATACATCTCAGACCTCGGCGGACGTGGCGGCGCGATTGAGTTGGGCCAGGGACAGATGACGGTCGAACAGCGGCGCCAGGCTCTGGTCGTGGCTGACGAACAACAGACTCGATCCGGCCTCGCGGCACTCGGCAAACAACAGACGAATGAAGCTCTCGCGGGCGTCGTAATCCAGCGCCGAGGTCGGTTCGTCGGCGATCACCAGCTCCGGTTGGCCGATCAACGCGCGGGCGGCAGCGACCCGTTGTTGCTGGCCGATGGACAGCGAGTCGGCGCGGCGGCTGAGGATGCTTTCGTCTTTCAGACCCAAGTGCGCGAGCAACGTGGCGGCGGCTTGATCGACGCTGCCGTGGCGCTGTTTCGCCCGTTGCGCACGCAGTTTCGAGAAATGGCACGGCAACTCAACGTTCTCGCGCACCGAGAGAAACGGCAGCAGGTTGAATTGCTGGAAAATGTAGCCGGTGTGATCGACACGAAACGTATCGCGCTTGCCGGCAGACAGTTCGGTCAGCTCCTGGCCGAGCAGGCGAATGCTGCCGCGACCGGGCTTCTGCACTCCGCCGAGCAGGCCGAGCAGAGTGGTCTTGCCGCTGCCGCTGGGGCCTTTGAGAAACAGGGTTTCGCCGGCTTCCAGACGAAACGCCGGGATGTCCAGCAGCGGCGGGTGACCGGGCCAGTTGAAGCCAAGGTCGGAAAGTTCGATGAGTGCTTGGGTCATGGCACCGATTTCATGGTTGGAGACGGACCCCTGTAGGAGCTGCCGAAGGCTGCGATCTTTTGATCTTGATCTGCACAATCAAAAGATCGCAGCCTTCGGCAGCTCCTACAGGGGATCTTCATTCGCTTCAGAATTTCAGCGCAGCCGATTTTGCCGTCACTTCGGTACCTTGCTGGCCGGTCGCGCTGATCAGTTGTACCTGAATCTTCTGCGTCGCCGGGAAGGTCTTGAAGATGTTCGTCAGGTTCAGCGTGTTCAGTGCCCCCGGTGTGGCGCAGCTGAATTGGTAATGCGCATGGATTTCGCTGTGGTCGTGGTGATGCTCGTGACCGTCCTTGTCCGCTTCATCTTCGTCGTGATCGTCGGCGTCCGGTTTGTCGCCGAACAGCGGGCTTTCCAGTTCCTGACTGACCACCTTGCAGCCGGCCGCAGCGGGCAGGCTGAACAGAGCCAATGGTTTTTCCAGTTGCGCCCGAGCGGCAGCGACTTTGGCCTTGTCGGCATCCGACGTGGCGGCGTGTTCAAAACCGACCAGATTCATCGCCGGGCTTTCCAGCTCCAGCTCCAGGGTCTGACCATCGAGCGCGGCGTTCAGGCGACCCACACCATGTTCGTGAGCGCCGAGGCTGCCGTGCTCATGATCATGATCGTGCTCATCAACCGCATGGGCAGCGGCCAGCGGCAACAGGGCAAACGGCAAAGCGAGCAACAGACGACGCATGACGGACTCCGAGAAAAATGAAAAGTTTGTTATGTAATCTTATAACGAAAGTCCGCAGAGTGTGCCCGTGCGCTTGAGATTGCGCAAGACATGGCTAAGCACCGCCCGGGATGAGTTCGCGGGCGGTGCTGGGATTGGATGTCATGCTTGCAGAATCAGAAGCCTGCGCCGGGATAGTCGAACCAATAGTGTCCCGAAAGAACATCGTTGATCAGATTTGCGTCGAGCACGCTCGGCGCATCGCGACTGAAACGCTGTCGCCAAGCCGGAAGCCACCAGTAGTTGATGGCTGTTCCGCGCGGAAATACCACCAGAGTCAGCACCTCCTTATCCATTTTGCCCTGCGTGTAGAGTTGATGACTGCGATCCATCAGGGCCATGTACTGGTCGATTGGCAGTCTGAACATAAGTGCCATGGTGAAGATTTTTTCACTCTGACTGAACGCCGGACTCTGCAGTACCCGCAATGCTTCGCAAGTGTGTGAATTCGGTTGACTCGCTATGCTCTGGCCTTCGGGGGTTGAAAGTATGTCGAAACGATCATCCATGTCTCGCCAGTCGGTCCGGTTATTGCGCTCAAAGTAATCACGAATAACAAGGGTCAGTGGACCTGCAGTTTCCCCGTCAGCGGGACAAGCCGAAAGATCGGCAGGCAACCAGATGCGCCATGCCACGATGAGCAAAAACGGAATTATGAGGAGGAGCGAATAAGGGCGTTTCATTGTGGCGTGCTGTGTTTATAGCGTCGGAAAATAGTGAAGTCATGGTCGCTGGGATTTGCATTACCGGTCGCATGGCGAAAACCTGCGTCGTTAACTTCAACTTTTTCCCACCCTGCAGAAATGCATACGCCCTTCGTTAGAACGAAGCCGACATGGCCGCTGGCGTCGGAATAATTCATTGCGTAAGCGCCGACGTCCCCGGGCAACGGCGTGCGCTCGACTTTCCAGCTATTGAGCAATCGTTGTCCATTCGCCCATTCACCCGCAAGCGGAGGACTAACCTTGGAGAAATATGGCAGGTATTTCGATTTGCCATGTTCAATCAACGCCACGTTGACCCCAATTGCGGTCAGCACGTCGTAGACGAACAGATTGCATTTATTTGTGTTTGGTGGAAATTCCACGCTCTGCCTGAGAGTAGGGTGTGGCAGCGACTTTTTGCTTTTATTCCCTGCCCACTGTGTTGATCCCCGGTGTGACAGCGCCTCCATCAGTATCCTGCGCGGCATGTCCTGAATGACGACTTTCACCGTTCGGGTTTCATTTGTACGTTTCACACCATATTCGACTTCGTAGAACGCGTCGTTCGAGACAGCGCCGCTGGTCGTTAGCGGGACTTTTACCCACGGTGATATCGCTACGATCGAAAGAGACTTCCCTGGATTCAACGTAGCAGTGTGCATACCTTTTTTTGTACCGGAGTTCCCCACAATCTGAACCGTCACTTCGTGGGTGTCTCGGGTTTTGATCGACGGTAGTTCCTTGCCCGCGAGCGTTATAGCGATCTGGCCGTTTTTGGATATCAATGAATAAATGCGAGGCCTGTCATCGTTTTGAACGATGTTGTCATCTACGACCTGACCGTCGATAAGCAGCTGAAATTTTACGCCTGGCGGTGGCTGCATCAGAAAGTCTTTAAAGATGAGTTTGATTTCCGATTTCATGACAAATCCTGTGTCAGGGGCTCTTCATAGGCATAGAAAGTCCATTCGGAATCTTCCCCTACCAACAGGGTGTCGTAATCCGAAGCGTTTTTTACCGGGTGTTCGCAGCCTTCGCCTGTGAGGTTGCAAGTGCTGTCTTGTAAAACGGCAACCTTCGCCTTGTCCTTGATTTTGTAAGCCCAACCTGGCTTTTCCGTGTCATCAAGGCGTTCGATGATGACCTGCAAGTAGCGATAAGAGGTCAGGGCAGCAATCGGTGGCCCCATGTCAATTGGAGCGGGCCGGCCAATTCCTGCGAAACCACTGTGTTGCTGAGTGAGCAGCTTATTGGTCATGGGCGGACAACCGCAGGCGACGTAGTCACCCTCTAGCGCAGCTGGTCCGGCAGGTAAAATCAGCGTTCTTTCACCCACTGCTACGATGGGGCCTTTGCCAGGCCCACAGACCGGACAACTGGCGAGTTGTCCAATGGAAGCGATTATTCTTCCTTCGATATTGAGGTTCTCATTTCCTTCAAGTATCACGCCACCTGTAGAGGTCGGGCCTCCTTTAGAGGCCAGTTTTCGTCCTGAAGACATTGGGAATCCTTCCCGCAAAAAGAGATTAATTTAGCCGATTAACCGGGAATTACCAGATGTGTTTGGCGCCCTTTACTTGGCGTTGCACAAGTCCCGTGGGAGCATGCAGGTCAGAAAAGTGCAGGAGCGAACTTGATGTTGCGGATACGCGGAACGGTCGGCGAGGTGCCGGTGGATTTGACGGTGGAGCTGGATGACAGCGATTGGGCGAGGCTCGGTTCGGCGCTAAGCGGGCAGGCGCCGATTGCGCAGTCTGAGGCAGTGGCGTCGGCCCCGGCGGCGAAGCCGGTGAATCAGGATGATGCGCTGTGGCAGGTGGCCAAAGACGTGTTGCGCAACGCCGGGCAACTTAGCGGGCCGGATCTGCTCGATCAGTTGGAGGCGCTCACCGGCAGTGCGGCAGCGGGCAAGCGTTTGCTCGTGCGTTTGCGCCACAGTGCCGATGTGAAAGTGGCGAGCGGCGGGGATACGCCGCTCTATAGCTGGATCGGGTGAGGCCTTAATACAGCGCCGCAAACACTTTGCGACGGTAAGCCGTCACCAACGGATGATCATTGCCCAGCAGCTCGAACACCTGCAGCAAGGTCTTGTGCGGCAAGCCTTCGCCGTAGCTGCGGTTGCGGATGAACAATTTGAGCAAGGCGTCCAGCGCCGCTTCGTATTGCTGGCGCGCCAGTTGCTGGATCGCCAGTTGGTACACCGCTTCATCGTCCTGTGGATTTTGCGCCAGGCGGCTTTTCAGATCGGCGGCGTCCGGCAGGTCGCGGGCGAGGCCGAGGAACTGGATCTGCGCCTTGGCCCCGGCGAGTGCGGCTTTGTGCTCATCGCTCTTGACCGCGTCGAGCACGGTTTGCGCTTCGCCCAGCTCACCGCGCTCGGTCAGGCAGCGTGCGTAAAGGATCAGCGCTTTGGCGTTGGTATTGTCTTCATTGAGAATGGTCACCAGCACCGCTTCCGCCTCGGCGAAGTGGCCTTCGTCGAACATCGCCTGAGCCTGTTCGAACGGGTCGGCAGCGGCCGGTGGCGGCATCTGCACATGCGGTTCCAGCAGCGCGCGCACGGCGGATTCCGGTTGTGCCCCGGCAAAGCCGTCGACCGGCTGACCGTCCTTGAACAGCACCACGGTCGGCAGGCTGCGAATGCCGAAGCGGGCGACGATGTCCTGCTCGATGTCGCAGTTGACCTTGGCCAGCAGCAACTCGCCCTGATAGCTCTCGGCAATGCCCTGCAGCATCGGCATCAACGCCTTGCACGGCGCACACCATTCGGCCCAGAAATCCACCAGCACCGGTTTGTTGAAGGAGGCTTCGATCACCGACTGGTCGAAATCGGCAGTCGTGGCGTCGAAGATGTACGGCGTTTGCTGACTCATGGGGGATCTCGTCGAAGAAGCTTGGAATGGGGCAACTATACGGCTTGGTGGGGGGGGCCGGAAGCGGGGCGGGTTTTGAGATATGTGTCGCCTGGAAGGACGCTATCGCGGGCAAGCCCGCTCCCACAGTGTTTTGGGTATTACACAAAATCTGCGGACGACTTCAGACCCTGTGGGAGCGGGCTTGCCCGCGATGCTTTTAGCTAGCGCCGCGCATGGTAGAGGCTGACATGTCTGAATTCCTCAGGCTCGGCCAGATCCGGCAAGGTCATCGCCTCGAGCACTTCAATTCGCTCATACAACGGATGACGAAAATCCCGCACCCGTGAATCCGCCACCAGCGCTTCGCGTCCGCGACTGAGAAACGCGTCGAGCAACGGCAGATTGGCGCGGTCATACAACACGTCGGCGACCAGAATCAGATCGAAGCGATCGGCCTCGGCAAAGAAATCCGTCGAGTAGCTCATCTGCACATCGTTGAGCTCGGCGTTCGCCTTGCACGCGGCGATCGCCAACGGATCGAGATCGCAGGCCACCACTTCCAGCGCCCCGGCCTTCACCGCCGCGATGCCGGCGATCCCGGAACCGGCGCCGAAATCCAGCACGCGCTTGCCGCGCACCCAGTCGGGAAACTGTGCCAGATAACGCGCCACAGCCAAGCCGCTGGCCCAGCAAAAACTCCAATAGGGCGGTTCATGCAGGATGCGCTGGGTTTCTTCCTGGCTGAATTCGCGGGCCATGTTGTCGCCATCGATCAACCACAGCTGCAAATCAGTGCCCGGCAACGCACAGGCTTTCAGTCTGGCGTCGCCGAGCAATTCCCCCAAGGCCTGTTGCAGGTCGAGCGGTGCTGTCATGGCGCTTTGACGAATTGCAGCTGGCCCAAAGCCTGAGTGGTCGGTTGAGTGATGGTCTGCGACGGCAGGTGCAGGATCAGTTGTCCGGACTGGCTGGCGCGACCGCGCAGCTCAACCCGTGCGCCGGCCGGAAATGCCTCGGGGTTGAAGCGCAGATGAAACGGCAGGATCTGGTTGTTGCCGATCAGGCTGGAACTGGCGAGCAATTGTTGCGGGCGATCCTTTTCATCAATCACCAGCAGCGCCAATTCGACTTCGGCGCCGGTTGGCACGCCTTGCAGGGTGCCGCTCAATTCGCGCTGATGCGCTGGCAGCGGGCCGAGTTCGGCGGCCTCTTTGGCTTTTTTCTGCGCCTGTTGCGGCGCGGGGCCCGGCGTCGGCGGTTGCGGCTTGGGTGCGTCGCTGCCACAGGCCACCAGCAGGCTGAAAAGACTGAGCAGAACAAGCGGACGTAACGGCATTGGAGGCTCCGGCAGAATGAATTCCATGGATCAGACGATCATGCCGTTCTGTATACCGCAAAGCCTATGGCTTGTCTTGCCACGGGGATGCGCTACCATGGCCCTCCCATTTTTTGTTGCCAGCCACCATGCACTGTCCCTTCTGCGGTGCCAACGACACCAAGGTCATCGACTCGCGTCTGGTCGCCGAGGGCGAACAGGTGCGCCGCCGGCGTGAATGCCTGGCCTGCGGCGAACGTTTCACGACGTTCGAGACGGCCGAACTGGTGTTGCCGCGCCTGATCAAAACCGACGGCAGCCGCCAACCGTTCGACGAAGAAAAACTCCGCGCCGGCATGCAGCGCGCGCTGGAGAAACGTCCGGTCAGCGTCGAGCGCCTCGAATCCTCTCTGGTCCATATCAAGCACAAGCTGCGCGCCACCGGCGAACGCGAGGTCAAATCCCTCGTGGTCGGCGAACTGGTGATGGCCGAGCTGCAAAAGCTTGATGAAGTCGCTTATATCCGTTTTGCCTCGGTGTACAAGCGCTTCCAAGACCTCAATGAATTCCGCGAAGAGATCGACCGCCTCGCCCGCGAACCGGTGAAAGAATGACCACCGCCGCCGAGCAGGCGATCCTCGACGCCCATTTCATGGCCCGCGCGCTGGAACTGGCGCGCAAAGGCCACTACACCACCCATCCCAATCCGCGAGTCGGTTGCGTGGTGGTGCGTGACGGCCAGATTGTCGGCGAAGGCTGGCATGAGCGCGCTGGCGAACCCCATGCCGAAGTCCACGCCCTGCGCGCCGCCGGCGAGCAGGCCCGGGGCGCGACGGCGTATGTGACCCTCGAACCTTGCAGCCATCACGGACGCACGCCGCCGTGCGCCGACGCCTTGGTGACCGCTGGCGTTGCCCGGGTCGTAGCGGCGATGCGTGATCCCAATCCGCAAGTCGCCGGGCGCGGTTTGCAGCGCTTGGCTGATGCCGGTATCGCCACTGAAAGCGGGGTGCTGGAAGCAGAGGCACGCAAGCTCAATCAAGGTTTTCTGAAACGCATGGAACATGGCTTGCCATTCGTGCGGGTCAAGCTGGCCATGAGTCTCGACGGTCGCACAGCGATGGAAAGCGGCGAGAGCCAGTGGATCACCGGCCCGGCGGCGCGTTCTGCGGTACAGCGTTTGCGCGCTGAGGCGGCGGTGGTGCTGACCGGCGCCGACACGGTGCTGGCCGATGGCGCACGCTTGACCGTGCGCGCGGACGAACTCGGTCTGGACAGTGAGCAAACCGCGCTGGCCATGAGTCGCCCGCCATTGCGCGTGTTGATCGATGGCCGCCTGCGGGTGCCGCTGGATGCGCCGTTCTTCAAGGCCGGGCCGGCGCTGGTCGCCACCTGTGTCGCGGTCGAGGAGCAATACGCCAATGGCCCGGAATGCCTGATCGTGCCGGGTGCCGACGGCCAGGTCGATCTGCATCAATTGCTCATCGAACTGGCTCATCGTGGCACCAACGAGGTGCTGGTCGAGGCCGGTCCGCGTCTGGCCGGCGCCTTTGCGCAACTGGGGCTGGTCGACGAATTCGTGATCTTCATTGCCGGCAAGTTCCTCGGCTCCACGGCGCGTCCGCTGCTCGACTGGCCGCTGGCGCAGATGAAAGATGCACCGGAACTGAAAATCACTGAAATCCGCGCGGTGGGCGATGACTGGCGAGTCACTGCGATCCCTGTCCCTTCGGCCCGCGTATAATTCTCGGCCATCGCGTTAGCGCTGGCCTCGTTCTCAAGGAGAACCCCATGTTCACCGGCATCATCGAATCCATCGGCAGTATCCGCGCACTGACCCCAAAGGGCGGTGATGTGCGGGTGCACGTCGCAACCGGCAAGCTCGATCTGAGCGACGTCAAACTCGGCGACAGCATCGCGGTCAACGGCGTTTGCCTGACCGCCGTCGAGTTGCCGGGCGACGGCTTTGCCGCCGACGTCAGCCGCGAAACCCTCGATTGCACCGCCATGAATGACCTGAAAAGCGGCAGCCCAGTCAATCTGGAAAAAGCCCTGACCCCGACCACTCGCCTCGGCGGGCATCTGGTCAGCGGTCATGTCGATGGTGTTGGCGAAGTGGTATCGCGTAGCGACAATGCCCGCGCCGTGGAATTTCGCATCCGCGCGCCGAAGGAACTGGCCAAGTACATCGCCCACAAAGGCTCGATCACCGTCGACGGCACCAGCCTGACCGTGAACGAAGTCGATGGCGCCGAATTCATGCTGACGATCATTCCGCACACCCTCAGCGAAACCATCATGGCTTCATACAAGCCGGGCCGCCGGGTGAATCTGGAAGTCGACCTGCTGGCGCGTTATCTGGAGCGTCTGCTGCTGGGCGACAAGGCCGCCGAGAAGACCGCCGGCAGCACCATCACCGAAAGCTTTCTGGCCCAAAACGGCTACCTCAAATAATTCAAAAGAAGGGGGTGCCTTGTGGCGCTCAATAGCATCGAAGAACTGGTTGAAGACATCCGCCAAGGCAAGATGGTCATCCTCATGGATGACGAAGACCGCGAGAACGAAGGCGACCTGATCATGGCCGCCGAATGCTGCCAGGCCGAACACATCAACTTCATGGCCAAGCACGCCCGTGGCCTGATCTGCATGCCGATGAGTCGCGAGCGCTGCGAACTGTTGAAGCTGCCGCTGATGGCGCCGCGCAACGGTTCCGGTTTCGGCACCAAGTTCACCGTTTCGATCGAAGCTGCCGAAGGCGTGACCACCGGCATCTCCGCCGCTGACCGCGCGCGCACCGTGCAAGCGGCTGCCGCCAAAGACGCCAAGGCTGAAGATATCGTCAGTCCGGGCCACATCTTCCCGCTGATGGCGCAGGCTGGCGGCACCCTCGCTCGCGCCGGCCACACCGAAGCCGCTTGCGACCTCGCGCGCATGGCCGGTTTCGAGCCGAGCGGGGTGATCTGCGAAGTGATGAACGACGACGGCACCATGTCCCGTCGTGCTGAACTCGAAGCATTCGCCGCTGAACACAACATCAAGATCGGCACCATCGCCGACCTGATCCACTACCGGATGATCCACGAACGTACCGTTCAGCGGATTGCCGAGCAGCCGCTGGACAGCGAACTGGGCCAATTCAACCTGGTGACCTATCGTGATTCGGTGGAAGGCGACGTGCACATGGCCCTGACGCTGGGCACTGTCTGCGCTGAAGAACCGACGCTGGTTCGCGTGCACAACATGGACCCGCTGCGCGATCTGCTGATGGTCAAGCAACCGGGCCGCTGGAGCCTGCGCGCCGCCATGGCTGCGGTCGCCGAGGCCGGCAGCGGTGTGGTGCTGCTGCTCGGTCACCCGCTCGATGGCGACGTGCTGCTGGCGCATATCCGTGAAACCGGTGAGCAGGCAACGCCGAAAAAACCGACCACCTACAGCATTGTCGGGGCCGGTTCGCAGATCCTGCGTGACCTCGGCGTGCGCAAAATGCGCTTGATGTCGGCACCAATGAAGTTCAATGCGATATCCGGTTTCGATCTGGAAGTTGTAGAATACGTGCCCTCCGAATAATGACCGGCTGTTTCCGGACTCTGATTCGCGGCAAATAATCACTGAGGGGCGCGTAGCAGACGCGTCCCGGCTCTTTAAGAGAACTGACGAATGACCCTGAAGACCATCGAAGGTACCTTCATCGCCCCCAAAGGCCGCTACGCTCTGGTAGTGGGCCGCTTCAACAGCTTCGTGGTTGAAAGCCTGGTCAGCGGTGCCGTTGATGCCCTGGTTCGCCACGGCGTGAGCGAAAGCGACATCACCATCATCCGCGCACCGGGCGCCTTCGAAATCCCGCTGGTTGCGCAGAAAGTCGCCCAGAAAGGCGAGTTCGCAGCGATCATCGCCCTTGGCGCGGTCATTCGTGGCGGTACTCCGCACTTCGAATACGTGGCTGGCGAGTGCACCAAAGGCCTGGCCCAGGTCTCCATGGAATTCGGCGTACCGGTTGCGTTCGGCGTGCTGACCGTCGATTCCATCGAGCAAGCCATCGAACGTTCCGGCACCAAGGCCGGTAACAAAGGTGCCGAAGCTGCCTTGTCCGCTCTGGAAATGGTCAGCCTGCTGGCGCAGTTGGAGGCCAAGTGATTAGCGACGAAAGCGATCGTTTCAACCCGCGCGATCCGAAACCTGCGGATGCCGGCAAGCCGTCGAAGAGCGCCAAGCGTCGCGAAGCCCGTCAGCTCGCGACTCAAGCGCTGTACCAGTGGCACATGGCCCGGCAATCGTTGAACGAGATCGAAGCGCAGTTTCGCGTTGATAACGATTTCACCGATGTCGACGGTGCCTACTTCCGGGAGATCCTTCACGGGGTTCCGCAGTTCAAGACCGAAATCGACACTGCCCTGACGCCTTGCCTGGATCTGGCGATCGAAGAGCTGGACCCGGTTGAACTGGCGGTTCTGCGCCTGTCGACCTGGGAACTGCTCAAGCGCGTCGACGTGCCATACCGCGTTGTGATCAACGAAGGTATCGAGCTGGCCAAAGTGTTTGGTTCGACCGACGGCCACAAGTTCGTCAACGGCGTGCTCGACAAGCTGGCCCCGCGCCTGCGTGAAGCTGAAGTGAAGGCGTTCAAGCGCTGATCGGCGCTTGAATACTTTTTCTCGGCCATGGGCGAGTTTGAGCTGATCCGCAATTTCTTCGCCGCCGCGCCTTGTGCGCAGGGCGGCGAAGGCGTTGCTCTGGGGATCGGCGACGACTGCGCCTTGCTGGCGGTTCCCGCTGGGGAACAGCTGGCGGTTTCTACCGATACGCTGGTGGCCGGTGTGCATTTCGCCGACCCCTGCGATCCGTTTCTGCTCGGTCAGCGCTCGCTGGCCGTCGCGGTCAGTGACCTGGCCGCCATGGGCGCTGCGCCCGTTGCCTTCACCCTTGCCCTGACCTTACCGACGGTAACTGCCGATTGGCTGCAAGCCTATGCCCGGGGTTTGAACCGCATGGCGCAAAGCTGCGGCGTCGCCCTGGTCGGCGGCGACACCACGCGCGGGCCGTTGAGCCTGACGGTCACCGTGTTCGGCCGCGTACCCGCTGGCCAGGCCTTGACCCGCAGCGGTGCGCAGGCCGGTGATCTGCTCTGCGTCGGCGGCGAACTGGGCAATGCGGCCGGCGCCTTGCCGCTGGTATTGGCTCAACGTGATGCCGAAGCGCATACCGCCCAGCCGCTGCTCGAGCATTACTGGTCGCCACAGCCGCAACTGGCCCTCGGTCAGGCGCTGCGCGGCAAGGCTACGGCGGCGCTGGACATCTCCGATGGCCTGCTCGCCGATTGCGGGCATATCGCGCTGGCGTCGAAGGTGCGACTTGAGATTGAACGCGAGCGTGTACCGTTGTCGGATGCTTTAGTCGCGTTTCTCGGTCAGCGCGGTGCCGAGCGCGCGGCATTGAGCGGTGGTGATGATTACGTACTGGCCTTCACCTTGCCGTCCGCCGAGCTGCCGGCACTGTTGGCCGACGGCTGGCCGATCCATGTGATCGGGCGAGTGCTGCCGGGCCAAGGCGTGCTGCTGCTGGACCGCGACGGGCACGACATCACTCCGCAGATTCGCGGCTACCAACATTTTCAGGAGACACCGTGACAGATCACCCGAAACAGGTCCCTGCCGAATTCGTGCCTCCTTCGGTCTGGCGCAATCCGTGGCATTTCCTCGCGTTCGGCTTCGGCTCCGGCACCTTGCCAAAAGCGCCGGGCACGTGGGGCTCGCTGGTGGCGCTGCCGTTCATTCCGCTGTGGCAGATGCTGCCCGACTGGGGCTACTGGCTGATGCTTGGCATCACCATGCTGTTCGGCTTCTGGCTGTGCGGCAAAGTCGCTGACGATTTGCGCGTGCACGACCACGAAGGCATTGTCTGGGACGAAATGGTCGGCATGTGGATCACCCTGTGGCTGGTGCCGGAAGGCTGGTACTGGTTGCTCGCAGGTTTTCTGGTGTTCCGCTTCTTCGATATTCTCAAGCCGTGGCCGATCCGCTGGATCGACAAGCATGTGCATGGCGGCGTCGGCATCATGCTCGACGACGTGCTGGCCGGTGTGTTCGCCTGGCTGGCGATGCAAGGGCTGGTCTGGGTATTCGCCTGATTCGACTCACGTGAGGAAACACGCAATGCTGCGACGCGGGTTGGCGCTGCTGCTTCTGGCTCTGCTGGGCACGTTCGCCCATGCGCAGGCCGCCGCGCCTGTGCCTGGGGTGATCCATCTGGCCAGCGAAGACTGGGAGGATTACACCGCCGCCGATGGTCACGGTCTGGCCTGGGACGTGTTGCGCAAAGTGTTCGAGCCGGCCGGGGTCAAGCTGGACATCCGCACGGTGCCGTATACCCGTTCGATCGGGCTGGTGCAGTTGAAGGAAGTCGACGCGCTGGTCGGCTCCTACCGCGACGAAGCCGAGCACGTGCTGTACCCGCAATCGAAGTTCGATTCTGATCACATCTACGCGCTGGGCCTGGCGAGCAGCCCGCCGCCGACCCAGGCGACCTTGGGCAAATATCGTCTGGCCTGGGTGCGCGGCTACCGCTACGAGAACTACTTGCCGAACATCCAGCGTTTCAACCAGATCGAACGACGTACCGGCATTCTGCTGATGCTCAAGCAGGGCCGGGCGGATTACTACATCGATGCGCTGACCGAGATTGAAGCGGTCGTGCGCGATGCTGCGGATCCAGCGCAGTATCGCTATTCGCATCTGGCTGAGTTGCCGCTGTTTCTCGGTTTCGCCGATACCCCACAGGCTCGCGCGTTGATGGCGCTGTATGACCGGCGCATGGCGGAGCTGGTCAAGAGCGGAGAGTTGAAGCCGGTCTTCGAGAAGTGGCAGCAGCCGTATCCGTTTGATCCAAAATGATCACAATGTCCTGTGGGAGAGCATGGCAGCTGTCATCAAACTTTTTGATGGTTATGCCCGATAATTCAGCCTAAGCGTCCACAGGAACCTGCTGTTACAATGCCCGCCTGCGAATTTTCAGTCTTCTAGATCAGGAGCACATCGGTGCCTGTCGTCTTCGTCGCCGCTTCCAAGCTGCCCACGCCTTTTGCGCAATTCACCATGCACGGCTTTCTCGATGAGAGCACCGGGCGTGAGCACGTCGTGCTGAGCCTCGGTGAAATTGCCGATGGCGCCCCGGTACTCGGTCGCCTGCATTCCGAATGCCTGACCGGCGATGCCTTGTTCAGCCAGCGTTGCGACTGCGGCTCGCAACTGGAAGCCGCGTTGCAGGCGATTGCCCGCGAAGGCCGTGGCGTGCTGCTGTATCTGCGTCAGGAAGGGCGCGGCATCGGTCTGCTGAACAAGATCCGCGCCTATGAATTGCAAGACGGCGGCGCCGACACCGTGGAAGCCAACGAGCGTCTGGGCTTTGCCGCCGATCAGCGCGACTACGCCATGTGCCTGCCAATGCTTGAGCATCTGGGCGTGAAATCCCTGCGCTTGATGACCAACAACCCGCGCAAGGTCAAAGCGCTGACCGACATGGGCATCGTCGTCGCCGAGCGCGTGCCGCTGCACACCGGGCACAATCCGCACAACAAACTCTACCTGGCGACCAAGGCCAGCAAGCTCGACCACATGATGGGCAACGAACATCAGGGCGAGGTCGACCGCGCGTGACCCGTGGCCAGGTGCGGCGGCGGTTGGCGGTGGCCTGGTGGCAATACCTGGCGCTGGCGCTGTTGCCGCTGTTCGTGCTTAACGCGCTGTTCGGTAAAGGCCAGGGCCTGTTGCCAGTGCT
This sequence comes from Pseudomonas sp. AC083, assembly GCF_979253165.1. Classification (NCBI taxonomy): domain Bacteria; kingdom Pseudomonadati; phylum Pseudomonadota; class Gammaproteobacteria; order Pseudomonadales; family Pseudomonadaceae; genus Pseudomonas; species Pseudomonas sp. AC083. The sequence goes on from NZ_CEEDDH010000014.1 coordinate 81,833, forward strand.
GGCAATGCCTTTGTTCATCGCCGGCGTCGCCTCGATGTTTGTCAGCCTCAAGTATTTCGCCCGCTACAAACACGCGTTGATCGCCACGCAAAAAGCCCTCGATACCGCCGAAGAACCCGCCGCCTGGATTGCCCTTGCGGCGCGTCGGCGTACGGCGTTGCTGGTGGCGTCTTTGCCGGCCTGGATCGGCGCACTGGCGGTGTTCGTCGGCCTCGAAGCCGTGCCGTTGATGCTGCTGGCGCTGTCCACCGCCGTGCTGTTCTACCTCTATCGTATTCCGCGTCAACTCGGTTGATGCCTCGCCTGTGGCTGGCGGTTGTGCTGCTCGTTGTGAGCAGCCCGGTGCTGGCTGCATTGCGGGTGGTCAGCCTCGCCCCCTCGCTGTCTGAAATCGTCGTTGAACTGGACTCTGCCGACCTGTTGGTCGGCGTACTGGATGCGGGCGAGCGGCCGGCGGCGATAGCGGATGTTCCATCAGTGGGCCGCTACGGCCAGCTCGACATGGAGCGCTTGCTCAGCCTGAAACCGGATTTGCTGCTGCTCTGGCCCGGCAGTGTTGGCGCGGGGCAGCGTGATCAGCTCAAGCACCTGAACATTCCGACCTTCGTCGCCGAACCGCACACGTTGGCGCAACTGGCGACGCAAATTGAAGCGATCAGCAAACAGCTCGGGCGTCCTGAACGCGGGGCGAAACGGGCGGCCGAATTGCGCAAACAACTGGATGACCTTCGTCAGCGTTATCGTCGTGATGTGCCGCTGCGGGTGTTTTATCAAGTCTGGGACAAACCGCTATACACCGTGGGTGGCGGGCAGATCATCAGCGATGCGCTTGAGGTGTGCGGCGCGCGCAATGTCTTCGCCGAGCTGAATCTGCCGGCACCGCAGGTGAGTATCGAGGCGGTATTGCAGCGTGATCCGGAAGTGATTGTCGCCGGTGATCAGGCGCAGCTAGGGGCGTGGAAAACCTGGCCGCAGGTGGCGGCGGTCAGGCAGGGGAGACTGCTATTGGTCACTGACAAAGGCCTTGAGCGACCGAGCGGGCAGATGATCAGCGCCACCGCCAAGCTTTGCCAATCGATCGCGCCCGACCGTTGAAACCGTGGTGCTTGTATTGGCGAGCAAGCTCGCTCCCACATTTGATCGGGTTTTAACCAAGAATCTGGGTGCAAGAGAGATCAACTGTGGGAGCGAGCTTGCTCGCGAAGAGGTCGGATGATACAGCGCTGATCTCAGCTCAGAGTTCAGGGGTCCACGTCACCCCGAACATCCACGCCCGACCTTCCTCACGATAGCCATACTGCGCACCGTCATAGCTGTAATTCGCCCGGCTGTAACCCTTGTCCAGCAGGTTATCCACCTTCAGATCCAGCTTGATCTCACGGTTCAGCGCCCAACTGCTGCGCAGCCCGAGCGTGCCGTAGCCACCCAGCGACTGGGTGTTGTTCAAGTCGTCGTAACTGCCGCTGACCAATTGCCAACTGGCGCCGAGTCCCAAGCGATCAAACTGCCGATCCACATCCCAACTGGCCGTGCGCCGCGCCCGTCGCGCCAGCGTATGCCCGGTATCGCGATCACGTGGATCAATGATCGCTACGCCAAGATTGCTCTGCCAGCCAAACAGCTCGTGCTTCAGTGCCGCTTCAAAGCCATTGATCCGCGCTGACGCAACGTTCTGTGGGCGTGAGTTGCTGCCGAAGATGATCGCGTCTTCCAGGTCGGTGCGGTAAATCGAGGCTTCCAGCCGCGCGCTGTCGCTCAATTGGCTGCGCCATTGCAGTTCGTAGCTTTTCGAGGTTTCCGGTTTCAGGTCGGGATTGCTGAAATCCGGGTAGTACAGGTCGTTGAAGGTCGGCGCACGGAACCCTTCGCTGTAGCTCAGCAGCACGTCGTTGTCCGGGTTCAGCGGCAGGGTGAAAGTGCCGCTCCAGGTGTTCTGGTTGCCGAACTGCTGGTTGTCGTCGTGGCGCAGGCCGATCTCGGTGGAAAAACTGTCGGCCTGATAGCGATGCTGGATGAACGCGGCGCGATTCCAGCGGCTGTCCTCGTCAAACGCAGTGCTGCTGTTGACCCGGTCTTCGTACCAGTCGCCGCCCAGAATCAGGCTGTTGCGCGCGTCCAGCGTCAGGTCGTTCTGCCAGTTCACCGAGTCGCGATAGGTGTTGAACACCGTGCGCTCGTCACTGAGCTTGTCGAAGGTCTTTTCGCGGTTTTCGCTGTGGCCGAGTTCGATGCGGGTTTTCCAGGTTTCGTTGACCCGCGCATCGACATAACTGCTGATGCTGCTGACATTGAAATCACTGTATGGCTGCTGTTGCACCGACTCGAAAGTGTCCATGTCGAAGCGGCCGAACGGGTTGTCGAATTCGCTCCTGCCACGGTTATCCAGCAGATTGGCGCCGACTTCGACGTCATCGGTCAGCGCGTGGCTGAGGCTCAGGCTCAGGGATTTGTTGCGGTAGGCGTCATGGTCGCTGTCGCTTGGATACGACTCGTGGGTACGGTCGATCCCGGCCGTTTCGTCGAGGCTGGCGCCGAGGTTGAAGCGGGTTTTCTCGTCGCCGCCGGACAAGCCGAGGCTGCGTTCCCATGTCTGCTGACTGCCAAAGCCCAGATGCAGGCGTGGCTGCAAGCCTTGCTCGGTGCCGCGCCGGGTGAAGATCTGGATCACCCCGCCAATCGCGTCGCTGCCGTAAATCACCGAGCGCGAACCGCGCAGCACTTCGACGCGCTCGATCTGCTCGATGTTCAGATGCTGCAGGTTGCTGTCGCCGGAAGTCGAGTTACCGATGCGCTGGCCATCGACCAGCACCAGGCTCTGCGCCGATTGCGTGCCGCGAATGTAGATCCCCGGGAGACTGCCGCGCCCGCCGGTCTGCGCCACCTGCACGCCAGGCACGTGCCGCAGCAGATCGGGCACGTCGCTTGGTTGCAGGCGATGAATGTCTTCGCGGGTAAACACGGTGTTGGCGGCGCTGCTGTCGTTGCGCGCCTCGACCTGACGATTGGCGCTGATCAACGTGTCCGGCAGCTTCAGCGCCTGATCGCGTTCGAATGTATCGGCAAGGGCGCTGGCGGTTGGCAGCAGGAGGAAGGGCAGGGCGAGGCGCGAGAGGTTCATGGACAGTCCAACGGGAGTTTCAGGTGTACACAAATCAAATGTGGGAGCGAGCCTGCTCGCGAAGGCGGTGTATCAGTCAGTTCGTCTTTGACTGACAGTCCGCTTTCGCGAGCAGGCTCGCTCCCACAAGGGTATTGCGTTTATTGGGCGAGCAATGCCAGGCGCTGGCGAATCGACGCTTCGATCCCGGCCTCATCCAGCCCGCACTCGGCAAGCATCTGCGCCGGTTTTGCATGCTCGACGTAAATGTCCGGCAAGCCCAGATGCAGCATCGACTTGAGGATGTTCTCGCGGGCGAGGAATTCGCTGACCGCGCCGCCGGCGCCGCCCATGATCGCGTTCTCTTCGATGGTCACCAGTAACTCGTGGTTGCCGGCGATCTCGCGCACCAGCGCTTCATCCAGCGGTTTGACGAAACGCATGTCGACCACGGTGGCGTCGAGTTTCTCGGCGACTTTCAAGGCTTCGCTCAGTTGCACGCCGAACACCAGCATGGCGACCTTGCTGCCCTGACGACGCACGATGCCCTTGCCGATTTCGATCGCTTCGAGATCTTTTTCGATGACTGCGTTCGGGCCGCTGCCGCGTGGGTAACGCACCGCCGCCGGGCCGTTGTAGAGGTGGCCGGTGGTGAGCATCTTGCGCAGTTCGTTTTCATCGCTCGGGGTCATGATGACCATGCCCGGGATGCAGCGCAGGTACGACAGGTCGTAGCTGCCAGCGTGGGTCGGGCCGTCTTCGCCGACCAGGCCGGCACGGTCGATGGCGAACAGCACGTCGAGGTTCTGCACGGCGACGTCGTGTACCAGTTGGTCGTAACCGCGTTGCAGGAACGTCGAGTAGATCGCCACCACCGGTTTCGCGCCTTCGCAGGCCATGCCGGCAGCGAAAGTGACCGCGTGCTGCTCGGCAATCGCCACGTCGAAATAACGCTCGGGGAAGCGCTCGCTGAACGCCACCAGATCCGAGCCTTCCTTCATCGCCGGGGTAATTCCGACCAGACGAGCGTCAGCCGCCGCCATGTCACACAGCCACTCGCCAAACACCGCCGAATACTTCGGCCCGCTGACGGCTTTCGGCGCAGCGGCGGGGGCGTCCAGTGGTTCGAGTTTGGTGATGGCGTGGTAACCGATCGGGTCGACTTCCGCCGGTGCGAAGCCCTTGCCTTTCTTGGTGACAATGTGCAGAAACTGCGGACCTTTGAGATCGCGCATGTTGCGCAGCGTGGCGATCAGGGTTGGCAGATCGTGGCCATCGATCGGGCCGATGTAGTTCCATCCCAGTTCTTCGAACAGGGTGCCTGGGACCAGCATGCCTTTGGCATATTCTTCGGTGCGACGGGCGATTTCCCAGGCGCCGGGCAGGCGCGACAGAACTTTTTTGCTGCCCTCGCGCATGCTCGCGTAGGTGCGGCTGGAAAGGATCTTTGCCAGATAATTCGAGAGCCCGCCGACGTTGCGCGAGATCGACATGTCGTTGTCGTTGAGGATCACCAGCATGTTGGCGTTGACTTCAGGCGCATGGTTAAGCGCCTCGAAAGCCATGCCGGCGGTCAGCGCGCCGTCGCCGATCACGGCGATGGCCTTGCGATCGCTGTCCTGCAGGCGGGCAGCAATGGCCATGCCCAGCGCAGCGCTGATCGAGGTGCTGGAGTGGCCGACGCCGAAGGTGTCGTACTCGCTCTCGGAGCGGCGCGGGAATGCGGCAATGCCGTCCTTCTGACGCAGGCTGGCCATGCGCTCGCGGCGACCGGTGAGGATCTTGTGCGGATACGCCTGATGCCCGACGTCCCACAGCAGACGGTCGTCCGGGGTGTCGAAGACGTAATGCAGCGCGATGGTCAGCTCGATCACGCCCAGGCCGGCACCGAAATGCCCACCGGTCTGGCCGACCGTGTAGAGCAATTCCAGGCGCAACTCATCGGCCAGGGTTTCCAGCTCGGCTTCGCCTAACCGGCGCAGGCCGTCCGGCGTGTTCGCGCGGTCGAGCAGGGGCGTGGTCGGGCGCTTGCGGGGAATCTCATGAAACGTCGTGGGCATCAGGCGAATCGTTATAGGTATAAAAGATGCGGCAGTTTACCTGATGCATCGCCCCCTGCCCACGCGTTGGTCTTTTTTGGCCGATACGCCGTCAGTTGCGCCGCTCGACGATATACCGGGCCAGCTCGCGCAACGGCTCGGCGGCCGCGTCAAACGGTCGCAGCGTCTGCAAGGCCTGATCGCGCAGTTCCAGAGCATAGGCCTTGGCGGCGTCGAGGCCGAGCAGGGCCGGGTAGGTCGGCTTGTCCCGGGCAATGTCGGCGCCCTGGCGTTTGCCGAGGGTCGCGGTATCGCTTTCCACGTCGAGGATGTCGTCCTGCACCTGAAAGGCCAGACCGATGGCCTGTGCATAAGTCTGCAGGGCCTGTAGCTGATCGGGTTGGGCGCGGCCGCTGGCCAAGGCGCCTAGCCTGACGCTGACTTCAATCAGCGCGCCGGTCTTGTGCCGGTGCATTTGTTCGAGGGCTGTTTGATCGAGCTTGAGACCGACCGAACCCAGATCGATGGCCTGACCACCGACCATGCCCGCCGGACCGGCTGCATGGGCCAGCGCTGTGACCATCTGCAGACGGATTTCGCTGCTGCAATCGCTCAGGCGCGGGTCGAGCAGGGCGCTGAAGGCCAGGCTCTGCAAGCCGTCACCGGCGAGGATCGCGCAGGCTTCGTCGAATTTCTTGTGGGTCGTCGGCTGGCCGCGACGCAGATCGTCATCGTCCATCGCCGGCAAATCGTCATGCACCAGCGAGTAGGCGTGGATCAGTTCGACCGCACAGGCCGCGCCGCTGGCCTGTTCAGCCTTTGCGCCGAGGGCTTCGCATGCGGCGTAAGCCAGCAACGGGCGCACGCGCTTGCCGCCGTTCATCACGCTGTAGCGCATCGCTTCGTAGAGCCGCGCCAGTTCCGGCAGCGGCGCGTTGAACAGCGTCTCCAGCGCCGCGTTGACCCGGGCCTGACTGCTCGCCGAATACGCCGCGATCATTCTGGCTCATCCGCGTCGAAGGGTTCCTCGGCGAGCTCGCCATCGCGCTCCAGCAGTACCTGCACTTTCTGCTCGGCCTGGGCCAGCGCCGCCTGGCAGTCACGGGTCAGGCCGATGCCCTGCTCGAAAGCGGTCAGCGAGTCTTCCAGCGACAATTCACCGTTCTCCAGACGCTCGACCAGTGTTTGCAGGTCGGCGAGGGATTGTTCGAAATCCAGTGCAGCTTTTTTGCGGGCCATGGCGGCAATTTCCGGTAGACGTTAAACCGGCGCGACACTAGCAGATAGGGGGGGTATGGGCAAATGAGGCGCCCCACCCAAAGCCGCGCACATGACCCCGTGGCGAGGGGATTTATCCCCGCTGGGTTGCGTAGCAACCCTAAAACCAGACAACCGATACTCCCAGGAAAATCGAAGTCGCCGGTTTTACGACTGCTGCGCAGCCGAGCGGGGATAAACCCCCTCGTCACAAAGTTAATGTGAAGTTTCGGGGCTGAGGCTTATTCGGCTCATTTTATGAGCCGAATAACTTCGCTATTCGGCTCACACCCTCTCGAAAGCGAGATTCCTACAGCAATCACACATGTATCCGATTGTTAAAAAACTGCCGAATCGCTAATCTTCGCCGCTTCTACGGCCCCGACAATTGCGGGGCATTCAGACGAAACGCAGTTCACCGCTGTGAAGTACCGAGGATCGGGTGCAAGGTTTCGTTCAAGGCATGGCAGGAGGCGTCACATGCGTTCATTTCTTTTGCTGCTGATCGGCCTCGCCTGCGCGCCTGCGCTGTGGGCCGCGCCGACTGCGCAATTGTCCGAGCCAGTCGGCGGCTGGCGTTATCACGGCTTGCTCGATCGTTCGGAAAATCCGCAGGTCGCCTACCCGACGCCGCCGATCGATCGCGGCATTCAGCGCAATCGCACGATGATCCAGGGCCAGCTCAAAGCCCTCGGGCACATGCGTCCGCCGCACAGCCTCGCCGTCAACGGCAATCCATTGAATCTGTACACCGATGATCAGGGGCGTTTTGCCCGGCCTTACGCCTTCGGCGCCGGCTCCAACAGCGTTGAAGTGATCAGCGCCGAGGGCCAGTCGCTCAAGCGCGTGCAATTTTATGAAGCAAATAATCTGCGCACGCCGGCGAAGATTCGTCTTGTCTTGGGATGGGACGACCCGAAAGCCGAGCTGGATCTGCATATTGTCACCCCCGACGGTCAGCATGCCTTTTGGGCACGGCCGGCGCTGAGCAATGGCGGCGGCCTCGACCCGGATGGTGTCGACGGCCCCGGCCCGGAAATGTTCACCATGACCGCGCCGCTGCACGGCACGTATCTGGTCTACGTCAACTATTGGGGCAACTACGGCGATGGTGGCTATAACTTCGAGGAAACCAGTAATCAGAACGAGGTGATCACCTCGCAGATCACCCTGGTGCTCAACGAAAACACCGTCGACGAAAAACGCGAAACCTTCATCGTGCCCCTGCGGGCGATCGGTGATCTGTTGCTGGTCAAGACTTTCAACTATTAAGCATCCCGCCACGGATGAACTCGGATGTTGTGAACATGAGCGATAACACTGTGACTCCAGCTGCCGCGACACCGGCGGCCAAACCTTCGCGGCGCTGGCCGCTGGTCGTGCTCGGCCTGTGCCTGGTGGCCGGTGTGGCGGGCGGTTTCGGCTGGCTGTTGCTCAAGCCCAAAGCGCCGCCGGCGACACTTGCCAGTGACAAGCTCGGCCTCGGTCGTCCGGACGCCTTGCTCGAAACCCGTTCACTGAGCCAGTTGCCCAAGGACCTGCTGACGGTGCCGTTCCTCAAGGCCACGCTCACCGAGGATTTCGTCTTCTATTACGAAACTCACGCCGACCGCCTCGGCCTGATTGGCAGCCTGCGGCGGATCATCTACGAGCATGACCTGAAGTTGCAGGACAGCCTGATCGAGCAGCTTTTCGATCAACCGGCGGATGTGGCGCTGTGGCGTGGCGCCGATGGCCGCTTGAAGGATTTCCTGCTGGTGATGGATCGCGGCGGGTTGGCCAAGCTGCTCGAGCCATTGGCGAAAGTGGCGCTGGACGACACCCAGCTCAGCATCTTCGGCACTCTCAAAGTCGACGGCGATGACGTGCCGCTGTATCAACTCAGCTACAACGCCAGCAAATCACTGTTGTTCGCGTCGCGCGGCGACAAACTGGTGGTGTTGTCCAATCCAGCCAAGTACTACGACCCCGAGAGCGGCGTCTCGGAAGAGTCGGGCCGCGTTTCCGCGCAAGCGCTGGCGGCGTTGCTCAACGGTGAAAAACTCTTCCCCGAAGCGTTCGGCTTGCCAGCGAAAAGTCCGGAAACCAAGCAGCGCCTGTCGGTCAATTCCAGCGTGCTCGCCATGGGCTATCAGCGCTTCATCCCGAATTTCGCCGGGCTGCGTTTCGACATGGACGACAAGGGCTGGCACAGCTATCTGGCCATGGATGAACTGGAAAACCAGCCGGACTTCGATTTCAAACCGGTCTGGCAGGCGATGCCGTTGGGGGCGAGCGCTTGCGTGACCCTGCCGGTGGCGGCCGAGCCGCAGAAACCGATCCTGATCAAACTCGGCGCTGAAGAAGCGGTGGCGCAGACCCTCACCGAACACGTCGCTGGCGCGGCTGGCCTGTGCTGGTACGCCGATTCGCGGCTGTACACGCCATTGCTGGTCGCCAGCCTCAAAGACGAAGACAGCAGCAAGCTTGACGGTGATCTGGGCAAATTGTTCGGCTCGATGGTCGGCGCGTTCGAAGCCAATGTCGCCGAAAGCGTATTCCCGGTGATCGACAAGCAGGAAGGCCAGAGCCACGTCTGGCAGCGTCAGGTCAGTTCCAGTTTCGGTCCGTACGCGGCGAAGACCGCTGAAAACCCGGAGGCGATTTCCGGCAAGGCGTTCATGAAAGTCAGCCTCGCCCGTCACGGCTCGACGCTGCTGTTCTCCCTCGACGACAAACTCGTCGACAAAGCCCTCGGCACCCTCGACAAGCGCTTCCCGCCGATGGCCGACGTTTTGCCAAAAGACGTACTGATGCCGATCTACTTCGGCCCGGACGCGATGGCGCAACTGATGCAGCGCGAAACCCTCGACAGCCTGCCGCAGGACATGGAACCGGTGTTTTATAACGCTGCGCAAACCTACCTGATGCCGAAACTGCGCACCCTTGGCGGTTACGGCAAATATGCCCTGACCCTGCCCGAAGGCAGCGAGCCTGACGGCCACTGGCAATGGCTGCCGCTGGAATGGAAAGCGCTGTGAGCGCACTGATCCGCAGCCTCGGCTTGCTTGCGTTGCTGCTGAGCGCAGGCGCCCGTGCGGTTGAAGCGCCAGCGCTCGACCCGGCGCAATCCCAAGTGTTTCGCGCCTGGTTTGTGCGTATTGCTCAAGAGCAATTAAGCCAAGGTCCGAGCCCGCGCTGGTATCAGCAGGACTGCGCCGGCCTGGTGCGCTTTGCCGCCAACGAAGCGCTGAAAGTCCACGACGACAAATGGCTGCGCAGCAATGGCCTGTCCAATCGCTATCTGCCGCCGGAACTGGCGCTGAGCGACGAGCAACGCAAGCTCGCGCAACAGTGGCAGCAGGGCGGCGGCAAGGTCGGGCCGTACGTCAACGCGATCAAACTGATTCAGTTCAACAGCCATCTGGTCGGCCGCGATGTGTCGCAGGCGCGGCCCGGTGACCTGATGTTTTTCGATCAGGGCGACGACCAGCACCTGATGATCTGGATGGGCCGCTACATCGCCTATCACACCGGCACCACCACCCCCACTGACAACGGCATGCGTTCGGCAAGCCTGCAGCAACTCATGACATGGAAGGACACCCGATGGATACCCGACGCAGCCAACCCCAACTTCATCGGCGTCTATCGACTGAACTTTCTTTCCCAATGACCGGTGCCCGCATGTTGCGTATCTGTTCGCGAATTTCCTTGCTGTTGGCGTTGCTGCTGCCGTTTTCCTGCGTCAATGCCGAAGACTCGGTGGAGCCGAGCAATTACACGCCGGTGGCCGGGGAGAGTTTCTTCCTGCTCGCCGACAGCAGTTTTGCCAGCGACGAGCCGGCGATGGTCCGCCTCGAAGCCCCGGGTCGTGACTACCGGCGCTTTCGCATGGAGCCGTACGGCGGCGCCGACATTCGCGTATACCGCATCGACAAGCCGCTGGATTTCCTCAAGCGCCAGAAGAACCTGCATCGCGTCGTCAGCGACGGCCAGTTCAAGGGCGAAGGTCTGTCCAACACCCTCGCGTATCTGTGGGACAACTGGTATCGCAAATCCCGCCGGGTGATGCAGCGTGCGTTCTCCTACGAGTCGCGCAAGCAGGTCACCGAAGAAGTGCCGGAGCTGAAAATGGGCGAGGCCATGGCCGCGCCGACGCCGTACGACGCGCAGCCGCAATTCGCGCTGATCCCGGGTCTGCCGGTGGTCAGCCAGTTCCGTTATCCGCTGTGGCAGGCCAAGCCTATCCAACCGCCGGCCGGGGTCAATCTGGCCGGCTCGTCCAGTGACTTCGTCAGCGTCGCGCCGGGCAACGTTTACATCCCGTTGGGTAACCTGAAACCGGGGCTGTATCTGGTCGAAGCGCTGATCGGCAAGTACCGCGCGACCACCATGGTGTTCGTCTCCAACACCGTCGCGGTGACCAAGATTGCCGGTGATGAACTGCTGGTCTGGGCCGCGCGCAAGCACGAAGGCAGTTCGGTGCCAAAGGTCAACGTGCTGTGGACCGATGGCCTCGGCGTGATGAGCAGCGGTGCTACCGATGCCGACGGTCTGCTGCGCCTGAAACACGTCAGCCCGGAGCGCTCGTTCGTCATCGGCGAGGACGAAGAGGGCGGCGTGTTCGTCTCGGAAAACTTCTACTACGACAGCGAAATCTACGACACCAAACTGTATGCCTTCACCGATCGGCCGCTGTATCGCCCGGGCGATTGGGTGTCGTTGAAAATCGTCGGTCGCGAGTTCAAGAATGCCCGGGATTCGGTTCTGCCGGGCGCGGCGGATGTCAGTGTCAGCGTGCTTGATGCCACGGGGACCGAACTGCAGACCCTCGATCTGAAGCTTGATTCGAAAGCAGGTACCCAGGGCCGTTTCCAGTTGCCGGATAACGCCGTGGCCGGTGGTTACGAGATCCGTTTCAACTACAAGGAGCAGGCTTACAGCAGTGCTTTCCGTGTGGCTGAATACATCAAGCCGCACTTCGAAATCTCGCTCAATCTGGCCAAGCAGGATTACCGTACCGGTGAGCCGGTGAAAGGCAGTCTGGTGCTGCTCTACCCGGACGGCAAACCGGTGGCCAATGCCAAATTGAGCCTGAGCCTGCGCGCCCAGCAACTGTCGATGGTCGACAACGAGCTGCAATACCTCGGGCAATTCCCGGTAGAGCTGACCAGCACCGAACTGACCACCGACAGCAAGGGCAACGCGACCCTCGACCTACCAGCCGCCGACAAGCCAAGCCGCTACATGCTCACCGTGTTTGCCAGCGACGGCGCGGCTTATCGGGTCAAGACCACCAAGGAAATCCTCATCGACCGTGGCGCGGCGAGCTTCCGCCTGAGCGCGCCGCAACGCTTCAGTGCAGTCGGTGACAAGGTTGCGTTCAGCTACGCCAACGAGGGCGGCACCGAACAAAGCAAAGCCGTAACGCCGAGCAGCTACGCTTGGGTGCGCCTGGAAGATCAGAGCACCGGCGAAGGCAAACTCGCCACAACGAATAAAGGCTTCAGCCTCGCCTTCGAACGTCCGGGCACCTACAACCTGACGCTGAAGGATCAACACGGTCGCGTCCTCGGCGCCACCGGCCATTCGGTCACCGGCGACGGTGTGAAAGCGGTGCCGGGCACAGTGGAAATCGTCCTCGACAAACCCGAGTACAAGGCGGGCGAAGAAGCGCTGGCGCTGATCACCTTCCCTGAGCCGGTCAGCGATGCATTGCTGTCGCTGGAGCGCGACAAGGTCGAGGCCACTGCGCTGCTGGCCAAGGGCGCTGACTGGTTGAAGCTGGAAAAACTCAGCGACACCCAATACCGCGCGCGCATTGCGGTGAAGGACAACTTCGCGCCGAACCTGACCTTCTCCGTGCTCTACACCAAGGGCGGTCAGTACAGTTTCCAGAACGCCGGGATCAAAGTGGTCGCGCCGCAAATCGACGTGGCGATCAGCACCGACAAAGCGGTGTATCTGCCGGGCGATACGGTCACGGTCGACCTGACCACGCAGTTCGCCGGCAAAGCGGTTCCGGCGCATCTGACGGTCAGCGTGGTCGACGAAATGGTCTACGCGCTGCAGCCGGAAGTCGCGCCGACCATCGACCAGTTCTTCTACCACCCACGGCGCAACAACGTACGCACCAGTGCCAGCCTGTCGTTCATCAGCTATGACGTGGCATTGCCGGGTAGCCCCGGCGCTCCCGGCAAGGCCAATCGCAGCGAACGCGGCGTGAAAGTGCTTGAGCGTCCGCGCCGTGAAGACGTCGACACCGCTGCATGGCAGCCGGAGTTGTTGACCGGCGCCGACGGCAAAACCCGCTTCACCTTCAAGATGCCGGACTCGCTGACCCGCTGGCGCATCACCGCGCGGGCGATTGCCGATGACGGTCAGGTCGGGCAGAAGAAGCAGTTTGTCCGTTCGGAAAAACCGCTGTACCTGAAGTGGAGCGGGCCGAGCAGATTCCGCAAGGGCGATCAGCCGCAACTGGGCGTGTTCGCTTTCAGTCAGGCAGAGAAACCGGTCAAGGCTGAACTGGTGACTCACTATGCCGGTACCGAACAACGTCTGCCGGTGACTTTGAACAGCGGCATCAATTACCTGGCACTGCCGGCGTTCGCTTTGGCCTCTGGCGAGTGGACGGCGGAGCTGGTGCAGGATGGCAAAGTCGCCGATGCCCTGGCTGTGCGCTTGAGTGCCACCGGTGAAGGCTGGCAGGTCACCCAGACACAAAGCCTCGAAGTGGTCAGCGGCGATACACCCTTGAGTTTGCCGGCGGATGCCACGGATATCCGCCTGCGTTTGGATGACAGTCCGCAAGCGCTGTTCCGTTCCGCTCTCGATGATCTGCTGAGCTACCCGTACGGCGGCGTCGAGCAGACCGCCAGTCGCTTGCTGCCGTTGAGCATCGCCTATCCATCGCTGGCGTCGAACCCGCAGATTCGCGATCGCTTGCGCCTGATCATGCAGAACAGTCGTCTGCGCCTGGTGCAAATGGCCGGGCCGTCGGCGAGCTTCACCTGGTGGGGCTACGACGGCGAGCCGGATGCATTTCTCACCGCCTATGCCTACTACGCCGACTGGAACGCCAGCCGCGTACTCGACCTGACCCTGCCGCCGGAGCACTGGCAGCGCGTACTCGAGGTGTACGCCAAGCAAGCGCCGAATACGCCATTGCTGCAACGGGCGCTGATTCTGTCGTTCGCCAAACAGATGCAGCTGCCAGTGAACACGCTGCTCAGCGGTTTGATAGACGATCTGGCCAAGGCCGGTGAAGGCGCTGCCGAAACCTTGCTCGACGACGGCCAGGACAGTCTGGTGATGAACGACCCGGATTCGGCGCTCGGTCTGGCGGCGGCGCGGGTACTCACTGCATCGTTGGCCTCGCAGGCGAAAGTTGCTTTGCCGGAGGCGTTCAATCGGCAACTGGGCGCAGCGCAACAACGTCTGGCGGTCAGCTCGCAGCCCTTCGTTGAAGCACTGAACCTGTCGCTGCAACCGTTTGATCAGGCTCGTGCGACAGCGCTGCTGCAACGTCTGTTGCCGCAGCAATCGACACTGGAACGTGCACTGGCGCTGACCTGGCTGCAACGCAGCATCGCTCAGGCTTCGCCGACCATCGCGCTGATGCCGGGTGAAGGCTGGAAGAAAAACTACGGCGCCAGCGGCGAAATGTACTGGACATGGCAAGGTGCGACGCCGCTGCCGAATGTGCTGAGCGTGTCCGGCACGCAAGAGCGGCCGCTGCGTGCAGCGCTGAGCTTCCAGACGCAACAGCCGCAGGTCGATCCGATCGCCGTGAGCGTCACTCGGCGTCTGTCGCGGCTGGTGCCGGGCGACGAAGCGTTTACCTTCAAACTCGAGCCGGTCGGTACAAAACCGTTGTCCAGCGACAGCCTGTACCTGGACGAGGTGATCCTCACCAGCAAAGCGCCGAAACCGCTGCGCTACGGCATGCTTGAAGTGCCGCTGCCACCGGGTGCGGATGTCGAGCGCACGACGTGGGGCATCAGGTTGCAGGGCAAGGACGGCACCGAACCGACCGCGCTGGAGAAGGCGCGTTTCGAACCGGGTCAGTTGGCTTACGCGGTGCCGGTCGATGCATTGAGCGGTGAGTTGCGCCTGCGTCATCTGGTGCGCTTCTCGCAGAAGGGCCAGTTCAACCTGCCACCGGTACGCTTCAAGCAGGTGTATGCGTCGCAGCATCAGGCCCAGGAGGCGAAAGCCGCCCTCGGTCAGGTCACGGTCAACTGACATGCCCCGGCCGCTGTTGTGGCTGCTGATGTGTGTCATGCCTGCGCTGGCGACAGCGCAGGACGAACCGTTGCGCGTGGCCTATAAGGGCGAGTTGTTGTCGTTGAGTCAGACGCAACTGATCAAGCGCGAACCGTTGCCAGCGTCGCTGGATGCGCCGCTGGGCAGTCTGTGGAAGTTGTTCGTCTACGCGTGGCTGGTGGATACCGGTGCACGGGAACCGGCGTATGAATGTCGCGGGCAGTCCAAAGAAGAAGTTTATTGCTGCTCGGCGGGCGGCAGGATCGAGCGGGATCAGGCACTGGTGAAGTCTTGCGGTCTGTATTTCGAACCGGCGCGGTTGGGCATTGCAGCGACGGATTGGCGAGCATATTGGCAGGCGCGGCAGGCGCCGTCGTGGTTGCTGGATTTGCCAGCCGTGCAACCGGCAACAAGGGTTTCGGTTGCCGAGTTATTGAGCGTTCTGGCGTTGCTGCCAGCGCAGGATCAGATGCGTCGCGTGTTGCTCGATGTCGTGCTGAACGCGGCGGACGGCAATGTCGTCGGCGAGTTGGGCGGGCGTTTGCGGGTGAAAACCTGGAGCTGGCTCGGCGACCAGGATGCGCAATCGCGACAAGGCGGATTCGCTGGCTGGACCACCGATGGCGCGCCGATCTGGGCGGGCGGGCGCGGCACCAGTCAGATGGTCCTGCGTCATTACGGCCAAGCGCTGGCCAGCGTGTTGCCGACGACGTGGCCAGCGGACGCGGGGCGTTGTGTGGAAGTCGGACTGTTCTCGAAATACCCGGTTTCGAAAGTTCTGGGCGGGGATCGTGTTGCCAAGTCCGGGCCATTGCGCGGCGACTACCGCGTCGAATTCGCCAACGGCAACGCGCTGGACATCCACAGCGATGGCGAGCTTTTTCTGCTCAACGACAAACTCGTCGCAAGACTTGATCGCGAAGAATATGTCGCTCGCGTTCTCGAACGCGAAGCCAAACCGCAACCCGCCGAAGCCGCCAAGGCGCTGGCCGTAGCGATCCGCACTTATCTGCTGCAAAACGCCACGCGCAACGGCGATTGCCTGAGCATCGACGACAGCAGCAATCGCCAGCGCGTCGCCCCGCGTCCAGCCTCGGCCGAGTCACGCAACATCGCGGCGTGGACGGCGGACCTGGTAATGGCTGGCAGCACCGTCACCTATCACTCCGACCAGCCCGGCCCGGACAAACTCGCCTGGCAGCAAGCCGTCGAGCAAGCGAACGCCGGCCAGCGCTACGACGCGATTCTGCTGCACGCCTATCCACGCGCCAGCCTCAGCCGCTGGGACAACCCGGTCGCCTCCTGCGAAGCATTGCCCGCCGCGCAAGACTGGCTGCAGAAGCAGCGGCGCGGCTGGCGTCCGAGGCTTGAAAGCGAAACCGGCTACAACGAAGTCAGCACTTTCGCCGTATGCAAACTCGCCTTCGGCCGGCCCTTCGTCGACCGTGAGCGTCAGCGCATTTATGTGCGCGGCGTGCTGACCCTGCAGGATCGCCTCGATCTGACCCACGAATATCTGCACCTGGCCTTCGAAGCACACCCCAACGGCCAGGATGAAACCTACATCGAAGGGCTCGCCCGTCACCTTTTGCTGGAATAGACCATGACACTCCGTTATCCACAGGTCTTGCTGCTGCTCTGTGCCCTCAACGTACTGCCGCAAGCGTTCGCTGCCGATGGCGTCAAACTCGACACCCCGGTCGGCGGCTGGCGCAGCGGCGCACCGCAAGGCGAGGGCGAGAGCTTTCGCCAGACCGTCAACTACCCGGCCTCGTCGGTCAACACACCGCTTGGCCAGGCCAATACCGCCAGAATCAGCGGCCAGATCAAAGCCGTGCCGAAGAACAACGAACCCGGCCGCCTGATCGTCAACGGCGTCAGCATGCCGCTGAAAATCGACCCCGCCGGCGGCTTCGATCGCCCGTTCTCCTTCCCCAACGGCAGCAACAGCGTCGAAGTGCGCAGCGCCGACGGCCAGCGACGCCACCGCACGCAATTCCTCAACGCCCGCGGCGGCGCCACCCCGGCCAAACTGCGCGTCCTGCTGGCCTGGGACAGTGACGGCACCGACCTCGACCTGCACCTCGTCACCCCCGACGGCGCCCACATCTGGTACGGCAACCGCGTCGCACCCAACGGCGCCGCCCTCGACGTCGACGTCACCACTGGCTACGGCCCGGAAATCGCCGCCATGCCCGCGCCGATCAAAGGGCAGTATCTGGTCTATGTGAATTATTACGGCGGCGGATATCGCGGAGATGACGAAGGTGGGGATGAAGCGGTGCAGGCGCTGACCACGGCGCAGGTGACGGTCATCACAGAAGAAGGCACGCCGAGCGAGAAGATGGAGACGTTTGTAGTGCCGATGCGGACGGCGGGGGAGTTAACGTTGGTGAAGTCGTTCAGTTATCCGTGAGGGGCATTTGTCCAACAGGTTGTTGGACAAATTCAGCAACTGTAGCTGGGCGCTCGAACAGCCTACAGATCAGCCAGACTGACCTGCATTCGCTGAGGAGCGGCGAGGCGCTCGTGAACGATGGCGGCAAGTTCGTCATCTTCTTCACTGGCCAACTTATCTTCGGCAGGCGGCTCGCCTCGTTCGGCGGCGCGCTCCAGCGCTTCCTCAATGGGGCATGAGATTCTGGGCATTATGTTCCCTGCGATATTTGGCGGGACGGTAACCAGTGCATTGGGCGCTATACAAGCGGGAAATGCGGTTTCAGCAATGGATATGGTTTGTTGCAGGCATTAAAAAGCCGGCTTGTGGCCGGCTTCTCGGGGACTGGCTTGGTTTATTTTTGGTAAACCGCGCCAGCCTTCAAAACGTACATCCGGATCTGCGTCCGGCTGTGGGACTTGGTCAGACGTTGGTCTGCCTCGTCGGGCGTCATCCGAGCCGCAGGGCGGGTCGATGCGCGAATGTGGGGCGCAGGATACTGAGTTTTGCTTTGGATTCCCAGCCTCAAGTGCGGTTTAGAGCGACTGAAGCAGTACAAATCCTGGATTTGTACCGGTTATCAGGGCCTCTTCGCGGGCAAGCTCGCTCCCACAGATTCGAGTGAAATGTCATAGAAACGGCACCACCGGCCGGCGCTTGCCCAGTGTCGACCACCAGAATACCCAGCCAAGAATGTGAATCCGCTGCTCTTCGATCTGCGCCGGCCGGAAAACCTCGTCGGGGTATTCGGCGCTGTTGTGGCTGCGCATGCGCAAGCCGTTGCCGGGCATGCGGTGCAGGTATTTGATGCGCAGCATGCCGTCGTGCTCTACGGCGTAGATTTCGCCGTCGACGACCTGGGTCAGGCCGCGGTCGATGGCGACGATGGAACCGTCTTCGATGCGATCGGCCATGCTGTTGCCGATCATGTGCGCGCAGATGGCGTTGGCGTGCTGGATGTCGAGTTGATCGAGGTGGGCGCGGGGCAGGCGCAGGGATTGGTCGGGGTCGAGGATGACGTGGGTTTTACCGTCGCCGTTGGCGATCGGGGTTTCCTTGAAAAATGCCAGGTCAATGTCGCTGGGATTGATGACGGTGTAGACGCCGCAGATGGACTGGGCATCGAACGTGTCGCCGTTGCTGGCGGGTGGGTGCAGGCGCGCGACCTCCTTGACGCCTTCCCCGGTTTTCAGCCATTCACTATTGACCGACAACAGGCGTGAGACTTCTTCCATGCGATACGCCGGGACGCCCCGGGTGTACCAGTTATGAACGTTTTGGGCTTCCGTGCCCCAGAACCTTGCGAAATCCGTGGTGCTGATGTTCGCTGCTTCCAGGAGTGCCTTGAATCGTGGACCGCTAGTGTTCTTTCTCATAAACACGGAGTCTACGGCCGGACTAGAGCGGTTTGAATAAACCGGGCGTTCAAAAAAAGCCTGTATTTTGCGACGGGATGTAAGGCGTACTTGTGGGAAATTAAACAGATTAAAACTGCATGTAGGAATTTAAACGCGCTGTTTAGCTGAAGCGTGCAGACACAAAAAACCCCGGATGTCCGGGGTTTTTTTCAAGCGTCACGCAAAGCGCAATGGCTTAGCCCTTGTAGGCGGCAACCGACTTGGTGATCGCTTCGCGGGCGGCGTCTGCGCCGGCCCAGCCTTCGATCTTGACCCACTTGCCCTTCTCGAGATCCTTGTAGTTCGCGAAGAAGTGCTCGATCTGCTGGATCAGCAGGGGTGGCAGATCGGTGTATTCCTTCACGTCGACGTACAGCTGCGACAGCTTGTCGTGTGGCACGGCGATGACTTTGGCATCGCCGCCGCCGTCGTCGGTCATGTTCAGGATGCCGACCGGACGCGCGCGGATTACCGAGCCTGGCGCTACCGGGTAAGGGGTCACGACCAGCACGTCGAGGGGATCACCGTCGTCAGCCAGGGTGTTCGGGATGTAACCGTAGTTGGCCGGGTAGAACATTGGGGTGGCCATGAAACGGTCAACGAACAGGCAATCACTGTCTTTGTCGATTTCGTATTTGATCGGCGCGTGGTTGGCCGGGATCTCGATCGCGACGTAGATGTCGTTCGGCAGGTCTTTGCCAGCCGGAATCTTGCTGTAGCTCATTGGGCGTTGCCCCCGTAGTTGACCAAAAACACTTGGCCGGATTGACCAAAAAGTGGCGGCGATTATAGGCACATTCCTACGCCGACGCCACGTACCAGAAGTCGTGCAGAGCTTAGTCGTGCGCCTGATAGACCGGGTCTGTGGCCTGAAGTTGCCGCAGTCTGCCCAACGGATCCTGCCGGTAGAAAAGCTGCAGTTGCAAGTAGACCTGTGGATAAGCCTCGTGGAGCAGATCCGGGGCGCTGAAGAAGTATTCGCTGGTGACGGCGAAGAACTCCGCCGGGTTCTCGGCGGCGTAGGGATCAATGGCGGTTTCGGCGTCGGGATCGTGGTCGAGCTGGCGGTTGAGGTCGTCGTAGGCGGCCTGCATCACTTCGGCCCAGTCGCTGACGCGCATGTCGGCGTGCAGTGGCGGCAGGCCGTTGGCGTCGCCGTTGAGCATATCCAGCTTGTGCGCCAGTTCGTGGATCACCAGGTTGTAGCCTTCCCAGCCACCGCTGGCCTGTACGCCGGGCCAGGCGAGAATCACCGGCCCCTGCTGCCAGGCTTCACCGCTGTGTTCGCCGTCCCACTCATGCTCGACGCCGCTGGCATCGCGATGACGTTGCGGGCTGAGGAAGTCATCCGGGTACAGCACGATCTCGTGGAAACCCTGGTACCAATTCAGATCACCGAGATGCAGCAACGGCAACTGCGCTTGGGCGGCGAGCAGCAAGCGCTGTTCCTGATGCAGTTCGACGCCGGGCAGGGCGGTCAGGTGTTTGTCGTCGAGAAACAGCACGCAGGCTTCGCGCAGCCACTGGTCTTCAGTCGCGCTGATGCCATCGAGGAAGGAGAGTTGATGGCGCACCCGTTGCCACAGGTCGTCGGCAATCGGGTGCCTGGCCAGGAGGCGCCGGCGTCGCCAGGCGCTCAGTGACCACATCGGATCAGTGGGATTGCACTTTGGTGCCGCCGAACCGGCTGCGCACCACGCCGATGATCATCGGCACCAGCGACAGCAGGATGATTGCCACCACCAGCAGCGAGAGGTTTTTCTTGATGAACGGCACGTTGCCGAAGAAGTAACCCAGAGTGACCAGACCGCCGACCCAGAGGATGGTGCCGAGCACGCTGAAGCCGAAGAAACGCGGGTACGGCATCCGCGCCACGCCCGCGACGAACGGCGCGAAGGTGCGGATGATCGGCAGGAAACGCGCCATGGTCACGGTCTTGCCGCCGTGCTTGTCGTAGAAGTCGTGGGTTTTCTGCAGGTAGTCGCGACGGAAGATTTTCGAGTTCGGGTTGCTGAACAGCTTCTCCCCGGCCGTGCGTCCGATCACGTAGTTGGTACTGTCGCCCATGATCGCCGCCAGCATCAGCAGGCCTCCGAGCAGCACCGGATCCATGCCGCCGCCGGCCGCCACTGCGCCAGCGATGAACAGCAGCGAGTCACCCGGCAGGAACGGCATCACCACCAGCCCGGTTTCACAGAAGATCACCAGAAACAGGATGGCGTAGATCCATGGCCCATAGTTGTTCACCAGCAAATCGAGATACACATCGAGATGCAGGATAAGGTCGAGCGGGTTGAAATCCATGGGGGCACCTGTATGACGGCCCGACTCGGCAGGCCTGTGCGGATGACTTCGTGTAAGCCTACAGCGGGGTGTAGTTTTTCTTACAAGCCGGAAAGATCGGGATTATACGGTCTGACCGCTGAAAAGCGCGTCGGTTTTGTAGCGGGGAGTGTCGCGAAGTGAGCAATTGTCAGGGAAGGGGCGGCCGTGGCGAGGGAGCGAACTCCCTCATCACCGAAGCCGCTGGAGTCAGAGCTCGTCGCTGATTGGCAGTACGTAGTTCTTGAACTCGGTGTCTTCCTTGAAGCCGATTGATTCGTAGGTTTTCTGCGCCACTTCGTTGTTTGCGCTGGTCGATACGCGCATGCGCACGGCCTGGGTTTCCTTGGCCATTTTCTTCGCAGTGCGGATCAGGTTGTCGGCGACCAGTTGCCGGCGCGCATCTTCGGCAACGTAGATATCGTTGAGAATCCACACGCGTTTGAGCGACAGCGACGAAAAGCTCGGATAGAGCTGGCAGAAGCCCATGAGTTTCTTGTCGTCATCGTCGGCCAGGGCCAGATAGATCACCGACTCTTTGCGGCGCAGGCGTTTTTCGAGGAACGCGCGGGAGGAATCCGGGTAAGGCAGGGAGCCGTAGAACTCGCGATATTTGACGAACAAAGGAGTCAGCAAATCCAGATGTTCGAGGGTCGCTTGAATAATCCGCATGATAGGTCTCGTCTTCAAGTGGCTGTCTTCAACTGCTCTGACGGCGATGGGAAACCCGGGCGGCCGTGCGTCGATCCTGCCTGAAAGCAGCGCAGAAAGGCAATGCGGAAACGGTTCAGGCTGGCGGTGGATCGAGCAGGAAGTTGCCTTTCATGTCGACAGCGTCGTCCGTCTCCAATGTGTGCAGCTGAGCTTCATCCTTCAGATTGACCCCCGACAGCTGCCGCCGACAGGCCTCGCGCATCAGATACAGCAAGCGATGCGCCGCCATGCCGTAGCTCAGGCCTTCAAGCCGAACATTGGAAATGCAGTTGCGATACGCGTCGGTCAGGCCGACCTTTGGCGCGTAGGTGAAATACAGCCCGAGGCTGTCCGGCGAACTCAGGCCCGGGCGCTCGCCGATCAGCATTACCACCATTTTCGCCCCGAGCAACTGGCCGATCTCGTCACCGATGGCGACGCGACCCTGCTCGACCAGCACCACCGGCGCCACGGACCAGCCGTCGCCGCTCATCTGCTCTTCCAGGCGCGTCAGGAACGGCAGGGTGTGGCGATGCACCGCCAGTGCCGACAGGCCATCAGCGACGACCATCACCAGATCGACCCCGCCCGGGTGTTGGCTGGCGTAGTCGCGCAAGGTCTGCGCCGATTCATCGCTGAGCTTGCGCCCCAGGTCCGGGCGTTGCAGATAGGTGTGTCGGTCCGGCGCGGCGCTTTGCAGTGCCAGGGTTTCCCGCCCGCGCTCGCTCAGTTGTGCGCTGATTTCGCTGTGATCGAAGGCCAGGTGCACGGCATCGCGGGCCTGGGCGTGGGCAAACTGAAAATCCAGCTGCGCCCGCGTCGGCAGACTGGTGCCGGTGCGGCCCAGGGCAATGCGTGCCGGGGTCAGGCGGCGCAGTTCCAGCCATGGGTTTTGCGGATCGACCGGTGGTTTTTCCATAAGACTCATCCCAAGTGCGCCAAGGCCTGGCGGAAGGCCGGCGGCAGGTTGTTGCCGAAGCGAACCTTGCCGTCCGCCTGGGTGAAGATGCCCATGTTGGCCAGCCACTGCTCGAACTCTGGCGCCGGTTTCAGGCCCAGGGTCTGGCGGGCGTACAAGGCGTCGTGAAACGAAGTGGTCTGGTAATTGAGCATGATGTCGTCCGAGCCGGGGATGCCCATGATGAAGTTGATCCCGGCGACGCCGAGCAACGTCAGCAGGGTGTCCATATCGTCCTGATCGGCTTCGGCGTGGTTGGTGTAGCAGATGTCGCAGCCCATCGGCACACCGAGCAGCTTGCCGCAGAAGTGGTCTTCGAGGCCGGCGCGGATGATCTGCTTGCCGTTGTAGAGGTACTCCGGGCCGATAAATCCTACGACGGTGTTCACCAGGAACGGCTTGAAATGTCGCGCCACGGCGTAGGCCCTTGTCTCGCAAGTCTGTTGATCGACGCCGTGGTGGGCGTTGGCCGACAGCGCGCTGCCCTGACCGGTTTCGAAATACATCAGGTTCTGCCCGAGGGTGCCGCGCTTGAGGCTGAGCCCGGCGTCGTAACCTTCCTGCAGCACGTTGAGGTTGATGCCGAAACTGGCATTGGCAGCCTCAGTGCCGGCAATCGACTGGAACACCAGATCCAGCGGCACGCCACGGTTGATCGCCTCGATCGAAGTGGTGACGTGGGTCAGCACGCAGGCCTGGGTAGGGATGTCATAGCGCTGGATGATCGCGTCGAGCATTTCCAGCATCGCGCAGATCGAAGCGATGCTGTCGGTGGCCGGGTTGACCCCGATCATTGCGTCGCCGTTGCCGTAGAGCAGGCCGTCGAGAATGCTCGCGGCAATGCCGGACGGCTCGTCGGTCGGGTGGTTGGGTTGCAGGCGGGTCGACAGGCGCCCGCGTAAACCGAGGGTGCCGCGAAATTGGGTGACCACGCGGATTTTCTGCGCGACCAGCACCAGATCCTGCACGCGCATGATCTTCGACACGGCGGCGACCATTTCCGGGGTCAAACCGGGGGCGAGGGCGCGCAGGCTGGTTTCGTCCGCCGCATCACTGAGCAGCCAGTCACGAAAGCCGCCAACGGTGAGGTGGCTGACCACGGCGAAGGCTTGCTTGTCGTGGGTGTCGATGATCAGCCGGGTGACTTCATCGGCTTCGTAGGGAATCAGCGCTTCTTGCAGGAAGTGGGTGAGCGAGATGTCCGCCAGGGCCATTTGCGCGGCCACCCGTTCGCCGTCGTTGAGCGCGGCGATCTCGGCCAGAAAATCCCCCGAGCGGGCGGGGCTGGCCTTGGCCATGACGTCTTTGAGGCTGTCGAAGCGGTAAGTCTGCGCGCCGACCGTGTGAGCAAAACTGGCCATTCAGCGTTCTCCGTGACGGCGCAGAATGCCTCTGCGCCGTGGTTTTCGACAATCAGTGCAAGGCTTGTTCAGCTTTTTGAATCGCCGCGAATTCTTCTTCCGGCGTGCCCGCTACCAAGTGATGCCGACTGTAGAAAGCAAAGTAAGCAATTAACACTCCATAGATGATCGCGGCGCCGATCACCACCCGTGGATCGACGAGGAAGCCCGCCACCACGGCGATGCACGCCAATACCAGCGCCACACCCGAGGTGAAAATGCCACCCGGCGTGCGGTACGGCCGGTCCATTTTGGGGCGCCGGATGCGCAGGGTGATGTGCGCGGCCATCATCAGCACATAGGAAATGGTAGCGCCGAACACCGCGACCAGAATCAGCAAGTCGCCCTGACCGGTCAGCGACAGCCCGAAACCGATGATGCCGGGGATCACCAAGGCCAGCACCGGCGCCTTGCTCTTGTTGGTCTGCGACAGTTTGCGCGGCAGGTAACCGGCCCGCGACAGCGCGAAGATCTGCCGCGAGTAGGCGTAGATGATCGAGAAGAAACTGGCAATCAGTCCAGCCAGACCGACAAGGTTGACGAAGCTGCCCATCCACGTCGAGCCGCCGTAGGCTTTGCTCAGTGCTTCAACCAGTGGATTACCCGAGGTCAGCAGCGAATTCGCTCCAGCGCCGCCGGGGCCGACGATCAGAATCAGCAGGGCGAACATCAGCAGCACCAGCATCGCCCCGATCAGCCCGCGCGGCAGGTCGCGCTTGGGGTTTTTGGTTTCTTCAGCGGCCAGCGGCACGCCTTCGACGGCAAGGAAAAACCAGATCGCATAGGGAATCGCCGCCCACACGCCGACGTAGCCGAACGGCAGAAACGGACTGGCGCCGACCGCAGTGGTCACCGGGATGTCGAGCAGATTGGCGACGTCGAAGTGCGGCACCATCGCCACCAAAAACACCCCCAGCGCCAGCGCGGCGACGGCGGTAATGATGAACATCAGCTTGAGCGCTTCGCCGACCCCGAAAATGTGGATGGCGATGAAGATGATGTAGAACGCCAGGTAGATCATCCAGCCGCCAATACCGAACAGCGACTCGCAGTAGGCGCCGATGAACACCGCGATGGCAGCGGGGGCGATGGCGTACTCGATGAGGATCGCGGTGCCGGTGAGAAACCCGCCCCACGGTCCGAAAGCACTGCGGGCGAAACCGTAGCCGCCGCCAGCGGTGGGAATCATCGAGGACAATTCGGCTAGGGAAAAGCACATGCACAGGTACATGGTCGCCATCAGCAGCGTGGCGAGAAACATGCCGCCCCAGCCACCCTGGGCGAGGCCGAAATTCCAGCCGGCGTAGTCGCCGGAAATCACATAAGCGACGCCGAGGCCGACCAGCAAGACCCAGCCGGCGGCGCCTTTTTTCAGTTCGCGTTGTTGGAAATAATCGGTGCCGACTTTTTCGAAGTCGACGGAGGAGCCGGTCGCCGGAGCGCCGGCCGGGGATTCGCTTGGCATAGGGTTCACCATTTTTATTGTTTTATT
The DNA here is from genome assembly GCF_979253165.1 of Pseudomonas sp. AC083. Classification (NCBI taxonomy): domain Bacteria; kingdom Pseudomonadati; phylum Pseudomonadota; class Gammaproteobacteria; order Pseudomonadales; family Pseudomonadaceae; genus Pseudomonas; species Pseudomonas sp. AC083. The sequence goes on from NZ_CEEDDH010000014.1 coordinate 107,172, forward strand.
GGCCCGGCTACAGCCAGGAACCTGATCGTTCCCACGCTCTGCGTGGGAATGCAGCCCGGGACGCTCCGCGTTCCTTCGAAACCGAACGCGGAGCGTCCGTTGAGGCATTCCTTTGCTGCGCGTGGGAACGATCAGCATCGCAGGATCAGAAGAATCCCAACGGATTGATGTCGTAGCTCACCAGCAGGTTCTTGGTCTGCTGGTAATGGTCGAGCATCATTTTGTGGGTTTCACGCCCGACGCCGGACTTTTTGTAACCGCCGAACGCGGCGTGCGCCGGGTACAGGTGATAGCAGTTGGTCCACACGCGACCGGCCTTGATCGCCCGGCCCATGCGGTAGGCGCGGTTGATGTCGCGGGTCCACAGGCCGGCGCCGAGGCCGAACTCGGTGTCGTTGGCAATCGCCAGGGCTTCGGCTTCGTCCTTGAAAGTGGTGATGCTCACCACCGGGCCGAAGATTTCTTCCTGGAACACGCGCATCTTGTTGGTGCCCTTGAGCAGGGTCGGCTGGATGTAATAACCGGTGGCCAGGCTGCCCTCGAGTTTTTCCACCTTGCCGCCGGTCAGCAGTTCCGCGCCTTCGCCCTTGGCGATTTCCAGGTACGAGAGGATCTTGTCGAATTGCTGTTCCGATGCCTGGGCGCCGACCATGGTGTCGGTGTCCAGCGGGTCGCCGCGTTTGATCTGGCTGACTTTCTTCATCACGGCCTGCATGAATTCGTCATAGATCGATTCCTGCACCAGTGCGCGGGAAGGGCAGGTGCACACTTCGCCCTGGTTGAAGAACGCCAGCACCAGACCTTCAGCGGCTTTCTCGATGAAGCTCGGCTCAGCCTGCATGATGTCTTCGAAGAAGATGTTCGGCGACTTGCCGCCCAGTTCCACGGTCGATGGAATGATGTTTTCCGCTGCGCATTTCATGATGTGCGAGCCGACCGGGGTCGAGCCGGTGAAGGCAATTTTGGCGATGCGCTTGCTGGTTGCCAGTGCTTCGCCTGCCTCTTTACCGAAGCCTTGCACGACGTTGAGCACGCCCGGCGGCAGCAGGTCGCCGATCAGCTCCATCAGCACGCAGATGCCCAGCGGGGTTTGCTCGGCAGGCTTGAGCACCACGCAGTTACCGGCGGCCAGCGCTGGCGCGAGTTTCCACGCGGCCATCAGCAGCGGGAAGTTCCACGGAATGATCTGGCCGACCACGCCCAGCGGTTCATGAATGTGGTAGGCCACGGTGTTGCCGTCGATTTCCGCAGCGCTGCCTTCCTGAGCGCGCAGGCAACCGGCGAAATAACGGAAATGGTCAGCGGCGAGCGGGATGTCGGCGTTGAGGGTTTCACGGATGGCTTTGCCGTTGTCCCAGGTTTCGGTGATCGCCAGCAGTTCGAGGTTTTCTTCGATGCGGTCGGCGATTTTCAGCAGGATCAGTGAGCGCGCCTGCACCGAAGTGGCGCCCCACGCATCGGCGGCGGCGTGGGCAGCATCCAGCGCCTTGTCGATGTCTTCGGCGGTGGAGCGGGGGAATTCGGCAATTGGCTGGCCATTGACTGGCGAGGTATTGGTGAAGTACTGACCTTTGACCGGCGCGACGAACTCGCCGCCGATGTAGTTGCCGTACTTGCTCTTGAACGAGACTTTAGCGCCTTCAGTACCGGGGTGGGCGTAACGCATGATGATGTTCTCCTTGGCTTTGTACTTATTAGAGAAACGCGCAAGTGCGCTTGCTATAAGCGTAGAGCAAGGCTCGGGCCACTGCCGTGCAGGTCAGGCAAATCAAGGGCTTGGCCGGTTTGTCTCGGACGAATGGAGTGGCGCCGTGACGGTTTCGATACAGCACGGGTGACAGTTTGTACCGCTTGCGGCACAGCCCGTGACCGGGCGGTCTTGCCAGCATTGCAATGCGCGGGTGGCTGAGGGATCCTCAGCCAACAGCAATCCGTGTAGGAGCTGCCGCAGGCTGCGATCCTTTGATTTTGTTTTTCAAGATCAAGATCAAAAGATCGCAGCCTGCGGCAGCTCCTACACGGGATTGCGTAGACCTCTCGGGGAGAACAATAAGAAATGCACGACAACCATTTGAGTCGCCATGCCCGTCAGGTTCTCACCGTCACCCAGGGCAAACCGCACCTGCACGGCCCCGGCGCCGATCCATCGATCGCCCGTTCGTGGCTGCGTTGCCTTGAGGACTATCACCTCGATCCTTCTGTGACCATGGCGCCGACCGTGCTCGAGCATGGCCGAGTACTGGAAAGTCGCGAACGTCTGCAACAAGTGCTGCAAATCGCCGGCACCGAGATGAGCAGCCTGCATCAGCAACTGTCCGGTGCCGGCCATGCGGTGCTGCTGACTGACGCGCGCGGTGTGATCCTCAATTGCGTCACCGCGCCGGCCGAACGGAAGATTTTCGAGCGCGCCGGGCTCTGGCTCGGCGCCGACTGGAGCGAAGCCTGCGAAGGCACCAACGGCATCGGCACCTGCCTGGTGGAGCGTCAGGCGCTGACCATTCACCAGGACGAACACTTTCGCGGCCGCCACACCGGGCTGACCTGCTCGGCGAGCCCGGTGTTCGACCCCCATGGTGAGTTGTTGGCGGTACTCGATGTGTCTTCGGCGCGGCCTGACGTCTCGCGGCAGAGCCAGTTCCACACCATGGCGCTGGTCAATCTGTCGGCGAAGATGATCGAGAGCTGCTACTTCCTGCGCTGTTTCGACAACCAATGGTTGCTGCGTTTTCATCTGCAAGCCGAGTCTGTAGGCCTGTTCAGCGAAGGGCTGCTGGCGTTTGACGGCGAGGGGCGGATCAGCGCAGTCAACCAGAGCGCGCTGAACCTGCTCGGGCATATTCGCGGCGGTTTGCTCGGTAAACCGGTGGAGGCGTTTTTCGATTGTTCGCTGGATGACCTGCTCGGGCGGGCTAGCGCCAACGCCAGTGCCAGTTGGCCGCTGCGCACCCGCGATGGTCGACATCTGTTCGCGGTATTGCGCGGCGAATCGCGCAAGCCGACGCCGATCATGCCAGCGCCAATCGCCGCGCCCGCACCACGCCTGTCCGGCATCTGTCTCGGCGACGAAGCCTTGCAGGTCGAATTCCGCAAAGCCCTGCGCGTGTTCGAGCGCGACGTGCCGCTCTTGATCAACGGCGAAACCGGCTCGGGCAAGGAGGCGTTCGCCAAGGCTGTGCACCAGGCCAGCCAGCGCTGCGGCAATGCCTTCGTCGCTCTCAATTGCGCGGCCATTCCGGAAAGCCTGATCGAGAGCGAACTGTTCGGCTATCGCGGCGGCAGCTTCACCGGCGCGCGCAAGGACGGCATGCGCGGCAAGCTGCAACAGGCCGATGGCGGCACCTTGTTCCTCGACGAAATCGGCGATATGCCACTGGCGTTGCAGACGCGCTTGCTGCGTGTGCTGGAAGATCGGCAAGTGGTGCCGATTGGCGGCGAGCCGCAAGCGGTAGACGTGCGCATCATCAGTGCGACGCACCGCAATTTGCTCGAACGAGTCGAGGACGGCAGTTTCCGTGAAGACCTGTATTACCGCTTGAACGGGCTGGACGTGGCGTTGCCGGCGTTGCGTGAGCGCAGTGATAAATCGCAGTTGCTGGACTTTCTCCTGGCCGAGGAGGCAGGGGACGAAACAATTCTGATCGACGAACCGGCGCGGCAAGCGTTGTTGGCATTCAACTGGCCGGGCAATGTGCGGCAGTTGCGCAATGTCCTGCGCACGCTGGCGGCGTTGTGTGATGGCGGGCGGGTCGGCGTTGAGGATTTGCCGGTGATGATTCGGCAGGCGCGGCCGGCGGTGGTGGCGGCGCAGATTGTCGCGCAGCCATTGGACGACGCCGAGCGTGTCGCATTGCTCAATGCGCTTGAGCAGACGCGCTGGCATATGACCCATACCGCTGAACAGTTGGGCGTCAGCCGCAATACGCTGTACAGAAAGCTTCGCAAGCACGGCATCGCCCGCTCTGCCTGACCGACCTGATCGTTCCCACGCTCCGCGTGGTAACGCCTGCCCGGACGCTCCGCGTCCGCTTTGGGACGCAGAACGTCCCGTGCTGCATTCCCATGCAGAGCGTGGGAACGATCAGGTCGAACAGGCCCGCCCCTCAGCTAAAGAGTGCCATTTCCCCCTCCCTACGCTAACCTGCGGCCATGTTTTACGAGGTCGACTATGCACATTCATATTCTGGGTATCTGCGGGACTTTCATGGGCTCGATGGCGGTGTTGGCCAAAGAGCTGGGCCATCACGTCACGGGCTCCGACGCCAACGTCTATCCGCCGATGAGCACGCAGCTCGAGGCCCAGGGCATTCAGCTGACGCAGGGTTATGACCCGGCACAGCTCGATCCGGCGCCGGATCTGGTGGTGATCGGTAATGCCATGTCCCGTGGCAACCCGGCGGTGGAATATGTGCTGAACAAAGGCCTGCCGTATGTCTCCGGCCCGCAGTGGCTGGCCGATCACGTGCTGCAAGGGCGCTGGGTATTGGCCGTGGCCGGTACCCACGGCAAGACCACCACCAGCAGCATGCTCGCCTGGGTGCTGGAGCATGCCGGCATGAGCCCGGGTTTCCTCATCGGCGGCGTGCCGCAGAATTTCTCGGTGTCGGCGCGTCTGGGCGGTACGCCGTTCTTTGTCATTGAGGCTGACGAATACGACAGCGCCTTCTTCGACAAGCGCTCGAAGTTCGTCCACTACCGTCCACGCACCGCAATTCTGAACAACCTTGAATTCGATCACGCCGACATCTTCCCCGATCTGCCAGCGATCGAACGTCAGTTTCACCACTTGGTGCGCACCATCCCGAGCGAAGGGCTGGTCATCCACCCGACCACCGAGCCAGCGTTGCAGCGCGTGATCGAGATGGGTTGCTGGACCCCGGTGCAAACCACCGGCGCCGGCGGTCAGTGGCAGGTCAAGCTGCTCAGCGAAGACGGTTCGGCGTTCGAAGTGATGTTCGAAGGCGTGTCCCAAGGCACCGTCGAGTGGGAATTGACCGGTCAACACAACGTCGCCAACGCCCTGGCTGCTCTGGCCGCCGCGCGTCATGTTGGCGTGGTGCCGTCGATGGGCATCGCCGGGTTGAGCGCGTTCAAGAACGTCAAACGACGCATGGAGAAAGTCGCCGAGGTGCGCGGCATCACCATTTATGACGACTTCGCCCATCACCCGACCGCCATCGCTACCACCCTCGACGGCCTGCGCAAACGCATCGGCGACGCGCCATTGATTGCGATCATCGAGCCGCGCTCCAATTCGATGAAGCTCGGCGCCCACCGTGACGGTCTGCCGGACAGTGTGGTCGATGCCGATCAAGTGATCTGGTATGCCCCGGCCAACCTCGGTTGGGATCTCGGCGCCACCGCCGCATTGTGCACGGTGCCGTCGATTGTCAGCGATTCCCTGGAAGGCATCATCGAACGCGTGAAGAGCCAGGCGCAGCCCGGTACTCACGTGGTGATCATGAGCAACGGCGGCTTCGGCGGCCTGCACGGCAAGCTTGCCGAGGCACTGCAATGAACGCTTTTTCCCAGGCCGGCGGTCCGGAACGCATCACCTTGGCGATGACCGGCGCCTCGGGCGCGCAGTACGGCTTGCGCCTGCTCGATTGCCTGGTGCGCGAAGATCGCGAAGTGCACTTCCTGATCTCCAAGGCTGCGCAACTGGTAATGGCCACCGAGACCGACGTGTCCCTGCCGAACAAGCCGCAGATGATGCAGGCCTTTCTGACCGAATATACCGGCGCCGCTGCCGGGCAGATTCGCGTGTACGGCAAGGAAGACTGGATGTCGCCGGTAGCCTCCGGCTCCGGCGCGCCGGCAGCCATGGTGGTGGTGCCGTGTTCGACCGGCACGCTGTCGGCGATTGCCACCGGCGCCTGCAACAACCTGATCGAGCGCGCGGCGGACGTCACCCTGAAAGAGCGCCGTCAGTTGATTCTGGTGCCGCGCGAGGCGCCGTACTCGAGCATTCATCTGGAGCACATGCTCAAGTTGTCGAATCTGGGCGTGACCATTTTGCCGGCCTCGCCGGGCTTCTATCACCAGCCGCAGACCATCGATGATCTGATCGACTTCGTTGTGGCGCGGATTCTCAATCTGCTCGGCATCCCGCAGGACATGCTGCCGCGTTGGGGCGAGCATCACCTGAGCAGCGATGAATAAGCTGCTGGTGCTTGTGCTGGCGCTGCAATTGGCTGGATGCGCTACCGTGCGCACGCTGGATGCAGCCAAACCCGGCGCACCGGTGGTGTATGCCGGTACGCGCCTGGATTTGTATGCATTGAACGGCGGCTGCTGTGCGATGGACCGGTTCGGTGCCGAAGCGCCGAGCTATCCGGGCGTGGACCTGCCGGCCAGTGCGCTGCTCGATACGCTGTTGTTGCCGTTGTCGTTGCTCACCGTGATTGGCGTGGGCTTTCAGGCGACTGGTGGATTGTAGGGGGTCGCACAACCTCTGTGGCGAGGGGATTTATCCCCGCTGGGGTGCGAAGCGCCCCCCCCCAAAAAATTGTAAAAGCGACGACTGCTGCGCAGCCGAACGGGGATAAATCCCCTCACCACAAAGTCCCGGAGTTATTTGCCTAACTTGCGCAGCTCATCCGATTCGATCACCCGCACCCCATCCTGTTCTTCCAGCGCCAGGCGCCACATCGCTCGCGCCAACTGGCACGCTTCGATGCCGTGGTATTTGCCCGGAATCAGCTTCGACAACGGCCCGGCCAGTTGCTCGACCAGACGCGGTTCGGTGCGTTCGCCAAGCAGCAGCGAAGGTCGGCAAATGGTCAGTTGCGGCCAGTTCTGCGCGCGCAGGGCCTGTTCCATCTCGCCTTTGACCCGGTTGTAGAACACCGAGGAATCCGGATCGGCGCCAATCGCACTGATCACGATCAGATGCCGCGCGCCCATCTCCCGGGCGCGCTTGGCAAACGCCACGACCATGTCCAGATCCACCGCGCGAAAGGCTTCTTCGGAGCCGGCCTGTTTGATCGTGGTACCGAGGCAGCAGTAGGCGATATCGACCCGGCCACTGAGCTGCGGCAGAAACGCCTGCGGGTCGCCGACCGGGTTTTCCAGATGCGGATGCTCGGCCAGCGGCCGACGTGAAGGGGCGAGGACACGGGTAATCGTTGGCTCGTTGAGCAAACGGTCGAGCAGATGTTCACCGGTCAGTCCGGTGGCTCCGGCAAGCAATACGTGCTGAGGCGTCAAGTACATAGTGTCTCTCCCTTGATACTGTTCAGCTTAGTTGCCTTTTTTCGCCGCGTCGTTCAATGCGCTGCTTTGCAACGCTTTGCGCGCCTGCTGTTTTCGCAGCAGCTGCCAGTGCGACAGCACGGTTTTCGGCGCCCAGATCTGCGGCTCCGAGGCTTCGAAGCCGTCGGCCAGCTCACGTTCGGCGACGGTGGCCTTGGCCAGTTTGAAAGCCTGCTCCAGATCATCAGTCTGGTTAAGCGCCTGGGCGAACAGCGCGTCGCCGAAGTAGGTGAAGTTGGCTTCTTCCGAGCAACCGAACGACACCCGATCGGCGCGCGAGGCGGTCATGATCAGCGTGCGTTCGTCTTTCAGCGCCGGGATGAAACCGCCGGAATAGCAGGAGGAAATCACGATGACCTTGTCGCGATGCTTCAGCGGCGCGAGCACGGCGGCGAGTTCATCGGCGGGCAGATCGGCGAGTTCCATGCGCGGCTGATCGAGCACCAGTTCGTGCTCGGCGGTGCCGTGGCTGGTCAGATAAATGAACAGCAGATCTTCCGGCCCGCTGCGTTCGGCAAGGGCTTGCGCGGCGCGGCGCAGGTTTTCCCGGGTGGCCATCGGCCGGTCACCGAGATGATCGCGATGATTGACCAGACGAATCTGGCCGAAGGCGCCGAAGCGCGTGTTGAGCATGTTGGCGACGTAGTCTGATTCACGCAGGAACACGCTTTGCTTGCCGTCGCCGCCGAGTGTCAGGGTGTACAACTCGACTGCCGGAGTTGAAGCGGGGATCGCCGCCAGTGCGTCGTCCAGCAACCGGCCCTGGGCGAGCAAACCGAGTTCGAGGGTGTCGGGGAGCAATTTGCCGTCGGCGTCGCGCACGCGTTGGCCGTTGATCCAGGTGCCACTGAGCACGCTGCCATCGGTAAGCACCAGAGTGCCGCGTCCTGAATAGCTGTCGTTGTCGAAGCCGCCGATGTAGAAGCTGCCATCGGCCAGGTTCAAACGGCCCTGGCCGGTGAAGCGCCAGTCATTGAACACACCGATGTAATGGCTGCCATCCGCGCCGATCAATTCGCCCTTGCCGGTCAGCGCGCCCTCCTTGAACTGGCCGAGCCAGACGTCGCCGTCGGCGTTCTCGTAGCGGCCCTTGCCGTGCAGTTGATTGTTCTTGAAACCGCCGACGTAGATATCGCCGTCGGCGCTGTTGTAGGTGCCGTTGCCTTCCAGTTGGCCGTTGACGAAATGCCCGCTGAACGAATTGCCGCTGGCATCGCCGCGCTGGCCTTCGCCGTTGGGTTTGCCGTGGGCGAACTGGCCTTGATAGGAGCTGCCGTCGTCCATTTCCAGTCGGCCGAGGCCGGAATACTGGTCAGCCTTGAACTCGCCGCGATAGGTCATGCCGTTTTCTTTCAGCGTGCCTTCGCCATCGCGCCGGCCCTGCTTGAAGCCACCGGTGTAACTGCTGGCATTGGTGCTCAGGCTGCCCTGACCATCGAACAGCCCTTGCTGGAACTGGCCGCGATAGACCTCACCGTTGCTGCCATGCCATTCGCCTTGCCCGTGCCACTGACCCTTGTCGAACTCCCCGGCGTACCAGCTGCCGTTGGGGTAGTCGACGCGGCCCTGACCTTGCAGCAAGCCGTCGACCAGTTCACCGCGATAGCGACCGCCATCGGGCAGGCGCGCATCCGGCGGCAACAGCGATTCGCCGTCGCCGCAAGCGGTGAGCATCAGGGTCAGGGCAAGGGGTGCAAGTCGAGCGATTGAGCGCATAGCGGGATCCGGGCAATTAGGCGACCGAGTATGCCGCAGCTATGCGTCGCATATATACAGACGTGACGCGAAACAGCGTGCGCTGCTTCGCATCCGGGATGATCAGACGAAGCAGAGTGACAGCGGCTCGGCGATGTAGGCCGGTTTGTCCGAGCCTTCTATCTCCAGTGTCGCGGTAGCCTTGAGCAACCACTGGCCGGGTTTTTTCTCGGTGACTTCGACCATGTCGACCTTCAGTCGGACTTTTGAGTTGACCTTGACCGGCTGGATGAAACGCACGCTGTCCAGGCCATAGTTGACGACCATCTTCACGCCTTCGGGCAGCACGAGGATGTCTTCCATCAGTTTCGGCATCAGCGACAGCGACAGGAAACCATGGGCAATCGTGCTGCCAAACGGCGTTTGCGCAGCCTTGACCGGATCGACGTGAATGAACTGAAAATCACCGGTGGCTTCGGCGAACAGGTTGATGCGCTCCTGATCGATGGTGAGCCATTCGGAACGTCCAAGTTCCTTGCCGACATAATCTTTGAGCTCTGCAACGGGAACATAGGGCATTGAGACTCTCCTTGGGTTCATCGGTTTTATAGTTTTTCAGGGGGCGGATTTGACCGGCCTGCGAACCACTGTAGATCATCATGGCGATATGCTCAGGTCAACCGACCATGCTTTTGGCGAATGCCGGTCCATAGCGCCGGCATGCTTATAATGCCGAGCCCCTGCTGGCTGAAAATGTAAGACGGAGATGTCGGATGTTGTTACGTGGCCTGACCCTGCTGGTGCTGTTCCAATTGCTCGGCACCGCGCTCAATCATTTGCTGTTGCCGATATTGCCGGGGCCGATCATCGGGCTGCTGCTGTTGCTGGTGTTCCTGATCATTCGCGGTGAAGTCGGCGAGCCGCTGAATCAGGCGGCGGGCAGCCTGCTGCGTTATCTGCCGTTGCTGCTGGTGCCGCCGGCGGTGGGCGTGATGGTGTATGCCACGGCGATTGCTGCGGATTTCTGGGCGATTGTCGGCGCGCTGGTGGTCTCGCTGATCCTGTCGATGGCCTTTGCCGGCGTGCTCATGCAGCGGCTGGTCAAACGTCACGCGCCGCCGGCGGAGGAGTCCTGATGCTGTTTGACTGGCAAGGCGCGTGGGCGTCGGTGATTCATCATCCGCTGTTCGGCATCGGCATTACCCTCGGTGCCTATCAACTGGTGTTGGCGGCGTTCGAGAAAACCCGCTGGATCTTTCTGCAACCGGTGCTGGTCTCCATGTTGTTGGTGATCGGTGTGCTGGTCGGCTGCGGCCTGACTTACGCCGAGTACCGCAAGAGCACCGAGATCCTCAGCATCCTGCTGGGGCCGGCCACGGTGGCGCTGGCGGTGCCGCTGTATTTGAATCTGCGGCGCATCCGCCAATTGTTCTGGCCGATTTTTACTACGCTGGTGATAGGCGGGGTGGTCGCAACGGGCATGGGCGTGGCGCTGGGCTGGTGGTTCGGTGCCGATCACATGATCCTGATGACCATGGCGCCGAAATCGGTGACCTCGCCGATCGCCATGCTGGTCGCCGAGCAGATCGGCGGCGTGGCGGCGCTGGCCGCGGTGTTCGTGCTGATCACCGGGGTGATTGGCGCGATCTTCGGCCCGGCGCTGCTGACCCGCCTCGGCGTGCACAGCCCCGAAGCGCGCGGCATGGCGCTGGGCATGACCGCGCATGCGGTCGGCACGGCGGTGGCGATGCAGGAAAACGACGAGTGCGGCGCGTTCGCCGCGCTGGCAATGAGTCTGATGGGCGTGGCCACGGCGGTGTTCCTGCCGTTGGCGGTGTCGATGGTGGTGTAAGGATATGTCTATGAGTCTGCCGCTTTTCCCGCTGAACACGGTGCTGTTCCCCGGCTGCAACCTCGACTTGCAGATCTTCGAGGCGCGCTACCTCGACATGATCGGCCGCTGCATGAAGCAGGGCGTCGGTTTCGGTGTGGTGTGCATCCTTGAGGGCAGCGAAGTCGGTGTGGCACCAGAAGGTTTCGCAATGGTCGGTTGCGAGGCGCGGATCACCGATTTCCAGCAACAGGACAACGGCCTGCTCGGCATTCGCGTGCAAGGCGGACGGCGCTTCACTGTGCTGCGCACCGAAGTGCAGCGCGATCAACTGATTCTGGCCGACGTCGAGTGGCTGGACGATGAGCCCGAGCAACCGTTGCAGGACGAGGACGCCGACCTGGTCGCGCTGCTCAAGGCGCTGGCCGAACACCCGATGGTCGAGGCGTTGAACATGGGCACCGAAGCCGCCGGGCAACAGGCGCTGGCCAATCAGCTTGCCTATCTGTTGCCTTTTGCCGAAGAGGACAAGATCGATCTGCTGCAACTCGACGACCCACAGCAACGGCTGGATGCGATCCAGGCATTACTCGACGAGTTGCAGGGCGAACTGTTCGCCTAGTTTCACTTGGGAAACGCATGACTCAACGCGCAAACGAAGATCAGCGCAGGCCCACCCTGGCACGATGTTGAAACCGGCAGCGCACGGTCAGCTCATATTGACCGGGATGAACAGGCCTTCGCGGTCGACGCGCTCCAGCGGATCATTGAGCAGACTCCATTGATTGCTCACCGAGTTGTAAACCAGCGTGCCCGCTGTGTCGGCTTTGTAACCGATGTGGATGACGTAGACCCGTGCGGCCAGTTCGTGGCGTTGTTTGTGCTTGTCGATATCTGCCAGCAATGCCTCGACACTGGCGTAGCCACGAGCATCGATCACATACAGCTGCAACACCTCAAACAGCAGCGAGACTTCATAAATGTTGCCGGCTGACGTCACCACACAAATGGACTCCACCGGAGTGTCATCCAAGATGTCCGGCAACTCCACAGTGACGCTGGCAATGCGCAGGCGGTTGCCCTGGAACTGGATATCGGCGCGTGTGGCAGTTTCTGTCAGGGTACGGGTAAACAGATTCCATCTCGATGCATTGGCCGTTTTTGCCGCAGCGCCCGGTGTGGCCAGACGCAGGATACTGTTGCTGGCGAGATAAACGTCGTAAGTCGCGCTTTTGCCTTCGAGCAGATAAATCCCTGTGTGCGGCCGCGATTCGATGACCACTTTGCTGTTCTGGGTGCCCAGTGATGGTTTCTCGCTGACCAACGGACGGATGAATGGATATTTCCCGTTGCGCCGCTTCAACCAGCTCCGCGAGCTGAGCACACGGATGCCGGGATTTCTGGCGTCGTCCCGGTAACCGAGCGCGGGCACCTGCACGCGGTACGAAACGTCATCCTGCATGACCAGCACGATGTCCCGGGCCAGAAGCGGTGTCGTGACCTTCAGGCTGTTTTGGCCGCTGTAGCCCGTCGCAGCGGCAATCGTCTGGATCACGCCTTTGAAGGCCAGCACTCTGGAGGGCAGCAGGATCGACAGGCTGATGTTGTTGTAGGTCAGGTGCGTATTGCCCGAAACACCCTCGCGCACTTCCACGCCATAGCTGACCACCACGTCGACGATCTCGCTGTCCTGGTAATCCAGGTAAATGGTGTGGGCGCCGATAGCGTTGCCTGTGGCGACGAATTCGACCCTGTGCTCGGTACGTGCGATGAAGTGGCGCTGCACGCCCTGACCGTCCAGCGCCACCGTGCCAACGTTGACGATTGCCGGGGCGGGTGCCGGCCGTCCGCTGACGGTGACGGCAACCTCGATGTCCTGACTCAAGGCTTCACCTGGTCGAGTGGGCAGCTGCGCGCGCAGTTCATAGCCGTCGAGGGTGCGGAAGGCCCACTGAGCGTTATTCAATTGACGCTGACCGTTGACCGTTCGATAGACGTTTTCGAGGGTCAGCACATGGTCGGGGTCGCTGCCGTCCCTGCCGCGCAAGGAGTTGACCACCAGTGATGTACCGATGATTTGCCAGCGTTGAATGACCGCCATCGTCCAGCCGAATTCGATCAGGCTCGAATGTTCGCCACGCTCGATGATCGTTGTACGTGCATTGGTGTCGGCAATGTAATAGCGGTCTTCGCCGCCGCCGCCCTCCACCGTGCACTCGGTACCGAAAATTGCGATCGTGTCGTTGCCGTCGCCAGCGCTGATGCGGTCGTATCCGTTGGCGGAAATCTGGTTGGGCTGGTCATTGCCCGTGATAGTGCTCGTGCCTTTGCGCAAGGTCGCAACGTTTTCAATGGAGGTCAGATGGGCGACTTCGAGAGTGTCGTTCGCAGAGTCGGGGCCGCGAAGTGAGACCTTGCCGGTCTGCAGATTGACGTCGTGACCGACGTAACGCGTGTCGGTAATCGGACGGACGCCTTCGAACGCAACCAGATCGTAGCCCGAGCCGCCATCCAGCACATTGATGTGCGGCGGTCTGGTCGATCGATCCAGTTCCTGATCAGAGACTTCCTGGTAGAACGCATCATTTGTGTCGCCGCCGGTCAGTGCCTTGTGACCTTCGCGGTAGGTGAAGAGGTTGGGTCGCGCCTTGACGCCCACCACGCGGTCGTTGCCATCACCCAAGCGCCAGAACACGCCTTTGCCTTCGCCTGCACTGCCGTTGACTACGCCCTTGAGGTTGTCGGGTAATCCCTGGCTTGCGTCGATGACATCGTCGCCGCCGACGATCACCGCCTGGCTGTCGAGTCTGAACGGCAGCTGGCCGGCGCTTGCGTCCCACTGGTAACGCCACAGTTCGACAGGGCGCAATTCGGCGCGAAACGCGCCATTGACCACTTGGGCGATGGAGTCCTTGTAAGCGCCGGCAAGCATGTCTTTGGCGGACATTTCGAGCTGTTTCTCGTAGTCACTGGAAAGCCTGGACAGCTTGAAGCGATCCATCACCTCGGTGTCCAGTTCCTTGCCGGTGAAGGCGAACCATCCCGAGCGCAGACGCTCGAGTGTCGTCAGTTCGATGTAGTCGTCGATATCGTCGACGACCCTGGCGGCCTGATAAATCATCGACCCGCCGATGAGCAGCGCAGCGGCCGCGAGGCCGAGCGGGCCGGCAACGCTGCCGAAACCGGCCAGCGCGGCGACGCCCAGCACCAGGCTGATACCCGCGCCCGCGACACTCAGGGCACCGCTGAAATAATGATCCTGAGCCTCTTTGCCTGATGTCGCGGCGGCGGCGTTGAAGGATTTGATCGCGTCGACGATGTCGAACGGCAAGGTAATCGCGCTGGCGAACAGTCCCGCACCACGGCTCATGTATTTGCCGATCGAGGTCAGCGCAAAACCCTTCAGTACATTGCTGCCCTGAGTCAGCATCGCCTGGCCCGTTCTCGTCAGACCCTGCTCGATGATCAGCGAACCGAGTTCAGCAGCGATCGATCCGCCGTAAAACAGTATTTCCAGCGGCTCGCCTTTTTTGATTGCATCGGTCAGCGCCATGTAGCTGCTGTAGATGCCGAAGGCTTGCATGCCTACGCCTGCGCCGCTCATCAGATAGCTTTTGCTCTTGTTGATCCAGCCCGGCGTGTTTTCAAACGCGTCCGCACGGTGGATCTCCAGCTTTTGCGCAGCCTTGCCCAGCTTGTTGAGGCGATCCATGGCGCTGCCCGAAACCAGCGGCGTATCACTGACGAACAATGGGCCGGCATCGACCGAGCGCTTGCAGGCAATCTCATAGAACAGCAGTGCCGCCATGTCATTGTCGGGAAAGTCCACGGCTTGCAAGCGGGACTGCACCTTCGCGGACTCGAAATGGAGTCCGTCCAGAAAAGCCTGATCCACGCGCTTCATGTTGGCATTCGCCGGACTGACAGGTTGACCGTCTACGGTCGCCCCCAGCGCTTGCAACTCGACCCGACTGATCACGACCTCGCCGATACGCAGTGGGCCCAGGTGTTTGTCGATTGCCTTCAAAGTCTGGCGAAGGGATGGGGCGCTGTCAGGCACCTCGCCTGGCACCTCCGCTCGATCAGGCATGGGTGTGGACGGCGTATGGGGATTGGCCGAGGCGTCTATGGGGGTAACTTGAAGCGCGCGCACGTGGGCGACATGAGCCGCGGGGACGATGAGTTTCGACACGTATTAATCCTTTAATGGTGTGCATGAGGAGCCGGTTTCTCTGGCGGCTTTACTTGAGCATTTGAAGTTCGGGCCAGGCGATGTCATGGGCAAACTCTTCCTTGTTGCCTGAGAGCCTGAGTATCGGCAGGCCCGCCGTCTCCACCTGGTCGATCAACTGGTCGTATTCGAACCGGTTAAAGTGCCCGGCATGGGTGGCCGCTTCGATGCGATCAGCGTTTGCGCCAGCCTGCTCTTTGATGTCTTCGACCCTGGCGCCCTTGGTCAGGTCTGCGTTCAGTAACCAGACACGCTCGGCTGAAACTCCGCTGCGCGTGACCGAGATCAGCCCTTCGAAATCGTCGGAGGGGAACCAGGTCGGCGGGGTGTCACGCGCAGCGGAATTGAACATCATGTTTTCTTCGTGGGGGACGACCTCCAGACCGCGCGTGTCGAGCGCGTAGAGAAACATTTCCGTCTGCCGTGTGCGCGTGGACCGGTAGCCGCGCTCGTGATCCCATGCCACAGGGCTGTCAGCATCCGACCAGTCTGACGAGGAGTCACTCGGTGTATCACTGGCGTCGCTTGCGCCGCTTTCTGAACTGCTGTCGTCCGTGTCGCGTCCCGGGTATTTATTGGTCTGGCTGTTGAAGCGCAGGTATTCGGGATCAGGGGCGCTGGCATATTCCTGTCCTAGCTTGAGACTGAACGTCGCGCTGATCGGCTTGTGCGTGGTGGCGCCGGGTTCATGGTGATAGCGCGGCAGCATGGTGCCGTCGTTCGCCAGCTCGAACGGCGTGCGCTCGTCGCCGCGAAACAGCGCCGGAATGTCCGTGCGGTACAGGCAGTTGTTCTTGTTGCGCAGATAACCGAGCTGTTTCAACAGAGCCTCACGAACCTCAGGTGTGAGGCTGCTTTCCGGGTGATACCAGTCATGGCGGGCATTGCGCTTGAGATTGAGCTGCTCGACCGCATCGGCGAAAAATTGGTCGAGGCGTCGTGGGTTGGCGAGGTCATCGAGTTGACGCTTGTGCGCCAGCGCCCATGCCGGAATCGCCAGACGGCTGCGCAACTCCTGGTGCAAGCGCGTCAATTGATCCGGCAGCAGATTGAACGATTGCAGAAAGATTTCGCGCTCTGTCTGGCTCATGTGCGGGTGCAGCCAGCGCAACGAGTCGCGCAGCAGATCGGTGAACGGATTTTCCGTGGTTACCGGATCTGCCCAGTGAGGGGGCGTTCCGCTGGCCTGGGCTTCGGCACGAAAACGCGCGATGTCCCGGCCTTGCAAGCCATATAGCTTCCAGATTTCATGATCGGTCCATTGTTTGAGGTGGCTCGGCGTCGCCGCGAATCCACCCTCCGGAGGATCAACCGCTATGTAATTGCCATATGAATCCCGGAAGGCGAACAGCATGTTGTCTTTGCGTGAGCCAAACAGCGGATTCATTTCGTAATAGCCCTGAGCATCCGGCGAACGCCAGGATGGGCTGTAACGACTTTGATTGATGGGTATTGTCACGGGGGCGAGGCGCGGTCGCTTTGGCGCGGGTTGTTCGGTCAGGCGCCAGGTGGGGCTGTCTGCGTTTTTGTACAGGCGCGGTCCGGAGGGAACGCGCTCGGTGAGTAACTTGCTGCGCAACGCGCCGGTTTCATCCTCACCCACATGCGTGGTTTGCACAGCTCCCTGATATTCGACGTCTGCGAACTTTCTGCCAACGATCCAGCGAAACCCATCATTGTCGGCAGGCTGCATTCCACGCACAAAGGTCTCCGATAACCAGTAATCGTTTATTGAAGTGGAATGTTCCGAGCGATAAGCGCTGTGCGCCGGTAACTGAAAGATTTCAACCGCAGGCAACCTCGGATTCGCATCGGCAGGGGCGGTGCCGAAGTTTGTACTGTGCTGCGCAAGATCGGGGATGCCGGCTCTTGGCGATATTTCAATGCTGCTGACATCAAACATGGGCCGATGGGGCGTTGGTACGTTTGCATCAGTTTGATGCGTCGTTGTGACTGACGTCTTGCGGGGTATTTTTGGACTCATGAAAGACTCGATAAGAAATGGATTGTTGTATGACTCGGCAGAACTTCAATGCAGGGTTTGAATAAATATGGATGGCCAGCAAATGTCCGAGTCGGGCCCATCAATCTAACGGTTTTTCAAAAGCGCGAAACACTGAGCAGGCATGTTTCAACTTGAATATGTAACGCTAGTTTTGCGTCGGCCGGGAATGCGGAAATGTCGGTTTTATAACCAGGAAAGTTAACCGGGAGGGAGGAAGTTTGCGTAGGTTGCAAGCGCCGCTCTTGTCGGAATGTTCCGAAAGAGCGGCGTGTAAGAAATGTCGCTTGTAAATTGCCTGTTTCAGTAGGCGTAACGCAACAATGTATGTGGCAAGTGGCGCATAACGAAGAATCCGAACAGCGCGACCATGGACGGCAGGATCAGCCACCAGATCTTGAAAGGCATGGCGTTGAGCGGCGCCTGCCGCTGGTTTGACCACAGCATCGCGGCGCAGACGCAGCTGGCAAGCATTGCACCGGCCAATATGTCGGTTGGCCAGTGCGCGCCGAGATAGACCCGCGACAAAGCAATGGAGAATGCCGGGATGCAGGCAATCAGCAGCCACGTCAGGCGCATGCGTGGCGGCTGCCCGCGTCCGGCCAGGACACCCAGCGTCAGGAACAGGGCGAATGCGCCAGAAGCATGGCCGCTGGGCATGCTGTAGGTGGTCAATGGATCGCTGAGCACTTCCGGGCGTACCCTGGCGAAAAAATACTTGGTGCCGGTGTTGGCCATGGCGGTGATCAGCATGGTGGCGCCCGCGAACACTGCCTGGCGCCATTGCTTGCACAGCAACAGCAATATGACGAGCAGGGCGCTGAACAGCAGCATGTTGCGGAATTCGCCGATCAGCGTCAGCGTCACGGCGATTTCGTCCAGCGCTGGCTGGCGATGTTCCTGCACCAGGGTCATCACACCGTTGTCGAGCGCGGTGAGGTATGGATAGCCGATGAACAGCCCGATCAGGATCAACAGGCTCATGCCGCCGATCCAGATCGTCGCCCGACGATGGCGGCGCACGCTGCTGTTGACGCTCAGGCCGACCATCACCGCAATGCTGGCCGCGACAATTCCGGCTTCGAGCCAGAAACCTTCAGGCAATGGCAGGCGGAACGCCGCGCCCGTGGCCCAGCCCGGCAACAGATAAGCCAGGCTCCAGCCAGCAGCGGCCAGCAGGCTGACGGCGAAGAACCGCGGGAAGGGCATGTCGCACATCCCGGCGACCATCGGCAGCATCGGCCGCAGCGGGCCGATGAAACGCCCGACCAGCAGGCTGGCGATGCCATAGCGCTGGAAGTACGACTCGGCGCCGGCCATCCATTCCGGGTGATGGCGTAGCCCGGGGAGGCGGCGGATGTTCTGGTGGAAATGGCGGCCGAGGAAGTAGGAAATCAGGTCGCCAAGAATGCCGCCAAGAAAGCCCAGCAGCAGCGTTTCGCTCAATGACAGCGCGCCGCTGCCGGCCAGCACCGCCACGGCAAACAGCAACACCGTGCCCGGCACGATCAGCCCGGCGATCGCCAGACATTCCACGCACGCCACGATGAACACCGCTGCGGCCAGCCACTGCGGATTGGCGCCAAGCCATCCAGTGATGCTATCGAGCCATGGGCCCATACAGAAAAACTCCAGACTATTGAAGATTCCGGTAGGAGCTGCCGCAGGCTGCGATCTTTTGATCTTGTTTCTTTAAAGCAGAATCAAAAGATCGCAGCCTGCGGCAGCTCCTACAGGGGTAAGCGTTTACAGAAGGCAATAATCCCGGCCTTCGACCTGACCCCGTCGCAGCGGGTTCCGCGTGCACCATTGCGCATACGCAGCGTCAACGAAGCGATACATCAGGTGTTCGTCACGGCCCAGCGGGATGCCCAGCCGGGTGGTTTGAATAATCTGCGAGGGTGCCGGCCCCGTATCTTCGACCAGCAGCAATTCATGATCGAAACGCTTGGCGTCCCACATCGGTACTTTCAAACCCAATGCCTTGCACAACAACGTCTGCCCGGCGCAGAGCTTCTGCGTCGGACGCGGTCGCCCCTGAGCATCGGGATTGTTCAGCAGCATCTGCGCCAGGCTCGCCGGGCCGCTGACTTCGTCGACCCACGGATAGGCGGATTTGATCAGCACGGCATTGCCCGGACCTTGCGCACTGAAGTTCAGCGAATCACCGCCGCGGGCGTAATACATATAGATGTGGCCGCCATCCAGAAACAAAGCCTTACGCTTTTCTGTGTAACCGAGCGAGGCATGACTGCCTTTTTCCGCGAAGTAATAGGCTTCGGTCTCGATGATTCGCGCACTCAGCCACAGGTCACCGACGCGATGGCGGATGACTTTGCCGAGCAGCGCCTGCGCCAGAACCTGGGCGTCGCGGTCGAAAAAACTGTCCGGCAGGCCCACGGGCAGGCGCGCGGACTCGGGGCAAAGGGGCACGTTGGTCATGATGGGCAAGGTTTATCCAGGCTCAAGAGGTCGTGATGATAACAACGCTGAGCTTAATTACGTCTGAACGCCGGGCAAACGCAGCTCATTTCGACCATCCGCCCGTCACCGCTGTTAGTCCCGGGACGCGACAGCTATAATCTGCCGCTTTCCTCTTTGCCAAGACCCCAGCAGACCATGACTGAGTCCGTTCTTGACTACATGACCCGATTGGGTCGCGCCGCCCGCGCTGCCTCCCGGGTCATCGGTCGCGCCAGCACCGCGCAGAAAAACCGCGCCTTGCAGGCTGCCGCCAATGCTCTGGATGCTGCACGCGCCGAGCTGGCCGCAGCCAATGAGCTGGATCTGGCTGCCGGTCGCGCCAGCGGTCTGGAGCCGGCGCTGCTGGAACGTCTGGAACTGACCCCGGCACGCATCGACGGCATGATCGTCGGCTTGCGTCAGGTCGCTGCACTGGCGGATCCGGTCGGCGCGATCCGCGACATGAGCTTCCGTCCGTCGGGCATTCAGGTCGGCAAGATGCGCGTGCCGCTGGGCGTGATCGGGATCATCTACGAATCCCGTCCGAACGTGACCATCGATGCCGCCAGCCTGTGCCTGAAGTCCGGCAACGCGACCATCCTGCGCGGCGGCTCCGAGGCGATTCATTCCAATCGCGCGATTGCCGCGTGCATTCAGCGCGGTCTGGCCGAAGCCGAACTGCCCGCCGCCGTGGTGCAAGTGGTCGAAACCACTGACCGTGCCGCCGTCGGCGCGCTGATCAGCATGCCGGAATACGTCGACGTCATCGTGCCCCGTGGCGGTCGTGGCCTGATCGAACGCATCAGCCGCGATGCCCGCGTGCCGGTGATCAAGCATCTGGACGGCATCTGCCACGTTTACGTCAGCGAACACGCCGATCTGGCCAAAGCCCAGCGCATCGCTTTCAACGCCAAGACTTACCGTTATGGCATCTGCGGCGCGATGGAAACCCTGCTGGTCGATCAGGCTGTTGCCAAGGATTTCCTGCCGTCGATGGCTGCGCAGTTCCGCGACAAAGGCGTCGAACTGCGTGGTTGCGAGCGCACCCGGGCGATCATCGAAGCGGTCGCGGCCAGCGAAGACGACTGGCACACCGAGTACCTGGCGCCGATTCTGTCGATCCGCGTGGTCGGCGGTCTGGAGCAGGCGATCGAACACATCAACCATTACGGCTCCCATCACACCGACTCGATCGTCAGCGAAAACCTCGCCGACACCCGCCGGTTCGTGGCGGAAGTCGACTCGGCCTCGGTGATGATCAACACGCCGACCTGCTTTGCCGATGGATTTGAATACGGATTGGGTGCCGAGATCGGCATTTCTACTGATAAGCTGCACGCCCGCGGCCCGGTCGGGCTTGAAGGGCTGACCTGCGAGAAGTACATCGTGGTCGGCGATGGCCAGTTGCGCGGCCAGGCGACGGTCTGACTTGACCGACCTCGACCTGACAGCGCCGCACACCGGCAGCGAGTCGCGCCCGCAGCGCATTGGCGTGCTGGGCGGTACGTTCGACCCGGTGCATATCGGCCATTTGCGTGGCGCACTGGAAGTCGTCGAAGCGCTGGCGCTGGACGAGTTGCGCCTGATGCCGAACGCTCGACCGCCACATCGCGGGACGCCGCAGGTGTCGGCGCAGGAGCGGCTGGCGATGGTCGAGTGCGCGGTGGCCGGATTGCCGCCGCTGGTGGTGGATGCCCGCGAATTGCAGCGGGACAAACCGTCCTGGACCATCGATACCCTGGAGTCGCTGCGCGCAGAGATGCCCGCCGAGACCCAGGTTTTTCTGCTTTTGGGCTGGGACGCATTTTGCGGCCTGCCCACTTGGCACCGCTGGGAAGAGTTGCTCCAGCATTGCCACATCCTGGTGCTACAGCGCCCGGACGCCGACAGCGAACCGCCGGATGCCTTGCGCAACCTGCTGGCAGCGCGTTCGGTGAGCGACCCGTTGGCCCTGAAAGGGCCGAGCGGACAGATTGCATTCGTCTGGCAGACACCGCTCGCGGTTTCCGCCACCCAGATCCGTCAACTGCTGGCCAGCGGTAAGTCGGTACGTTTCCTGGTGCCCGACGCGGTCCTGGCCTACATCGATGCGCACGGTCTGTACCGTGCGTCGAACTGAACAAGGCGTGCTTCACCGATACGGATCACCGTATCCCCAAGCCGCCGAATACATGAGCAAAACGAGTTACATATGACTGATAAAGATCTACCGAAAGTAAAGCGCAAAGGCACGTTCAAGAGCGCACCACTGCCGGAAGCCGTCAACACCAACGAGCCGCTCAAGGGCGACGAACTGGTCAAGATTGCCGTCGCTGCGCTGGAAGACGTCAAGGCCCAGGACATCCAGATCATTGATGTGCGCGACAAGCAGAGCATCACTGACTACATGATCATCGCCACCGGTACCTCCAATCGCCAGATCAACGCGATGCTGGACAAGGTCCGTGAGGAAGTGAAAAAGCAGGGCGCCAAGCCGCTGGGCGAAGAAGGCAAGGGCGACAGCGACTGGGTTCTGCTCGACCTCGATCTGGTGATCGTGCACATGATGACTGCCTCGGCGCGTCAGTTCTACGACCTGGAGCGCCTGTGGGCCGGTGCCGAGCAAAGCCGTGCGGCCGATGCCAAGCACCACAGCCCGGAAAACACCCACGAGCATTTCACCAAGCTCAACAAAGACCAGTTCTAAGGGATCGCTGTGCGACTGCGCCTGATCGCCGTCGGTTCACGCATGCCCAAGTGGGTGGAAGAAGGCTGGCATGAATATGCCAAGCGTCTTCCGTCCGAGCTGGCGCTGGAACTGGTGGAAATTCCGCTCAACACCCGTGGCAAGAATGCCGACGTGGCCCGTTTCATCCGCCAGGAAGGCGAAGCCATGCTGGCCAAGGTCGGGCACAACGAGCGGATCGTCACGCTGGAGGTTCACGGCAAGCCGTGGAGTACCGAGCAACTGGCGGTCGAACTCGATCGCTGGCGCCTGGATTCGCGCACGGTCAACTTCATGGTCGGCGGCCCGGAAGGGCTGGCACCGGAAGTCTGTGCCCGCGCTGACCAGCGCTGGTCGTTGTCGCCGCTGACCTTGCCGCACCCGCTGGTGCGGATCCTGATCGGCGAACAGTTGTACCGTGCCTGGACCGTGTTGTCCGGCCACCCTTACCACAAGTAAGCCTGCCCTCATGTCTCAGCCGATCCGCATCAAGGACCACGAAAAGGACGCCCGTCTGGTGCGCAGCCGTGTCGTGTTCGGTGCGATCGTGATTGTGGCGCTGATCTGTGTGCTGATCGCGCGTCTGTATTATCTGCAGGTGATCCAGTACGAGTACCACTCGACCCTGTCGGAAAACAACCGCGTCCATGTGCAGCCGATTCCGCCGACGCGCGGGCTGATTTTCGACCGCAACGGCGTAGTCGTGGCCGACAACCGGCCGAGCTTCAGCCTGAGCATGACCCGCGAGCGCTCCGGCGACTGGCAGCAGGTGCTCGACGTCATCGTCGAGGTCCTGGAGCTGACGCCCGAGGACCGGGTGATCTTCGAGAAACGCATGCGGCAGGGGCGCCGGCCATTCGAGCCGGTGCCGATCCTGTTCGAGCTGACCGAAGAGCAGATCGCCCGGATCGCGGTGAATCAGTTCCGCCTGCCCGGGGTGGAAGTGGTCGCGCAACTGGTCCGGCATTACCCGCAGGGCGCGCATTTTGCGCACTCGGTGGGCTATATGGGGCGGATCAACGAGAAAGAGCTGAAAAGCCTCGATCCGGTCAACTACAGCGGCACCCACCACATCGGCAAGACCGGCATCGAGCGGTTCTACGAGCCGGAATTGCACGGTCAGGTCGGTTACGAGGAAGTCGAGACCAACGCCCGTGGCCGCGTGTTGCGGGTGCTCAAGCGCACCGATCCGATTCCCGGCAAGGACATCGTCCTGAGCCTCGACATCAAGTTGCAGGAAGCCGCCGAGGCCGCGCTGGGCGGGCGACGTGGCGCGGTGGTGGCGCTCGATCCGAAAACCGGCGAAGTGCTGGCGATGGTCAGTCAGCCGAGTTTCGACCCCAACCTGTTCGTCACCGGGATCAGCTTCAAGGCCTACGCCGAGTTGCGTGATTCCATCGACCGGCCGCTGTTCAATCGCGTGCTGCGCGGTCTGTATCCGCCGGGCTCGACGATCAAACCGGCGGTAGCGATTGCCGGTCTTGACGCCGGCGTGGTCACGGCTTCCAGCCGAGTGTTCGACCCGGGCTATTACATGCTGCCCAACTACGACCACAAGTATCGCAACTGGAACCGTACCGGTGACGGCTTCGTCGACCTCGACACGGCGATCATGCGGTCCAATGACACCTACTTCTATGACCTGGCGCACAAGCTCGGCATCGATCGGCTGTCGACCTATATGAACAAGTTCGGCATCGGCCAGAAGGTCTCGCTGGACATGTTCGAAGAGTCCCCGGGCCTGATGCCGTCGCGCGAATGGAAACGCGCGACGCGCAAACAGGCGTGGTTCCCGGGTGAGACCCTTATTCTCGGGATCGGCCAGGGCTACATGCAGTCGACGCCACTGCAACTGGCCCAGGCCACCGCGCTGGTGGCCAACAAAGGCATCTGGAATCGTCCGCACCTGGCCAAGTCCCTCGACGGGGTCAAGCCGGTGGATGAAAACCCGATGCCGAACATCGTCCTGCGCGACCCGTCCGACTGGAACAAGGTCAACCATGGCATGCAGCAGGTGATGCACGGTGCCCGTGGCACCGCGCGCAAAGCGGCGATCGGCGCGCAATACCGCATCGCCGGCAAGTCCGGTACCGCGCAGGTGGTGGCGATCAAGCAGGGCGAGAAATACGACCGCTCCAAGGTCCAGGAACGCCACCGCGACCACGCCCTGTTCGTCGGCTTCGCCCCGGCCGATGATCCGAAAATCGTCGTGTCGGTGATGGTCGAGAACGGTGAGTCCGGTTCCGGCGTTGCCGCGCCAGTGGTGCGCCAGGTCATGGACGCCTGGCTGCTCGACCAGGATGGCCACCTGAAAGCCGAGTACGCCAGCCCTATCACTGCGGAGGCCCCGGCCCGTGATGAATAATTTCGATCGCATGCTCTCCAGCGAGGATGTGATGCGTCGCCGCGCGACGTTGCTGCAAAGACTGCATATCGATGGCCCGCTGTTGATCCTGTTGCTGATCCTCGCCGCCGGCAGCCTGTTCGTGCTGTATTCGGCCAGCGGCAAGAGCTGGGATCTGCTCGGCAAGCAGGCCACGTCGTTCGGCATCGGTCTGGTGGCAATGATCGTCATCGCCCAGTTCGAGCCGCGTTTCATGGCGCGTTGGGTGCCGCTCGGTTACGTGATCGGCGTGGTCTTGCTGATCGTCGTCGACATCATGGGCCACAACGCCATGGGCGCCACGCGCTGGATCAACATCCCCGGGGTGATCCGCTTCCAGCCCTCGGAATTCATGAAGATCCTGATGCCGGCGACCATCGCCTGGTATCTGTCCAAACGCACCTTGCCGCCGCAGCTCAAGCACGTCGGCATCAGCCTGATGCTGATCGGCGTGCCGTTCATTCTGATCGTGCGCCAGCCGGATCTGGGGACTTCGCTGCTGATTCTCGCCGGTGGCGCCTTCGTGCTGTTCATGGGCGGTCTGCGCTGGCGCTGGATTCTCAGCGTGCTGGCGGCGGCGGTGCCGGTGTCGGTGGCGATGTGGTTCTTCGTCATGCACGACTATCAAAAGCAACGGGTCCTGACTTTCCTCGATCCGGAAAGCGATCCGCTCGGGACCGGCTGGAACATCATTCAGTCCAAAGCCGCGATCGGTTCCGGTGGCGTCTTCGGCAAAGGCTGGCTGCTCGGCACCCAGTCGCACCTGGACTTTCTCCCGGAAAGTCACACCGACTTCATCATTGCCGTGCTCGGTGAAGAGTTCGGTCTGGTGGGGATTTGCGCGCTGCTGCTGATCTATCTGTTGTTGATCGGTCGCGGGCTGGTGATCACCGCGCAAGCGCAAACGCTGTTCGGCAAATTGCTCGCCGGTGCGTTGACCATGACTTTTTTTGTTTACGTTTTCGTCAACATCGGTATGGTCAGTGGCCTGTTGCCGGTTGTGGGGGTGCCGTTGCCGTTCATTAGCTACGGAGGAACTTCGCTGGTGACGCTGCTGTCAGCGTTTGGGGTTTTGATGTCGATCCATACCCATCGCAAGTGGATCGCACAGGTTTGAATAAGGTGAAGAGTGCAATGCAAGTAATGCGTGGCTGGGCGACTCGATGCGCGCCGCTGGTTGGCCTGATGGGCCTGCTGGGGAGCGTGCAGGAAGCGCTGGCCGGCGACTATGAAGGCTCGCCGCAGGTGGCCGAATTCGTCGGCGAAATGACCCGCGACTACGGTTTCGCCGGTGAACAACTGATGGGTGTGTTCCGCGAGGCGCAACGCAAGCAGTCGATTCTCGACGCCATCTCCAAACCCGCCGAACGGGTCAAGCAGTGGAATGAATATCGCCCGATGTTCATCACTGACGCGCGCATCGCCCGGGGTGTCGACTTCTGGCGTCAGCACGAGGCGACCCTGGCCCGTGCCGAGCAGGAATACGGCGTGCCGGCACAAGTGATCGTTTCGATCATCGGCGTCGAGACCTTTTTCGGACGTAATACCGGTAATTTCCGCGTGATCGATGCTTTATCGACCCTCGGCTTCGACTATCCTCCCCGTGCCGAATTTTTCCGTAAGGAATTGCGTGAGTTCCTGTTGCTGGCCCGTGAAGAGCAGGTCGACCCGCTGACCCTGAAAGGCTCGTACGCCGGGGCCATGGGCCTGCCGCAGTTCATGCCGAGCAGCTTTCGCGCCTACGCGGTGGACTTCGACGGTGATGGCCACATCAATATCTGGAACAACCCGGACGATGCCATTGGCAGCGTCGCCAGTTACTTCAAGCGTCATGGCTGGGTTGCCGGTGAGCCGGTGGTCAACCGCGCCGATGTGCGCGGCGAGCAGGCCGATGAAGGCCTGACCACCGGTATCGAACCAGTGAAGACGGTCGCAGAGTTGCGGGCGCTGGGCTGGTCAAGTCATGATGCGCTGCGCGATGATATGCCGGTTACCGCATTTCGCCTCGAAGGCGACAACGGCCCTGAATACTGGATGGGCCTGCAGAATTTCTACGCGATCACGCGTTATAACCGCAGCGTGATGTACGCCATGGCCGTACATCAACTGTCTGAACAGCTGGTACAAGCACGGGGCGTCAAGTAATGCAGGCATTGCCTAACAATAAACCCCTGAAGCTGGTGGCTTTCGCTGCGTTGGCAGTCCTGGTCGCCAGTTGCACGACCAGCCGTACGCCGACGCAGAAAACCCCGTCCACCGCTGTCCGCGCCCAACCGGGCCTGGACATCAACCGCGCGCACAAAGACGGCGCGCCGTGGTGGGATGTCGATGTTTCGCGCATCCCGGATGCGACACCGACCCTGCACACCGGCCCGTACAAGGCCAATCCGTACACCGTGCTGGGCAAGACCTATTTTCCGTTGCAGGAATCCAAGACCTACGTGGCTTCGGGCACAGCGTCCTGGTACGGCACCAAGTTCCATGGCCAGAACACCGCCAACGGCGAAGTGTATGACCTGTACGGCATGAGTGCCGCGCACAAGACCTTGCCGCTGCCAAGTTACGTCCGGGTGACCAACCTGGACAACAACAAGACGGTGATCCTGCGCGTCAACGACCGTGGGCCGTTCTACTCCGATCGCATCATCGACTTGTCCTACGCAGCGGCGAAGAAGCTCGGCTATGCCGAAACCGGCACCGCGCGGGTCAAGGTCGAAGGCATCGATCCGCAGCAGTGGTGGGCGGCCAAGGGCCGTCCGGCGCCGCTGATGCTCAACGAGCCGCAAGTGGCGCAGAATAGCGCGCCAGTGATTACGGCTTCGGCCGGCACCGTCGAGCAATGGACACCGCCGCCGCAGCAACACGCCGCGGCCGTGGTGCCCGTGCAGATCGATGCAAAAAAAAACGCTTCTGCACCAGCGTCTGGCCAGTATCTGCAGGTGGGCGCGTTCGCCAACCCGGACGCTGCCGAACTGCTGAGGTCGAAGCTCAGCGGGATGGTGAGCGCGCCGGTGTTCATCAGCTCGATCGTGCGCAATCAGCAGACCCTGCACCGGGTACGCCTGGGGCCGATCGGCTCGCCGGGTGAGATCGCCCAGGTGCAGAACAGTGTGCGGCTGGCCAATCTGGGTTCGCCCAGCGTGGTCAGCGAGTAACACGTAGACCTTGATTGACGGTTCACTTGCGGTATTCGGGGGGTGAACCAGGTTGTTGGCTCGTCGAAGAATAAAAGCCCGGCAAGGGTGACTGGAGTGAGCAACTGAACACGCGATGGCCCGTTAGAAGGCTGTCTGAATAAGTTTTGCCTTCGGGCAAGTTTCCATTAGCGATTTCGAGAGACGGATGAACATCACCACCTTTGCCAAACGCCTGTGTCTGCTAGTCCCGCTGCTCCTCTCGCCAGCCGCCTTCGCGGCCGAGATGATGCCGTCGCCACCACAACTGGCCGCCAAGGCCTATGTTCTGATGGATGCCAGCAGCGGCAACGTGCTGGTCGAGAACAACGGCGACCAGCGTCTGCCACCGGCCAGCCTGACCAAGCTGATGACCGCGTACATCGCGACCCTGGAAATCCGTCGCGGCCAGATCGGTGAAAACGATCCGGTGACCGTCAGCGAAAACGCCTGGCGCACCGGCGGTTCGCGGATGTTCATCAAGGTCGGTTCGCAGGTCACTGTCAGCGACCTGCTGCACGGCATCATCATCCAGTCCGGTAACGACGCCAGCGTCGCCCTGGCCGAGCACATCGCCGGCAGCGAAGACGCCTTCGCCGACCTGATGAACAAGACCGTCACCGAACTGGGCATGACCAATACCCACTTCATGAACCCGACCGGTCTGCCAAACCCTGAGCACTACTCGTCGGCGCACGATATGGCGATTCTGGCCCGTGCGATCATCCACGAAGACCCGGCTCACTATGCGATCTACTCGCAGAAAGAGTTCTTCTGGAACGGCATCAAGCAGCCTAACCGCAACCTGCTGCTGTGGCGCGACAAGACCGTTGACGGTCTGAAAACCGGCCACACTGATGAAGCCGGCTACTGCATGGTGTCCTCGGCGGTACGTGACGGCCAGCGTCTGATCGCCGTGGTGTTCGGCACCAACAGCGAAGTAGCCCGCGCCGCTGAAACCCAGAAGCTGCTGACCTACGGTTTCCGCTTCTTCGAAACCCAGACCTTCTATCAGAAGGGCACTGAGCTGGCGCAGGCGCCGGTATGGAAAGGCACCACCAGCCAGGTCAAGGCCGGCCTGGCGCAAGACCTGACCATGACTCTGCCGAAAGGCCAGCTGAAAAAGCTCGCTGCCAGCATGACCATGAACCCGCAACTGGTTGCGCCAATCGCCAAGGGCGACGTGATCGGTAAAGTCGAAGTCAAACTGGAAGACAAGGTGGTGCACAGCGCTGACCTGATCGCTCTGGATGGCGTCGAGGAGGGTGGTATCTTCCGCCGCATGTGGGATAGCATCCGTCTATTCTTCTACGGCTTGTTCAACTGATTTAGTGTTGACCTGCATGGCCCCGCCCCGATCCGGCGCGGGGCCATGTGCGTTACCACGGCTTGCGCTATAGAGGCCGTTACGCCATGACCGATACCGAAGTACAGGCGCCAAAAATCGAATTTCCCCAGACTGATTATCCGATCAAGGTGATCAGCGATACGGGCGTCGGCCGCAAGGACGAAATCATCGAGATCGTCAAGAAACACGCGACCATCAATGACGAGCGCATCGACGAGCGTCAGAGCAGCACCGGCAAATACACCACCATCCAGCTTCACATCGTCGCTACCGACCAGGATCAGCTGTACAACATCAACAGCGAACTGCGGGCGACCGGCTTCGTGCACATGGTGTTGTGATGCACGGCACGCTGGGCTTTCGCGAGCTGGGCCAGATGGCTTACGAGCCGGTCTGGCATGCCATGCAGCGCTTTACCAACGAACGCGGCAATGCTGCCGCCGACGAAATCTGGCTCGTCGAACACCCGCCGGTGTTCACCCAGGGCCAGGCCGGCAAGGCTGAACACCTGTTGCTGCCGGGAGATATTCCGGTGGTGCAGGTCGATCGTGGCGGCCAAGTGACTTATCATGGCCCCGGGCAACTGGTGGCTTATCTGTTACTGGATGTACGCAAGCTGGGTTTCGGCGTGCGTGATCTGGTCAGCCGTATGGAAGCCTGCCTGATCGAACTGCTGGCCAGCTACGGCGTCACCGCCGCCGCCAAGCCAGATGCTCCCGGCGTATACGTCGATGGAGCGAAAATCGCTTCTCTGGGTTTGCGCATTCGCCACGGTTGTTCCTTTCATGGCCTGGCCCTGAACGTGGATATGAACCTGGAACCGTTTCGACGGATTAATCCCTGCGGCTACGCCGGGCTGGCCATGACCCAGCTGAGCGATCACGCAGGATCGATTGAATTTGCCG
Source organism: Pseudomonas sp. AC083 (assembly GCF_979253165.1). NCBI lineage: Bacteria > Pseudomonadati > Pseudomonadota > Gammaproteobacteria > Pseudomonadales > Pseudomonadaceae > Pseudomonas > Pseudomonas sp. AC083. The sequence goes on from NZ_CEEDDH010000014.1 coordinate 137,158, forward strand.
AGGTAAGTGCCCGGCTGCGCGCGCAGCTCGTCAAACACCTCGACTATGCTGAGCAGACGACCCTCACGGGCGGAATCGACTGATATGACTACTGATGCAGTGCAAACCATGATCCCGACGCTCGACGTGACCGAGCGCCCGGCCCCGCGTCCCAAGGTTGAAGCCGGCGTCAAGCTGCGCGGCGCCGAGAAGGTTGCACGCATCCCGGTCAAGATCATTCCGACCACCGAACTGCCGAAGAAACCCGACTGGATCCGCGTGCGCATCCCGGTTTCGCCGGAAGTCGACCGCATCAAGAGCCTGCTGCGCAAGCACAAGCTGCACAGTGTCTGCGAAGAAGCGTCCTGCCCGAACCTCGGCGAATGCTTCTCCGGCGGCACCGCAACCTTCATGATCATGGGCGACATCTGCACCCGTCGCTGCCCGTTCTGCGACGTTGGCCACGGTCGTCCGAAGCCACTGGACGTCAACGAGCCGGAAAGCCTGGCCATCGCCATCGCCGACCTCAAGCTCAAATACGTGGTGATCACCTCGGTTGACCGTGACGACCTGCGTGACGGCGGTGCACAGCACTTTGCTGACTGCATCCGCGAAATCCGAAAACTGTCGCCAAACGTGCAGCTCGAGACCCTGGTCCCGGACTACCGTGGGCGCATGGACATCGCCCTGGAAATCACCGCTGCCGAGCCGCCGGATGTGTTCAACCACAATCTGGAAACCGTGCCGCGCCTGTACAAGGCTGCGCGTCCAGGCTCGGACTACCAGTGGTCGCTGACCCTGCTGCAACGCTTCAAGCAGATGATGCCGCATATCCCGACCAAGTCCGGCCTGATGCTGGGTCTGGGCGAGACCGACGAGGAAGTCATCGAAGTCATGAAGCGCATGCGCGAACACGACATCGACATGCTGACCCTCGGGCAGTACCTGCAACCGTCGCGCAGTCACTTGCCGGTGCAGCGTTTCGTGCACCCGGACACCTTCGCCTGGTTCGCCGAAGAAGGTTACAAGATGGGCTTCAAGAACGTCGCTTCGGGCCCGCTGGTACGTTCCTCGTACCATGCCGACGAGCAGGCGAAGCTGGTCAAGGCCGAGCTGCTGGGTTCCTGATTCACTGCTGATGTAAAAATGCCCGCCGAGGACGGTTCCTCGGCGGGCATTTTTTTGCCTTAGACAAGGGGCTTTTGTTTGTCTCTTCAGCTGACTACTGTGTGTGCATGACTTTACCGCTGGAGCCCAAGGATGACCGTTCGACCGAGCCACACCCTGATTGCCCACCGACCCGTACCGGCACTGCCCTCCGAAGGGACGATTGGCGTCATCGCGCCTGCCGGCCCCGGCGCCCTCGATACTGAAAAAGCGCTGCAATGGATGCGCGCGCGCGGCTATGGGCTGAAGGTGTTTCCGGGTGTCTATGAGAAGGACGGCTATCTGGCTGGCAGTGACGACGTACGTTTGCGCGATCTGCACGCGGCGTTCGCTGACCCCGGAGTCGACGCGATAATTTGCCTGCGCGGCGGCTACGGCACGCCGCGTCTGCTCGACCGAATCGATTACGACCTGCTCAGTCGGCATGCCAAGCCGTTTGTCGGCTATAGCGACATCACCGCGCTGCACCTGGCCATCAGTCGCTACGCCGGGTTTGTGACCTTTCACGGCCCGCTGCTCAATGCCGACCTGCTCGGCGACAAGGAGCCGCCTACCGTCACGTCATTCTTCGCCATGCTGCGCGGGCAAATGAAGTCAGGGAGTGTACTGAGCCATCCGGCGGCTTATCCGTTATCCACCGTCAAACCGGGCATCGCTCACGGGCGTTTGCTCGGCGGCAACCTGGCGATGATTGCTGCAACCCTTGGCACGCCCTACGAGATTGATGTCGAAGGCGCAGTTCTGTTCATCGAGGACATCAACGAGCCGCTGTATCGGATTGATCGCCTGCTGACCCAGATGCGTCTGGCCGGCAAGTTGGCCCGACTGCGCGGTGTGCTGGTCGGAGATATCGCCGGGGTGGAGGTCGACGCGCTGAATCGGCTGCTCAAGCAAACCTTTGAGCCGTTGCGGATTCCGGTGTTGTCGGGTTGGCGCAGTGGCCATTGCGACCCGAACCTGACGCTGCCGTTGGGCGCGCTGGTGCGCCTGGATGCGGGGAAGCAGGAGTTGCTGCTGGAGCAGGATGTGGTGATCAAAGTCTAGAAATTGGTCGCCTGACAGTCATTCATCGCGGGCAAGCCCGCTCCCACAGGTTTTGAGTCGGATACACAATTGTGTTTCAACCAGAACCCCTGTGGGAGCGGGCTTGCCCGCGATGCTTTTATTGGGCGCGCAGGCTCTCAAGCAACTTGTGCGTCGGATACCCATCCGCCGGCCAGCCCAGCGCCTGCTGGGCACTGCGAATGGCCTTGCGGGTATTGGCGCCGATAATTCCGTCCGCCGTGCCGGCGTCATAATTACGCGCACTCAATAGCGTCTGCAGTTCGATGCGCTCGGTGCGGCTCAGCGGCAGATCATCTTTCGGCCAGTCGCCATTGATCAGGCCCGCGCCTTCAAAGCGCTCGGACAGCAGGCTCACCGCCAGCGCATACGACGACGAATTGTTGTACTTGAGAATCGCCCGGAAGTTGTCGAGGATCAGGAACGCCGGGCCGCGATAACCGGCCGGCAGCAGCAGGGCGGCCGACAGTTGTTCGGAACCGGCTGGCACCTGCGCGCCATTGGGCAGGTTCACGCCCAGTTGCCGCCATTCGGCGACGCTTTTGCGAATCGCGCCATCGGCCAGGGTGTAGTTGAAGCCGCTCGGCAATTGCACTTCGAAACCCCACGGCTGGCCACGCTGCCAGCCCGAGCTTTGCAGGTAATGCGCGGTCGAGGCCAGCGCATCGGCCGGGCTGCCCCAGATGTCGCGGCGACCGTCACCGTCAAAGTCCACGGCGTGGGTGTTGTAAGTGGTCGGAATGAACTGGGTCTGGCCCATCGCGCCGGCCCAGGAACCGAGCATTTTCTCCGGGGTGATATCGCCCTGCTGCAGAATCTGCAGGGCGGCAATCAATTGCGCGTGAGCAAAGCCAGGACGACGGCCTTCGTAGGCGAGAGTGGCCAACGAGTTGATCACCGACTTGCTGCCCTGAAACTGACCGAAATTGCTTTCCATGCCCCACACCGACACCAGCGCCTGGCGATCAACGCCATAACGCTGCTCGATGCTTTGCAGAATGTCGGCGTACTGATTGATCAACGCCTGGCCCTTGCGGACGCGCAATGGCGACAGCGCACCATCGAGGTATTCCCACACCGGGCGGGAAAACTCCGGCTGACTGCGATCGGCACGGATCACGCTGGCATCGAAGCTGATATTGGCAAATGCCTGATCGAACAGCTCGGGGCGAATCCCGGCGGCGAGGGCGTCCTTGCGGAAGCCCGCCTGCCATTCGGCAAAGGTCTGGGTCGGTTGAATATCGAGCGGGTCGGCGGACGGCACTACCGGCGGAATAATCGCTGGGGCCGTGGTAACCGGGGCGGCTTGAAGCGGTTGTGCATCGGCGGCGGTGGGTTTTTCCGCGCAGGCGACAAGCAGAATGAAGCTGGAGGCAGCGATCAATTGGCGCACGGGCCAACGACGGGAAAGACTTGGGGGCATGCACAGTTCCAGGGAAACGAATCAGGTGCAGACCTTAACATGAGCGAGGGGTAGTGCGCTTCAGGCAGCCAGAAAGTAAAAAGCCTCCCGGTTGTCAGACCGGAAGGCTTCGCGGCGGTAGCTGCCTTTACCCTTGATTGGTCGTTCCTGGCGACTGCGGAACAGGGGCTGGGCGACGATGGATTTGGCCTTGTTTGGGCCATGCTTTGCTGGCTTTTTGCTCATGAGGGTTCTCTCGGTGTGGTGGTTTTGCGCCGGGAATAATCTGCCGATGTGGCGCGTCTGTCCAGTAGCTCATGCGTAGGAATATTCTGGCGCTTTCGCGAGCAGGCTCGCTCCCACATTGGTACGCGGTCACCTGTGGGAGTGAGCCTGCTCGCGAATGGACGCTGCGCGGTCGACTGCCTTATTCGGCAGGCAAAGACAGTCGCTGGCCAGCCATCAACAACGCCAGACGACTCAAGCTCATCCACGGCGAACCCGCCGCCTGGCCCTTGATCTGCGCGTCGATACGCTGCGCTTCGAGCAGCAATTGCGCCCAGCGTTGCGCCGAGTAGCGTTGCAAAGCCTTGCTCATCAGCGGCTTGCGCTTGTCCCAGACCGGCGGTTTCGACTGGCTGAAACACTTGTCCAGTGGCGTGCCCTGGCTGTATTGCAGGGAAATGTTGGCCAACAGGCGCAACTCCCGCGCCAGTGCCCAGAGGATCACCGGCGGTTCGACGCCTTCGCCGCGCAAACCTTCGAGCATGCGCAAGGCGTGGGCCGGTTCGCCGTTGAGCACCGCGTCGGTCAGGCCGAACACGTCAAACCGCGCACTATCGGCCACGGCGGCTTGCACGGTTTCGACGGTGATCTGCCCACCTTCGGCCATCAACTTGAGCTTTTCGATTTCCTGGGCAGCGGCGAGCAGGTTGCCTTCGACACGTGCGGCAATCAATTCGACCGCGTCCTGACTGGCCGATAGACCGGCCTGGGACAGGCGCTGACGAATCCAGCTCGGCAGCTGATTGGCATCCACCGGCCAGATCTGCACGAACTGGGTTTGCTGGCCTTCGACCAGCGCCTTGCCCCACTTGGTTTTCTGCGCGCTGCCATCGAGCTTCGGCAAGCTGATCAGCAGGACAGTGTCTTCAGCAGGGCGTGAGCAGTATTCGATCAGCGCGGCGGCGCCTTTGTCGCCAGGCTTGCCCGACGGCAGGCGCAGCTCCAGCAGGCGTTTTTCAGCGAACAGCGACATGCTCGCGCCGGCCTGCAGCAACGTACCCCAATCGAAATTGGCGTCGGCGGCGAAGACTTGGCGTTCGTCGAAACCTTGCTGGCGGGCAGCGGTGCGGATGGCGTCGGCGGCTTCCTGACACAGCAGCGGGTCATCGCCGCTGATGATGTAGACCGGCGCGAGTGCGCCTTGCAGGTGTTTGCCGAGTTGCGCGGGAGCGAGCTTCATAAGAAAGGGCGAACGGGGCGCCTGGGCGCCCCGGCCGTCTTACTGCTGCGGGATTTCGAGCGGCGACTGACGAGGAGTTTCCGCCTCAGCCTTCTGTGCCGCTTCCAGCGCATCGGCTTCAGCCTTGGCGCGGTCATTGGCGGTTTGCTGCAGTTGCTGCAACTGGCCCGGGGTCAGCTGCGACAGGCGCAGCATCATGCGCTGCACCAGCTCGCGACGGATTTCATGACGGGCGTCGTTGGCTTCCTGATCGGAGCCGACGAGGTTGTTGCCGTCGTGAATGAACACCTTCTGCACTTCGAGCTTGTCGCTGATCAGCGACAGGTCTTTCTCGCCGCGGATGTCATAGCTCAGCACAGTGCTGACCTGATACTCGCCTGTGCGCCCGGCACCGGCATAGCTGAGGATGCGCTGGCTTTCCTGCTCGTCAGCCAGATACAGCTTGTACGGCGCGCCGCTGTAAACCTTGACGCCGCTGGACTCCAGCGTCTGACGCAGCTGTGTCACGGTTTCGCCGTAAGCGTTACGCGCGCTCAGGTCGATTTCCTTGATCGACAGTTCGTTGGTGCCGGTACCACGCAACTGGAAACCGCAGGCGCTCAGCAGAACGGCGAGGCCCATCACCAGCAGATTGCGTTTGATCATTGTGTTGCTCCCCTTGAAACCAGGTGAGCCGACTCTGCGGCCCGAAAGGTTTTACTGGCTGCCAGGCGAGCCTGGCAGCCGATCCAATTTAGCTGGCGACGATGTTGACCAGTTTGCCCGGCACCACGATCACTTTGCGAATGGTCAGGCCGTCGACGAAACGCAGCACGTTTTCGTTGATGCGCGCGGCGGCTTCGATCTCTTCGCGGGTGGCGCTGGCCGGCATTTCGATCTGCCCGCGCAGCTTGCCGTTGACCTGAATGACCAGGGTCAGGTTGTCCTGCACCAAGGCACTTTCGTCCACGGCCGGCCAGCCTGCATCGATCACCGCATCGGCGTGACCCAACTGCTTCCACAGTTCGTGGCTGATGTGCGGGGTGATTGGCGCCAGCAGCAGGGTCACCGCTTCCAGACCTTCATGCAGCAGCGCGCGGTCCTGTTCGGTGCCTTGGGCTGCTTTTTCCAGCACGTTCATCAGCGTCATCACCTGAGCGATGGCGGTGTTGAATTTGTGGTTCTGGCCGACGTCATGGCTGGCCTGCTTGATCGCCAGGTGGATCGCACGACGCACGGTTTTCTGCTCGTCGCTCAACGCGGCGATATCCAGTTTGCCCGGCAGGCCCTGGGTGACGTGGGCTTGCGCCAGACGCCAGACGCGCTTGAGAAAACGGTGCGAACCTTCAACGCCGGAGTCAGACCATTCCGCGCTCATGTCAGGCGGCGAGGCGAACATCATGAACAGGCGGCAGGTGTCGGCGCCGAACTGGTCGATCATCGACTGCGGGTCGACGCCGTTGTTCTTCGACTTGGCCATCTTCTCGGTACCGCCGATTTCCACCGGCAGGCCGTCGGATTTCAGCTTGGCGCTGATCACCTTGGCTTTGCTGTCACGCTCAAGTTCCACGTCTGCCGGGTTGAACCAGGTGTAGGCACCGTTGGCTTCGCGACGATAGTAAGTCTCGGCGATCACCATGCCCTGGGTCAGCAGGTTCTTGAACGGCTCGTTGGAGCTGACCAGACCTTCGTCGCGCATCAACTTGTGGAAGAAGCGTGCGTAGAGCAGGTGCAGAATGGCGTGTTCGATACCACCGATGTACTGATCCACCGGCAGCCAGTGATCGGCAGCGGATTTTTCTACCAGGCCGCCTTCAAAGTGCGGCGAGGCGTAGCGGGCGTAGTACCACGACGACTCGACGAAGGTGTCCATGGTGTCGGTTTCACGCTTGGCCGGCGCGCCGCATTTCGGGCAGCTGCATTCGTAGAACTCGGGCATGCGCGCCAGCGGCGAACCGGCGCCGTCCGGCACCACGTCTTCCGGCAGAACGACAGGCAGTTGATCTTCCGGCACCGGCACGTCGCCGCAGGTGGCGCAGTGGATGATCGGGATCGGGCAGCCCCAGTAGCGCTGGCGGCTGATGCCCCAGTCGCGCAGGCGGAACTGGGTGCGCGAGGCGCCGAGTTCTTTCTTGATCAGCGCCACTTCCATGGCGTCGAACGCGCCGGCGAAGTCGAGGCCGTCGAACTCACCGGAGTTGATCAGCGTGCCGTGCTCGCCGTAAGCGTCCTGCCACGGCGCCGGGTTGCTGTCACCGGAGCTGGTGCGCACCACCGATTTCACCGGCAGGTTGTACTTGTGAGCGAATTCGAAATCGCGCTCGTCGTGCGCCGGAACCGCCATGACCGCGCCGTCGCCGTAATGCATCAGCACGTAGTTGGCGACCCACACCGGCAGCTTCTCGCCGGTCAGCGGGTGCTCGACGAACAGGCCGGTCGGCAGGCCTTTCTTTTCCTGGGTGGCGACATCGGCTTCAGCGACGCTACCGCCCTTGCATTCAGCGATGAACGCTTGCAGCTCGGGATTGTTCTGCGCGGCCAGGGTGGCCAGCGGGTGCTCGGCAGCGACTGCGACATAGGTCGCACCCATCAGGGTATCCGGACGGGTGGTGAAGACTTTCAGGGTGCCGGCTTCGCCGATCGAATCGACGTTGTACGGGAACTGCACTTCCATGCCACGGGACTTGCCGATCCAGTTGCGCTGCATGGTCTTGACCTGTTCCGGCCAGCCAGTCAGTTCGTCGAGGCTTTCCAGCAGCTCGTCGGCGTAAGCGGTGATCTTGAAGTAGTACATCGGGATTTCGCGCTTTTCGATCAGCGCGCCGGAGCGCCAGCCACGGCCGTCGATGACTTGCTCGTTGGCCAGAACGGTCTGGTCGACCGGGTCCCAGTTCACGGTGCCGTTTTTACGGTAGATCACGCCTTTTTCGAACAGGCGCGTGAACAGCCATTGTTCCCAGCGGTAGTAGTCCGGCTTGCAGGTGGTCACTTCACGGGACCAGTCCACCGCGAGGCCGAGGCTGCGCAGTTGCGACTTCATGTAGGCGATGTTCTCGTAGGTCCACTTGGCGGGCGCTACGTTGTTTTTCATTGCGGCGTTTTCCGCCGGCATGCCGAACGCATCCCAACCCATGGGCTGCAGAACATTCTTGCCCTGCATGCGCTGGTAGCGCGAGATCACGTCGCCGATGGTGTAGTTGCGCACGTGGCCCATGTGCAGCTTGCCGCTGGGGTAAGGGAACATCGACAGGCAGTAGTAGGTTTCCTTGCCTGGCTGTTCACTGACTTCAAAGGACTTTTGCTCATCCCAGAACGACTGGGCGGCGGCTTCGATCTCACGTGGCTGATATTGTTCGTGCATGGCTACTTTTGTACTGGATAGGGGTGGCCTAATCCTCTTCGACGGCGGCATCCGGGATGGCCCGGGTGCGCTGGAAGTGGAATGACAGGAAGCGCCGTAGCATACATGACCGCGCTTGGCCGAGGGAAACCCTGATTACAGCTGTTTGCCAGAGCTTTTGGACGACGAGGGCCGTTGGTCGCGGCGTGTAGCCGGTTCGTGCAGCGAAGCTAAGCTCTAATTGGGGAGTGAGTCTTATCTTCAATGAGGTGAGGGATGGTGGAGCAACGGAAAAAGAACGTAACGAAACCCGAGTTGTATGAAAGGTTGATCGATCGTCTGGGCATGGCGCTGGACGCCGTGAAAACCGCTGACCGGCTGCGCGACGAGCGCCCCCTGGAACTGGAATTGCGTGGCTTGAGTCCCGCCGAGTTCAAACTGGTCAAGGCCTATCTGGATCGCAGTGAACGTGAAACGCAGGGATGCCTGTCTCAAGCAGTGAAGCAGCTCGATGCAGCACATTCGGCCAAGGTCATCTGGCTCAAGGACAAGGCGCCGCGCAGAGACACCGGCAAGGTGCGTTCTGTGCAGGCCAAGTAAGCGCATGGCAGGTCATGAAACGGATCTTTTGCAACCGGATCCGGCCTACTGGTTGTAACGCGTAATCAACACTCTTAGGCTTCGGGCATCTTTGGAGATGCCCGATGCCCTTTCGCTATTTCATCAAACAACTTTTACTGCCGCCCGGCATTCTTTTGCTGCTGTTGCTGGCCGCCTGGTGGCTGCGCCGCTCGCGGCCGCGTCTGGCGGGTGTGTGTTTTGCCCTCGGCTTTGGCGGCCTGTGGCTGATGAGCCTGCCGGTGGTAGTGCAGTGGAGCGCCAAGGCGCTGGAACGAGAGCCGCCGCTGGCGCGGCAGGAATGGGCAACGCTGGCGCAACGCGCCGATGCGATCGTGGTGCTGGGCTCGGGGCGTGAGCGCGGTGATCTGGCCTGGGGCGAAGACCAGCCGACCGGCGTCGGCCTTGAGCGTCAGCGTTACGCCGCACGCCTGGCCAAGGCCTCGGGCCTGCCGATTCTGACCAGCGGCGGCCTGCATTACGGCACGCCCCCGACCGAGGCGAAGTTGATGGCGGATTCGTTGCGTGATGACTTCGACGTGAGCGTGCGCTGGCAGGAAGGCGAGAGCCGTACCACATGGGAGAACGCGAAGATGACGGCAGATATCCTCTTGCCCCAGGGGATCAAGCGGGTTGTCGTGGTGACGCAGGCGTGGCACATGCCGCGTGCGGTGTGGAGCTTTGAGCAGGCGGGATTCGAAGTGGTGCCGGCGCCGGTGGGTTTCCTCGGTACCGATAATGCCCGGCCGTTCGGAGGCTGGCTGCCGGAATTCAAGTCGATCTGGCAGAGCGGGCAATTGCTCAATGAGGCGGTGGGGCAGGTAGGGTATTCGTTGTTTTACCGCTGAAGATCATTGTGGCGAGGGGATTTATCCCCGAGGGGGCGCGTAGCGGCCCCTCTCTTACCTTCAGAAGAGGGGTCTGCTGCGCACTCCAGCGGGGATAAATCCCCTCGCCACATTTCTCAGAGGGTCTTCGACATGCGGCTGGCCATCAACGCCCAGCCAAACAGCAGCAGGCACAACACGATCAGCGGCCACGAGCGCCATTGCAGGTACGGCGTCAGGTCGTGCATCGGTACCACTTCGCCATACAACACGCCTTGTTCGAACTGCGGAATCTGCTCGGTGATCTGCCCGAACGGGTTGATCAGGCCGGTGACGCCGTTGTTGGTCGCGCGGATCATCCAGCGTCCGGCTTCCAGCGCGCGCATCTGCGCCATTTGCAGGTGTTGCAGCGGGCCGATGGACGTGCCGAACCAGGTGTCGTTGCTGATCGTCAGCAGCAGATCACTGCGTGCCGACAGGCCGGCGGCGAATTCCGGATAGACCACTTCGTAGCAGATAAACGGTGCGATCTGGTAACCCTTGGCTTGCAAGAGCGCTTGATCCGACGGGCCGCGCGCGAAGTCCGACATTGGCAGGTCGAAGAACGCGATCAAGCCGCGCAACACGTCCTGCAACGGCACGTACTCGCCGAACGGCACCAGTTTCTGCTTCAGATAAGTGCCGTCGCCTTCGCCGACCACGGTGATGCCGTTGAAGAAGCGCCGTTCGTGATGCACGGTCTGGCGGATCGGCACACCGGTGATCAACGCTGACTTACGCTCGGCGGCGAAGTTGCCCATCATCGTCAGGTAGCCCTCGGCGGACTCCTTCAACACCGGCACGGCGGTTTCCGGCCAGATCAGCAGATCGACCGGTTTGGAGCGGAAGCTCAGATCACGGTACAGCGCCAGTTGCGCGTTGAGCTCGGCCGGGTCCCATTTCATGCTTTGCGCGACATTGCCCTGAATTGCGGCCACGGTCAGCGGTGCGCCGGACGGGCTGGTCCACGCGTGGCCTTTGAGGGCGATACCTGCTACCCAAGGCCCCGCCAGAAGTACCACACCGGCCGCGATGAAAACCTTGCGACGAGCGTGCAACAAGCGCGGCGCGTTGTAGATCAGCGCTGCGGTCAGTGCCAGAACAAACGACACCAGCCACATGCCGCCCACCGGCGCGAGCCCGGCCAGCGGGCCATCGAGCTGGCTGTAACCGGAATAAAGCCATGGGAAACCGGTGAGGAACCAGCCGCGAAAGGCTTCCTGGCCGACCCACAACGCCGCAAACGCCAAGGCATCCGCCAGCGGTGCTTCGTTACGCCGCAACCAGCGCGCCCAAAGCCACGCGGGCAGGGCAAAGAACCAGGCAATCGCCGCGGTGAACAGCAGCATCAAGAACCCGGCGAGCAACACCGAAGCGCCGCCGAAATGATGAATGCTGTAATAGATCCAGCTGGTGCCGGCACCGAACAGGCCGAAGCCGAAGCACCAGCCACGGCCGAGCGCCTGACGCGGGCTCAGCTCACGCAAACCGGCGTAGAAAAAACCGACCGCGAGCAAAGCTAGCGGCCAGATGTTGAACGGGGCGAGAGCGAAGGTGGTAATTGCACCGGCCGCCACGGCCAGCAGGTTACCGGGCCAGCCGGGGCGGGTTGTCCAGCGCATTTCAGTCCTTAGAATTAACGAGCAATTGGCGTCAGACGCAGCAAATGAATCCGACGGCTGTCGGCGTTCAGGATGCGGAAGCGATAGGCGCCGATTTCAGTGATTTCGTTGCGTTTTGGCAAGTGGCCGAACGCGCTCATCACCAGACCGCCGACGGTGTCGAACTCGTCGTCGGAGAATTCGCTGTCGAAGAACTCGTTGAAGTTCTCGATCGGCGTCAGCGCCTTGATCAGGAAATCACCGCTGGGCAGGGGTTTGATGTAGCTGTCTTCTTCGACGTCGTGCTCGTCTTCGATGTCGCCGACGATCTGTTCCAGCACGTCTTCGATGGTCACCAGGCCGGCCACACCGCCGTACTCGTCGATCACGATGGCCATGTGGTTGTGGTTGGCGCGGAATTCACGCAGCAGCACGTTCAGACGCTTGGACTCCGGCACGAAGGTGGCCGGGCGCAGCAGATCTTTGATGTTGAAGCTGTCGCCGTTCTCCTTGAGGATCAGCGGCAGGAGATCCTTGGCCAGCAGCACGCCCATCACGTCGTCATGGCTTTCGCCGATGACCGGATAGCGCGAGTGGGCCGAGTCGACTACGGCAGGGAGGAATTCGCGGGGTGTCTGGGTCGCCTTGATGCTGATCATCTGCGAGCGCGGCACCATGATGTCGCGCACTTGCAGGTCAGCCACCTGAATGGCGCCTTCGACGATGGCCAGCGCTTCGCTGTCCAGCAGTTTGTTCTGATGTGCATCACGCAGCAGCTCGAGGAGCTCCTGACGGTTCTTCGGCTCGTGGGCAAAAGCCTGGGTCAGTTTACCCAGCCATGACTTCTGCCCGTTGCTCGATCGATCTTCGCTCATAGCGATTACTCTGAATCCTTTGTTGTAACGATGGGGGAGTGTTCGGTTTCGTCGTCCGCGTACGGATCGGGATAGCCCAGTTCAGCAAGCAACTCGCGTTCCAGTGCTTCCATTTCTTCGGCTTCGTCGTCATCTATATGGTCGTAACCCAGCAGATGCAAGCAGCCGTGAATGACCAGATGTGCCCAGTGGGCCTTTAGTTCCTTGCCCTGCTCGGCGGCTTCGCGTTCGACCACGGCCACGCAGATCACCAGATCGCCGAGCAGCGGGATATCGAGAAACTCGTCAGGCACTTCCGCCGGGAACGACAACACATTGGTCGCGTAGTCCTTGTGGCGCCAGGTGTGATTGAGCTCGCGGCCTTCTTCCTCGTCGACCAGACGAATGGTCATTTCCGAATCAGCGCTGCGCTGGCGCAGGGCCAGTTCGCACCACTGACGGAACTCGGCTTCACTCGGCGCGCTGGCCTCGGTGGCGATTTGCAGATCCAGCTCAAGCATCGCGCGAGGCTTCCTTCGCAGCTTCGGCACGGGTCTCGAAGCGCTCGTAGGCCTCGACGATCCGCTGCACCAACGGGTGGCGCACGACGTCTTTGGGCTGGAAATGGGTGAAGCTGATGCCCGGCACGTCTTTGAGCACTTCGATCACATGGTGCAAGCCGGACTTGGTGCCGCGCGGCAGGTCGACCTGGGTGATGTCGCCGGTGATCACGGCGGTGGAGCCGAAGCCGATGCGCGTGAGGAACATCTTCATCTGCTCGACGGTGGTGTTCTGGCTCTCGTCGAGAATGATGAAGCTGTTGTTCAGCGTACGACCGCGCATGTAGGCCAGCGGTGCGACTTCGATCACCTGTTTCTCGATCAGCTTGGCGACGTATTCGAAACCGAGCATTTCGTACAGCGCGTCGTAGAGCGGGCGCAGGTACGGGTCGATCTTCTGTGACAGGTCGCCGGGCAGGAAGCCGAGTTTTTCCCCCGCTTCGACCGCCGGACGCACCAGCAGGATGCGGCGGATCTGCTCGCGCTCCAGTGCGTCAACCGCGCAGGCCACGGCCAGATAGGTCTTGCCGGTACCGGCTGGGCCGATGCCGAAGTTGATGTCGTTACCGAGGATTTCCTTCACGTAGCGTTGCTGATTCAAGCCGCGCGGGCGAATCATGCCTTTCTTGGTGCGCAGGGCGACGGTCGCTTCGGCAGGGGCCGGGTTGTCGATATCTGCTGATTCCTGAATGAACAGGTGCACCAGGTCTGGCGACAGCTCGGTACCCTTGGTTTCCCGGTACAGGCGGCGCAGCAGGTTTTCTGCGGACGTGGTGAGTTTTGGATCGCCAATCAACTCGAACTGGTTTCCGCGATTGCGGATCTCGATGGCCAGGCGCTGTTCGATCAAGCGCAAATGCTCGTCGAATTGCCCGCACAGATTGGCGAAGCGGCGAGCCTCAAAAGGCTCGAGGAGAAAACGATGTGGTTCGATGGGTGCGTTCAAGGTCGTATTTAGCCGCCCTGGGGCAATTAGGATGAAATCAAGGATAACGCCAGTGACGTGGGTGCGAAAGCTCTTAAATATCGAGGCTGCTTTGCAACCCATTCTCTGTGGCTGGCGGGGTCTTTTGTGGTGAGGGGATAAATCCCCTCATCACAGAAGCCCCATCCACAATGCGATGGTGTTATTGAACCAGCGAGCCACGCAGTGAGTGCGGTTGCGCGGCGTCGATGTGCACGTCGGCGAACTGACCGATCAGGGTGGGATTGTCGCAGCGGAAGTTGACGATACGGTTATTCTCGGTACGGCCCTGCAGCTCGCCCGGGTCTTTCTTCGAGTAATCGGTCACCAGAATGCGCTGGATCGAGCCGACCATTTGTCGGCTGATCTCGAAGCCCTGCTGATTCAGACGATGTTGCAGCGCGTTCAGGCGTTCTTTCTTCAATTCTTCCGGCGTGTCGTCGGCCAGATCGGCAGCGGGCGTGCCCGGGCGCTGGCTATAGACGAACGAGTAGGAGAAATCGAAGCCGACATCGGCAATCAGCTTCATGGTCTGTTCGAAGTCCTTTTCGGTTTCGCCGGGGAAACCGACGATGAAGTCCGAACTGATGCAGATCCCCGGTACGGCGGCGCGCAATTTGCGCAGCTTGGATTTGTACTCCAGCGCCGTGTGGTTACGCTTCATCGCCGCGAGAATCCGGTCCGAGCCCGACTGCACCGGCAAGTGCAGGTGCTTGACCAGTTCCGGCACTTCGGCGTGGGCCTGGATCAGGCTGTCGGAGAACTCCAGCGGGTGCGAGGTGGTGTAGCGGATGCGGTCTATGCCATCGACAGCGGCGACCACGCGGATCAGTTCGGCCAGATCGGCCAGACGACCGTCGTGGGTCTGGCCGCGATAGCCGTTGACGTTCTGCCCGAGCAAGGTCACTTCACGCACGCCGTGTTCGGCCAGGTGAATGATTTCCGCGATCACGTCGTCGAACGGTCGGCTGACCTCTTCGCCACGAGTGTACGGCACCACGCAGAACGTGCAGTACTTGCTGCAACCTTCCATCACCGACACGTAGGCACTCGGGCCGTCGATACGCGGCTCCGGCAGGTGGTCGAATTTTTCGATTTCCGGGAACGACACGTCGACCTGCGGCAGCTTGCTGCTGCGCGCGGCGTCGATCATTTCCGGCAGACGGTGCAGGGTCTGCGGGCCGAACACCACATCGACGTACGGCGCGCGATCGCGGATCGCCGCGCCTTCCTGACTGGCCACACAACCGCCGACGGCGATGACCATGTCCGGGTTGGCCAGCTTCAGTTCGCGCCAGCGGCCGAGTTGCGAATACACGCGGTCTTGCGCGCGTTCGCGGATCGAGCAGGTGTTGAGCAGAATCACGTCGGCGTCTTCCGCGCGAGCGGTGACTTCCAGGGCCTGATGTTCGCCCAGCAGATCGACCATGCGCGAGCTGTCGTACTCGTTCATCTGGCAACCGTGGGTTTCGATGTAAAGCTTCTTGGCCATGGATTCGGGTCGTCACGTGATTCAAAGAACCGCGCATTATAGGGAACAAGCCGTCAGGTTCCTACCGCTGTGCGTCCGGTGGCTATGCTATAGTTCGCGCCCTCATTTTTACCCCGATGTTATCCGCCCGCCATGACCAAACGCGAAGCTCCAATCTACAAGGTGATTTTCCTCAACCAGGGCCAGGTGTTCGAAATGTACGCCAAGCAGATCTATCAAAGTGATCTGTGGGGTTTCCTGGAAGTTGAAGAATTCGTCTTTGGCGAGCGTACGCAAATGGTCGTCGACCCGAGCGAAGAAAAGCTCAAGGCGCAATTCGAAGGCGTGGTGCGCAGCTTTGTACCGATGCATTCGATCGTGCGCATCGACGAAGTGGAACGTCTGGGCACGCCGAAAATCAGCGAAGCCCGGGGCGCGGTCGGCAATGTCATGCCGTTTCCGATGCCGATGCCTGAGAAGTAAGCACAGCTTTGGATTTGGAATGATGTTGTGGTGAGGGGATTTAGCGAAACGTCGCACCGCCCCGCTCGGCTGCGAAGCAGTCGCAATCCATCCAGCAATATGTGTCAGACAGAACCGGGTTGCAGGGTTTGGGGCTGCTTCGCAGCCCAACGGGGATGAATCCCCTCGCCACAGGTCATCTCCACAGCCTTTAGGGCAGTGGGGAGAATGGCGTGCGCCCATCGGCGTTCTGCAGTTCCATCAGGTATTTGCGGAAAATCTGCCCGAGCACCTGAGTGGCGGTTTCGAGATCTTCGCGGGACATTTTTTCCGAGACTTCGTCAGCCGTGTCCAATGCCTCTTCAGCACCGTTGACCGCTGCCATCTTCAGCACGATGTAGGCCTGGATATTGTTGGCCTGCACGCCTTCGCCGTGGAAGAACATGCTGCCGAGCTTGAATTGCGCCTGGGCGTGGCCTTGCAGCGAGGCCTTTTCGAAATAGCTCAGGGCTTGATTGAGGTCGCGCGGCGCGTTCTTGCCGTCGTAGTAGAACTCACCCAACTCGTATTGCGCTTGCGCGTCCCCTTCGTCCGCCGCTTTCTGGCAGGCGGCCAATGCCTGCGTGACGTCTTGCGGCTGAGTATTGAGGGTGCAACGACCCATCGCCGGGATCAACAACGAGTTGCCGCCTGCTTGTGCATGCGCGAGCAGGGGCTGAAGGAGCAACAGGCAGCCCAATGCAAGGGTGCGGCCGGTGCGGTTCATGGGAATCGACTTACCTCTGAAGGGCACGCGGACCCGTCGAGGGATCCAATAAGCGCGCATTATGAAATAAGCAGGGCCAACCTTACAAAGTCTTTACTCGTTTTTCTGCTGCGTGGGGAATATATCGCCCGATTCAGGCAGGATTTTCGCAGACGCGTCGGAAAAACCGAGCGGATGTAGGCGAAAGCTGACGCTGGCCATAGCCAACGTCAGCGGTACGGCGATTATTTCAATGCGGCGAAGGCACGCTCGGCGGCGTCCAGCGTCAGTTGCAACTCGGCTTCGCCATGGGCGATCGAGGTGAAACCGGCTTCGAAAGCGCTCGGCGCCAGGTACACGCCACCTTCCAGCATCAAGTGGAAGAAGCGACCGAACATTGCTGCGTCGCTGGCCATCACGTCGTCGAAGGTGACGATGTCGTCGGCGCCGCTGAAGTACAGACCGAACATGCCGCCGGCCTGAGTGGTCACGAACGGGATGCCCGCAGCATCGGCACGCTGCTGCAGACCGTCGAGCATGCGCGCGGTGTAGTCGGTCAGTTCGGCGTGGAAGCCCGGGCGGCTGATCAGGCGCAGGGTCGTCAGGCCGGCAGCCATCGCCAGCGGATTGCCCGACAACGTACCGGCCTGATACACCGGACCGAGCGGGGCGATGCGCTGCATGATCTCGCGTTTACCTCCGAAGCAGCCCACCGGCATACCGCCGCCGATGATCTTGCCGAAAGTGGTCAGGTCCGGCGTCACACCGTAGTGCGCCTGGGCACCGCCGAGGGCGACGCGGAAACCGGTCATCACTTCGTCGAAAATCAACACCACGCCGTGCTTGTCGCACAGCGAACGCAGGCCTTCGAGGAAGCCCGGCGCTGGCGGCACGCAGTTCATGTTGCCGGCGACCGGCTCGACGATGATGCACGCCACGTCCTCGCCCACTTCGGCGAGCATCGCTTCAACCGCGTCGATGTCGTTGAACGGCAGGGTCAGGGTGTGTTTGGCGAACGCTGCCGGCACGCCGGCCGAGCTCGGTACGCCCTGGGTCAGAGCGCCGGAACCGGCCTTGACCAGCAGGCTGTCGGAGTGGCCGTGGTAGCAGCCTTCGAATTTGATGATGCTGTCGCGCCCGGTGTAACCACGGGCCAGACGGATCGCACTCATGGTCGCTTCGGTGCCGGAGCTGACCATGCGCACCATGTCCATCGACGGCACCAGCGAGCAGACCAGATCGGCCATCTCGGTTTCCATCGACGTCGGCGCGCCGTAGGACAGGCCGTGTTGCAGCTGATTGCGCACCGCGTCGAGCACGTCCGGATGGCTGTGGCCAAGGATCATCGGGCCCCACGAACCCACGTAATCGACATAGCGCTTGTCATCTTCGTCGGTGACGTAAGCGCCTTCGGCGTGTTTGAAGAACAGCGGGGTGCCGCCGACGCTCTTGAACGCGCGCACCGGCGAGTTGACGCCGCCGGGGATGTGTTTCTGAGCATTGGCAAACAGGGTTTCGGAACGAGACATGATCGGGCTCTCAAATCAGATTTTCAGAAGTTCGTTGAAGGCGCGGGCGCGGCGGGTCACTTCGGCGCTGCTCTCGGCGCCGAACAAACCGTGGATCACGGCGAGCAGATCGACACCGTGCTCGACCAGCGGCGCGGCGTTATCGAGGGTGATGCCGCCAATCGCGCAGACCGGCAAGTGCAGCGTGCGTTTGGCTTCGTCGAGCAAGTCGAGGCTGCAACTCGGCGCACCGGGTTTGGTGGTGGAATTGAAGAAGCGGCCGAAGGCAACGTAACTCGCGCCTTCTTTGGCAGCCTGTTCGGCCAGAGCGATTTGCCCATGGCAGGTCGAGCCGATGATGGCTTTCGAACCGAGCAGGGCGCGGGTCGGCGACAGCGGGCCGTCGGTCTGCCCGAGGTGCACGCCGACGTTGAGGCGTGCGGCCAGCTCGGCGTCATCGTTGATGATCAGTTGCGTCTTGTAGCGCTCGCACAGGTTGCGCAACGCTTCGGCCTCGCGCAGACGGCGGGCCTCGTCGCTGCTCTTGTCGCGGTATTGCAGCAGGGTGACGCCGCCGTCGAGCGCCGCCTCCACGTAAGACAGAAACTTGCCGGCCAGCAACTGGCTGTCGGTAATGGCATACAGGCCACGTAGTTTCATCGGGCAGACCTCACGACGTTACGAGCAGAAATCCAGCGGCAGGCGACGCGGCACGAACTGGCCTTTGCCCAGTTGTTCGGCATCGCGCAGCGTCCGCCAGGTGTAATCCAGCGCACTGCGCACGGCACTGGCCAGGTGCTCGCCCTGGGCCAGGCGACCGGCCAAAGCGCTGGCCAATGTGCAACCGGAGCCGTGATAGCTGCCCGGCAGGCGCTGGCAGATAAAGGTTTCGCGCAGGCCGTCGCGGCTGTACACGCGGTTGTGGATTTCAGTTTCGTCGCCATGTCCGCCGGTAATCAGCAGGTTTTTGACGAATGGCAGGAGTTTTTCCGCGCACTCGTCGGCCGTGCCTTCGGGCAGTTCGGCGAGGATGCGCGCTTCAGGAAGATTGGGCGTGGCAATGATCGACAGCGGCAGCAGACGCTCGCGCATCGCGTAGCCGACCTCGTCCTTGCCCAGGCGTCCGCCGCCGCCGGCACGCAGCACCGGGTCGCAGACCACCGGCAGATGCGGGTGCGCCGAGAGCAGTTCGACGACCGTGTCGACCATATCCAGAGAACCGAGCATGCCCAGTTTCACTGCGGCGACTTCGGAGTCGTTGAGCACGGCGTTGGCCTGGGCCAGTACCCACTCACGGTCGAGGACGCGAAAGTCAGTGACGTTGACCGTGTCTTGCACGGTCAGGGCGGTGACGGCCGGAGCCGCATGGCAACCCTGCGCGAGCAAGGCTTCGATATCTGCCTGCAAGCCGGCGCCACCACTGGGGTCGTGGCCGGAGAGACAGAGGACAACGGGGCGGGAGCTGTAGATATTCATGGTGCGCGAGCTTACCACCAAAGCTGATTTTGGGGTGTGGGTGGCAGAGCAAGATAAATGCAGGAGCTGCCGGAGGCTGCGATCTTTGACGTTCCTGACCATTCCAACAGCTCTATCTCGGTGCTTTGCCCTGGAACGCCCGTTCTAGAGCCGTTGTAGGAAAAATTTCCATGGTGCTCAATGGCCATCAACGGCTATGCTAGGCTGGATCCAAACAATCACAGGTAATACCGGTTTTACGTCTACTCAAAGGGAATGGGGGGCTTCCTGACACAACCGGACGAGCCACGCTGGGGCTTCAATGCGCTATTTGCTGATGTTGCTGTTCTGCTTGCCCCTCATGGCGAGCGCCGTCGAATTCGACGAATTCACCCAGAGCCTGCCACTGGGCCGATCGCTGCAAGTGTTCGAAGACCCGAGCGGTCAGGCGACGATTGCCGACGTCCGCGCGCAAGATGCCGCCGGCCAGTTCAAAACCCACGACAAAGCCACGCTCAACGCCGGTTACTCGCGCTCGGCGTTCTGGCTGAAGATCGACCTGCATTACCGCCCGAGCAACCCGGCCGCCCAGCGCACCTGGCTGCTGGAGCTGGCGTATCCGCCGCTTGATCACCTCGACCTTTACTTGCCCGACGCCAGTGGCGCCTACCGACTGGTGCGCCAGACCGGCGATGCCTTGCCTTTCGCGAGTCGCGAGATCCGCCAGAACAACTACCTGTTCGACCTTCCCTTCAAGCCGGATCAACAGCAGGCGCTGTACCTGCGACTGGCCAGCGAAGGCTCGATCCAGGCGCCGGTGACGTTGTGGTCGAGCACCGCGTACCTCGAAGACCAACCGGTGCGCCTGTATGTGCTCGGCATCATTTATGGCGTGCTGCTGGGGATGCTGGTCTACAACCTGTTCATCTACCTGAGCGTGCGCGACACCAGTTACCTCTATTACATCTTCTATATCGGCTCGTTCGGCCTCTATCAATTGTCGGTGAATGGCGCGGCGGTCGAGTATTTCTGGCCGGACAACCCATGGTGGGCCAACGCCGCGACGCCATTCTTCATCGGTTGCGCCGGGCTTTTCGGCAGCCAGTTCGCCCGCAGTTTCCTGCAGACCAAGACCCACAGCCCTTGGCTGGATCGCTTGCTGATCGGCCTGATTGTCTTCAGTGCGCTGGTGATCGGCCTGTCGCTGATGACCAGCTACGCCCTGGCCCTGCGCCTGGCGACCACGCTGGCGCTGACCTTCACCGTGGTGATCTTTGCCGCCGGGATTCTTGCCTGGTGGCGCGGCTTGCGCGTGGCGCGTTACTTCATCATCGCCTGGTCGGCGTTCCTGCTCGGCGGCATCGTCAACACGCTGATGGTGCTGGGCCTGCTGCCCAACGTGTTCCTGACCATGTACGCCAGCCAGATCGGCTCGGCGATCGAGGTGGCGCTGCTGTCGCTGGCGCTGGCCGATCGCATCAACGCCATGCGCGAACAACAGGCGCAGACCTTGTTCGACGCCGGGCAGAAACTCGAAGTGCTCAACCAGCAACTGGCCCACAGCAACAAGCTCAAGGATGAATTCCTCGCCACGCTGACCCACGAACTGCGCACGCCGATGAACGGCGTGATCGGTTCGCTGGAGCTGATGCAGACCGTCGACCTCGATCCCGAGCTTGAGCAATATCAACAGACTGCCGCCGGTTCCGCCCGCGACATGATGCGCATGGTCAATGGCATCCTCACGCTCACTGAGTTGCAGGCCGGCAAGCTCAAGGCGACGCCGGGCAGTTTCAGCCTGCGCGGCGTGATCGAAGCGTTGCGCGTGCAGTTCGAAGGCAATGCAGCGAGCAAGTCGCTGGACTTCAAGGTCGAGGTGCTGCCGACCCTGCCGGATCGCTTGCTCGGCGACAGCGCGAAACTGGCGCAGTGCCTGGAATGCCTGCTGGACAATGCGATCAAGTTCACCCGCGTCGGCGGGTTGGCGCTGCGCGTCACCGGGCGGCCGTCGGCGGATGAGCGCATGGCGCTGTCGTTTGCGGTGATCGACACCGGCATCGGTTTCACTGATCTGGGCGAGGCCACGCTGTATCAGCGTTTCTTCCAGCTCGACGGTTCGATGACTCGAGAATACGGCGGCCTGGGGGTGGGTCTGGCGATCTGCCGGCAACTGGTCGAATTGCTCGGCGGCAAACTCACCCATCGCTCCGAGCCGGGACGCGGCAGCCGCTTCCAGCTTGATGTCGAATTCGAACTGCCGGTGATCGAAGCGCCTGCGGATCAGCCGACCCGCGATTGCATTCGTGCGCCGCAGGACTGCACGGTGCTGCTGGTGGACGACAACAGCGTCAACCAACTGGTGATGCGTGGCATGTTGCTCAAGCTCGGTTTCCGCGTGCGCAGCGCTGATAACGGCGCCGCGGCGCTGGACTGCCTGCAACGGGAAAGCTTCGATGCGGTGCTGATCGATTGCCAGTTGCCCAGCCACGAAGGCGCATCGCTGTGCTGCCAGATCCATGCATTGCCAGGCTGCGCGCATTTGCCAGTGTTCATGTTGGCGCTGAGCGCTGACCGCGAGCAATGCGCCCCGGGCGCGCCTATCGACTATCTGCACAAACCGGTGAAATTCGAGGATCTGCAGGCTGCGTTGCAGCGCCGCGTGCTCAGTTGCTGATGGGGTAAAAGCGCCGCAAAAACGGCGCCTATGACACTTTGTTCAAAAAAGCACCAGTGCTTAACTGGTGCCATTGCTGAACACGGAGCGCCGTCATGAACCTGCATCAGTTCGCCGAAACCCACGAAGTCACCAATCAGCCGCCGTCGCTGGACGGCAGCAACCTGTACCGCATCGACCTGCCGCTGCGGGAGTGGTCGCGGCGTTTTGGTGCCGGTTGGGCCGAGTCGCGCATCGATGCCTATGGCGCACTCGCGGGTGGGCCTTTGATGGAGGCGGGGTTTCTCGCCAACCAGAACAAACCGGTGTTTGCCAGCCATGATCGCTACGGCCATCGCATCGATCTGGTCGAGTTTCACCCGGCTTACCACGAGCTGATGCGCACGGCGATCGAACATGGCCTGACCTCGCTGCCTTGGGCACACCCGCAGGACGGCGCGCATGTCGCCCGCGCTTCGATGACCTATCTGCACAGCCAGGCCGAGGCCGGCAGTGGTTGCCCGCTGACCATGACCTTCGCCAGCGTGCCGGCCCTGCGCTTGCAGCCGGAGCTGGCTGAGCAGTGGCTGCCGAAAGTCCTCGCCACCGAATACGATCCACGCAACGTCGGCATGGCGCACAAGGCCGGCGTGACCATCGGCATGGCGATGACCGAGAAGCAGGGCGGCACCGATGTCCGCGCCAACACCACCAAGGCTTACCCGGTCGGCGCCAGCGGCCCGGGTCAGGCCTATGAACTGGTCGGGCACAAGTGGTTCTGCTCGGCGCCGATGTGCGACGCCTTCCTTACCTTGGCGCAAACCGACAAGGGCTTGAGTTGCTTTCTGCTGCCGCGCCATCGCCCGGACGACACGCGCAATCAGTTCTACATCCAGCGTCTGAAAAACAAACTCGGCAACCAGTCCAACGCCTCCAGCGAAGTGGAGTTTCGTGGGGCGCTGGCATGGATGATCGGCGAAGAAGGGCGCGGCGTGCCGACCATTATCGAAATGGTGGCGATGACTCGCTTCGATTGCATGGTCGGCTCCAGCTCGCTGATGCGCCAAGCGCTGACCCAGGCCAGCCATCACTGCGCGCACCGCAAGGTCGGCGGCAAATTGCTCAGCGAGCAACCGCTGATGCAAAACGTACTCGCCGATCTGGCCCTGGAAAGCGAAGCGGCGTTGGCGCTGAGTCTGCGCATGGGCAAGGCGCTCGATCATCTGGATGATCGCCACGAAGCGCAATTCGCGCGGCTGGTGACGGCAGTGGGCAAATACTGGATCTGCAAGCGCGCGCCAGGAATGATCAACGAAGCCGCCGAATGCATGGGCGGTGCTGGATATGTCGAGGACAGCATCCTGCCGCGCCTGTACCGCGAAGCGCCGGTGAATTCGACGTGGGAAGGGTCGGGGAATGTGCAATGTCTCGACGTGCTGCGCGCGTTGTCGAAGGAGCCGGGTGTGTTGGATGTGCTGTTCAGCGAACTGGGCGACGGCCATGGCGACAAGCGTCTGGCCGCGCACATTCAGCAGTTGCAGGCGCAGTTCAAGGACACCAGTGACATTCAGTATCGGGCGCGGCAGTTGACCGAAGACATTGCCCTTGGATTGCAGGCCAAACTGTTGCTGGAGGCTGGGAATTCCGTGGTCAGCGATGCCTTCATTGCCAGCCGTCTGAGCGGTGGCGGCCGCGTCTACGGCGCGTTGCCGCGTGGGCTGAACGTCGAAGCGATCGTCGCACGCTCGACTCCACAGCTTTTCTGACCGCAATTTTCCCGACACCACAAAACCCTGTGGGAGCTGGCTTGCCAGCGATGGCGGTCTGTCAGTCAACATCGATGTTGAATGTGACGGCCTCATCGCTGGCAAGCCAGCTCCCACAGGGATTCGGGTTACCTGAAAGATTTCGGTACACCCACAACGCCACTGTTCCCGTGCGTCCACGATGCAGGCAAGATGAAGCTCTGCAAGTCAGAACACAGGAAGCTGATCGTGACCGAAGCGTTTATTGTCGTTCAAACCGCCGAACAAGCCGTGGATCGTCTGGCCGAGTTGCATGAGCGGGCCACCACTGCGCTGAATTCTGCCCTCAAGCGTTACCTCAAGGACCGCGTCGAGCCCGACGCCGAACAGCGTGCCCTGTTTCGTTATCCCGAACTGCGTCTGACCTACCACTGCCAGGGCGAAGTGCCGCAGACCACCCGCGCTTACGCCAAGGTGCAGTTGCCCGGTACTTACAGCGTCACCGTCACCCACCCGGCGGCGTTTCGCAAATACCTGCTCGAACAACTGACGCCGTTGATGCACGACTTCACCGTGACCGTCGAAGTCGGCGTCAGCCAGCAGAACATTCCGTATCCGTATGTGGTCGAGCAGGGCGATGAACTGGCCGGTTCCGGCGTCACTGCAGCGGTGCTGGCGCGGGTGTTCCCGAGTACTGACCTGTCCGCCGCTACCGATGGCATTGCCGACGGCCTCTACGACTGGGAAAACACCGATCCGCTGCCACTGGCGCTGTTCGACGCCGCGCGCGTGGATTTCTCGCTGCGCCGTCTGGTGCATTACACCGGCAGTGACTGGCGCCATGTGCAGCCGTGGATTCTGCTGACCAACTATCACCGCTACGTCGATCAGTTCATCGTTCATGGTCTGGAGCAGTTGCGCCGCGACCCGCGTTTCGTGCGCATGGTCCTGCCGGGCAACGTGATCATCGAGAAGAGCATGGACCACGGCGAAGCCTCGGCGATTGCCGCCGGTGTGGTCTGGCACCGTTACCAGATGCCGGCCTATCACCTGATCGCCAGCGATGGCCACGGCGTGACGCTGGTCAACATCGGTGTCGGCCCGTCCAACGCCAAGAACATCACCGATCACCTGGCCGTGCTGCGCCCGCATTGCTGGCTGATGATCGGCCACTGCGGCGGCCTGCGTCAGTCGCAGACCATCGGCGACTATGTGCTGGCTCACGCCTACATGCGTCGCGACGGCATTCTTGATCGTGTGGTGCCGCCGAATATTCCCATCCCGGCACTGGCCGAAGTGCAGCTTGCTCTGCAGCAGGCGGCGGCGAATGTCACCGGCGAGAAGGGCGACGACCTGAAGAAACGCCTGCGCACCGGCACGGTTCTGACCTACGACGACCGTAACTGGGAACTGCGCTGGGCTCAGGAACGGCCGCTGATCAACCTGTCCCGCGCGGTGGCGGTGGATATGGAAAGCGGCACGATTGCAGCGCAAGGTTATCGCCTGCGTGTGCCTTACGGCACGTTGCTCTGCGTTTCGGACAAACCACTGCACAGCGAAATCAAACTGCCGGGCTCGGCCAACGCCTTCTATGAACGTGCGGTCAGCCAGCATTTGAAAATCGGCATCGAAGCGGTGGATCTGCTGCGTACCGAACTCAACTCGCTGCACTCGCGCAAACTGCGCAGCTTCGACGAGCCGCCGTTCCGTTAACGGTTAGTCGTGGTCATTTGGCGGTCGGGGCACTAGCATTGTCAGCCCTGATCGCTAAATGTTCTGTCTCTTATGTCCCGTCCCCCGCGTCCACCTTCCCGCCGTCCCGGCGTGAAGCCTCAGTCTTCTGCCCCGCGCCGTGTTGCCAAAGCACCACCGGCCGAGCCGAAACTGATCCTGTTCAACAAACCCTTCGATGTGCTGACGCAATTCAGCGACGGTGAAGGGCGGGCGACACTCAAGGATTACATCGATGTGCCGGGGATTTACCCGGCCGGACGTCTGGATCGCGACAGCGAAGGTTTGTTGCTGCTGACCAACGACGGCCAGTTGCAGGCGCGCATCGCCGATCCGAAACACAAACTGGCGAAGACTTATTGGGTGCAGGTGGAGGGCGAGCCGACGGCCGAGCAGTTGCAGCGCCTGCGCGATGGCGTCGAGCTGAATGACGGCATGACTCTGCCCGCCGAAGCGCGGCAATTGGCTGAGCCGCAATTGTGGCCGCGCAATCCGCCGGTACGCTTTCGCGCGACCATACCGACTTCGTGGCTGGAACTGGTGATTCGCGAAGGGCGCAACCGTCAGGTGCGGCGCATGACGGCGGCGGTCGGATTGCCGACGTTGCGGCTGGTGCGGGTCAGGATTGGCGACTGGACGATTGAAGGGCTCGATCAGGGCCAGTGGCAGGAAGTGCCGGCGCGCTTATAAGGCGCCGGATTCGATCAGGCCGATCACCACACTCTTGATGATGAACGCGGCCACGCCCAGGCCCAGCACGAAAAACAGAATGAACGAGCCGAACCGCCCGGCCTTGGACTTCTTCGCCAGATCCCAGACGATGAAACCCATGAAAACGATCAGGATGCTGACCAGACCGGTCATCATCCACTCTTCGAACAGTGCTGGATCCATTGGCGATCTCCGGCGCGGACAGGGCTGAAAGGGCGGCGGCGAGTATACGCCATGGTCGGATGGCGGGGCATTGATCTGCGTCGCCTGTGCCGGCCCCTTCGCGAGCAGGCTCGCTCCCACAGGTTGAAATGCATTCCCCGGTGGGAGCGAGCCTGCTCGCGAAAGCGATTTCAGCGACGCA
This sequence comes from Pseudomonas sp. AC083, assembly GCF_979253165.1. Lineage (NCBI taxonomy): Bacteria > Pseudomonadati > Pseudomonadota > Gammaproteobacteria > Pseudomonadales > Pseudomonadaceae > Pseudomonas > Pseudomonas sp. AC083. The sequence goes on from NZ_CEEDDH010000014.1 coordinate 163,860, forward strand.
AATGAGT
>NZ_CEEDDH010000015.1:0-156403 GCF_979253165.1 Pseudomonas sp. AC083
TTTTAATGATACGGCGACCACCGAGATCTACACCATACACTGTTCGTCGGCAGCGTCAGATGTGTATAAGAGACAGCTGTGGGAGCGAGCCTGCTCGCGAAAGCGATTTCAGCTACGCAAATGAGTCAGCGGCAGTTCGGTGCTGTTGAGCACCTGATTCAGCACAAAACTCGACCGCACGCTGGTGACCCCTTCAATCCGGGTCAGGTGCCCCAGCAGTAATTTCTGGTAGTGATCCATATCCGGCACCACCACTTTCAACTGGTAGTCGGCATCCACTCCGGTCACCAGACTGCACTCCAGCACTTGCGGCAATGTGCGGATTGCCGCTTCGAAATTCTCGAAGCGTTCCGGCGTGTGCCGGTCCATGCCGATCAGCACATACGCGGTCAGGCTCAAGCCGAGCATCTTGCGATCGAGCAGCGCCACCTGGCGCGAGATATAGCCATCGTCTTCCAGCTGCTTGACCCGGCGCGAGCAAGGCGAGGGCGACAGACCGATGCGTTCGGCCAGTTCCTGGTTGGAGATACGGGCGTCGCGCTGCAATTCCGCCAAAATACTCAGGTCATACCGGTCGAGTTTGCTCATCAATCTGTCCTAGGTCGTAACTATTGCGGCGGATTATCTATCCAGGGTTAAAAATTGCGCAAGCGGTGTTTAATTGAGCAATTTTCGCAATCCTCTGTCGCGGCTTCAGGCCTATTCTTATCACCAGAATCACTGCTCGGTAACACAGTCCACGCGGCCCGCCCAATCAGGCCCGCCGCGGCCGCCACCCCCACCGGGGATATGCCGGCCCCCGAGCTGCACACTGTCCAGAAGACGGCGTGAGGTGAGCCGACGTCAAAAGCGTCGAGCCAGGACGAAGTTCTCCAGAAGGGAGGCCGACGGGTCTCCCTTTTTTCTTGCCTGCGATTTCATGTAGGCGCCTCAATAAATATGTCCCGCGACTGATAACCTGTTGCAGAACCCGGTGGGGCTGTTTCGAGTCTCAGCAACAAGCCCTGCCAACGACAGGCTCCCGCAGTGAGGAAAAGCATGAATTCGCGCATCTGGCGTCTGGCCGGTGTTGGTTTGCTGTGTGTGGGTGTCAGTGCGCAAGCGCTGGCCGATGAGCCGCAGAATCGTGGGCCTGGCAACGGGCCGCAGAACGACGGGATTATCCGTGGCGACAACAGCCGTCAGTTCGAGCACAACGGCCAGCCGCACAACAATGACGAACAATGGCAGAACCGCAACCGTGCCGATGAGCGTCCGCAACCGCCTCGCCAGCCCGGTAATAACCTGCCGATCCAGCCGCGTCCCGACGCCGTGCACCAGACTCAGGAGCCGCGTCAGGGTTACTACCGCGACGAGCGCCCGCAGAACGGTTATCACAATCAGCAATGGCAGACGCGGCCGCGTCCCGATGACAATCGCTGGCCGGGACGGCCGAACGGTCATGGCAATGGCTGGGGCCCCGGCCCGCAATATCGCCCGGGGCATGTGATCGACCGCTTCCCGGATCGTGATTACCGCGTGCCTTATCGCGGTCAGGATTACTTCTATTCCGGCGGCTATTGGTATCGACCGCAAGGCCCGCGCTACATCGTCGTGCAGCCACCGCGCGGGATCCGCATCCAGTATTTGCCGGATTACGCCCGTGAAGTGTGGGTCGGTGGTTCGCTGCTGTTCCTCGCCGCCGGCTCGTATTACGCCTATCAGGAGGCGACGCAGGATTACGTGGTGGTCGAGCCGCCGGTACAGCAACAGCCGCAACCGCAATCCCAAGGCTATGACGTCGAAGCCTACCCGGCCAACGGCCAGTCGCCGCAGCAAGTGCAGCAGGACGGTTACCAGTGCTCTCAGTACGCCGTGCAGCAAAGCGGTTTCGACCCGCGTACCGCGACTTATCAACCCGCGCCCGAGGTGGTTCAGGCTTATCGCCAGGCGCAGGGCAACTGCCTGAGCAGTCGCGGTTATCAGGTCAGATAGGGGCAGCTGCAAGCTGCAAGCTACAAGCTACAAGCTACAAGCTTGAAGCTAGAGGCTTTTCGCTTGTGGCTGCTTTTACAGGATCGGCGTGGACCAGTACCTCGGCTCTGGGATAAGCCTTGTGTATTGCCGCCGCCGCTTGATCGCTGATGCCATGGGCGACTGACAGGGTCAGTTCGCCCGGCAATTCCAGGTGCAATTGCACGAACCAGTGGTTGCCGGAGATCCGCGTGCGCAGGTCATGCGCGCCGAGCACCCCCGGCACGCTGCAGGCCAGTTCGAGCATGTGCTGGCTGACATCGGTCGGCAGTTCCTCGTCCATCAGCACCGAAAAACTTTCCCGGGCAATCTGGATTGCGCTCCAGAAGATGTACGCGGCGATCCCCAGGCCGAACCACGCATCCAGTTGCGCAAAACCCATTCCCGCCAATACCAGCGCGATGAGGATGCTGCCGTTGAGCAGCAGGTCCGAACGGTAATGCAGGGAGTCGGCACGCACGGCGTTGGAGCCGGTCTGCTTGATCACCCGGTGCTGCAACATCAGCAGCGCCGCCGTCAGCAGCAGGGAAAACACGATCACGCCAATGCTCAGCCACGGCGCGCCAAGTGGTTCCGGCGTCTGCAAGCGTTGGTAGGCCTGAAACGCGATCAACACCGCGCTGCCACCGATGAACAACGCCTGGGCCATGCCCGCCAACGATTCGGCTTTGCCGTGGCCATAACGGTGATCGTCATCCGCCGGGCGCAAGGCGTAATGCACCGCCAGCAGATTGAGCATCGAGGTGACGCCATCCAGCGCCGAGTCTGTAAGGCCGGCGAGCATGCTCACCGATCCGCTGAGCCACCAGGCAATCGCTTTGGCGATGATCAGCGTGCACGCGACCGCCACCGAGGCGCGGGTCGCCAGCCGCAGCAGGCGGGCGTGTTCGGGGCTGGAGGTCATTGAACGTCCTTATTCAAGCGGCCGGTTGCAGGCCGAACATCGCCAGTTGCTGAGTGCTGCCCTTGTGCTGGATCAGGCGCGGATCATCCAGAGGAAAATCTCGGCCCAGCTCGCTCTCAAGAATCGCCTGCAACTTGTGATTGTCGACCTGTCCATCCGGGCCGATGGCTTGCTTGAGCTTGGCCGGATCGATCTGCGCGGTGTGGCCTGGTTCGAAATAGATCGCCCCGGTGGCGAAGTCGACGGCAAACGCGATCAGCCCGGGAATGATGTAGAACAGCAGGCCGACGGCATCGAGCACGGCAATCGCCGGGTCGATCTTGCCGTCGATCTGGCCACGGCGGTCCGGGTAGAAAATCGAACCGCACGCCGACAGTTGCGTGAGCAGAGTGGCAACCAGAACACCGCCGATCAGGCGAGAGGGTAAGCGCATGGAAATGTCTCCTGAGTCATCAAATAACGAAGCTTCGTCTTGTGAAGTTAAGACCCTGACGAACGCCCGGCAGTTCGCCGTTATACTCGGCCCTCTGTTTTGGAGCCAGCATGATTTCTTTGCCGATCGACGATGTTTTACCCGCCGTGCGTGAAGCCCTCGCGTCACGCCACGAAGCCGTGCTCGAAGCACCGCCCGGCGCCGGTAAAACCACCCGCGTGCCTTTGGCCTTGCTCAACGAAGCCTGGCTGGCCGGGCAGACCATCGTCATGCTCGAACCTCGGCGTCTGGCTGCGCGGGCGGCGGCGGAGCGTTTGGCCAGCGAGCTCGGCGAGCAGGTCGGTGAAACCGTCGGCTATCGCATCCGCCTCGACAGCAAGGTCGGCCCGAAGACGCGTATCGAAGTGGTCACCGAAGGTATCCTCACCCGGCGCTTGCAGGACGACCCGGCGCTGGAAGGCGTGGGTCTGCTGATCTTCGACGAATTTCATGAACGCAGTCTCGACGCCGATCTGGCGCTGGCCCTCAGTCTGAACGGTCGCGAGCTGTTTCGCGCTGAACAGCCGCTGAAGATTCTGCTGATGTCGGCGACCCTCGAAGGCGAGCGGTTGGCGGGGTTGCTCGATGACGCGCCGATCCTGCGCAGCGAAGGGCGCATGTATCCGGTGACGATGCGCTGGGGCCGGCCGTTCCAACCGGGGGAATACATCGATCAGCGGGTTACCCAAATCGTGCTCGAAGCGCTGCACGACGAGACTGGCAGCCTGCTGGTGTTCCTGCCGGGACAGGCGGAGATCCGTCGCGTGCATCAGCAATTGACCGACGCCATCGGTGAGCGCAAAGACGTTCTGCTGTGCCCGTTGCACGGCGAACTCGACCTCAATGCGCAACGCGCGGCGATCGATCCGGCGCCGCCCGGCCAACGCAAAGTGGTGCTGGCAACCAACATCGCCGAGACCAGCCTGACCATCAACGGCGTGCGCGTGGTCATCGATGCCGGGCTGGCGCGGGTGCCGCGTTTCGATCCGGGCAGCGGCATGACCCGCCTCGACACCCAACGCATCTCCAAGGCCAGCGCCACCCAGCGTGCCGGCCGCGCCGGGCGACTGGAGCCGGGCGTGTGCTATCGCCTGTGGTCGCAGGATCAGCACGGACAACTGGCAGCGTATGGCAGCGCAGAAATTCTCTCGGCGGATCTGGCCAGCCTCGCTTTGCAACTCGGGCGCTGGGGCGTGACGCCGGGCGAACTGGTCTGGCTCGACATACCGCCAGCCGCCGCGTATGCCCAAGCGCAGGATCTGCTGCAACGGCTCGGCGCCTTGCACGGCGACACGCTGACGGCCCACGGCCAGGCCATGGCCGAACTGCCGGCGCATCCGCGCATCGCGCATTTGCTGTTGCGCGGTCAGGCATTGGGGCTGGCGGCGATGGCTTGCGATGTGGCGGCTCTGCTCGGCGAGCGCGATATCCTGCGCGGCGCTGGCGCGGATCTGCACAGCCGATTGGTCCTGCTTTCCGGCGAAGAACGTGCCGGTCGTGGCGCGCAGGGCGGGGTGCAACGTGCCCGGCAATTGGCTCGGCAGTATCGCGGCTACTTGCGCGGCAAGCCGAGCGAACCGGTAAACGATCCCGAGCATCCGCGCTGGCTCGGCGCCCTGCTGGCGCTGGCCTACCCGGATCGCGTCGCCCAGCAACGGCGTGCCGGTGGCGCCGAATACCGGTTGGCCAACGGTCGCGCCGCGCTGTTCGCTGAGGCCGACAGCCTGATGAAGCATGAGTGGATCGTCATCGCCGACCTTGGCAGCCGTCAGGGCCAGCGCGAAGAACGCATCTATCTGGCGGCGGATTTCGATCCGGCGCTGTTCGATTCGGTGCTCGCCGAGCAAGTGCGCAGCGTCGATCAACTCGATTGGGATGAACGCGAAGGCGTGCTGCGTGCCGAGCGCCAGCGCAAGGTCGGCGAGCTGATTCTGAGCCGCGAACCGTTGACCGGTCTGGATGAAAACGCGCGCAGTCAGGCGCTGGTCAATCTGGTGCGGCGCAAGGGTCTGGAGTTGTTGCCGTGGACCCCGGAACTGCGCCAGTGGCAGGCGCGGGTGGCGCTGTTGCGTCAGCTCGATCTGAACACTCAGGACGACAGCCAATGGCCGGATGTCAGCGATGCGGCATTGTTGAATACCCTGGAAGACTGGCTGATGCCGTATCTGGGCAAGGTCTCGCGGCTGAGCCATTTCGCCAACCTCGACCTGTCGAGCATCGTGCGCAATCTGCTGCCGTGGCCGCTGCCGCAGAAGCTCGACGAACTGGCGCCGCATCATTTGAGCGTGCCGTCGGGTTCATCGATTCGTCTGGATTACAGCGAACATCCACCGATTCTCGCGGTGCGTTTGCAAGAGCTGTTTGGTCTGGCCGATACGCCACGGATCGCCGGCGGCCGGCAAGTGGTCAAGCTGCATCTGCTGTCGCCAGCGCGGCGGCCGGTGCAGGTCACGCAGGACCTGGCCAACTTCTGGCGCAGCACCTATGCCGAGGTGAAGAAGGATCTCAAGGGGCGTTATCCCAAGCATTATTGGCCGGACGATCCCTTGGTCGCCGAAGCCACGGCGCGGGCGAAACCACGCGGCACCTGACCCGCAATGGCTGCGCGCCATTAGCCCATCCGTGCTAATTGCCCTTGGTTGTTCCGGCTCGCAAAATCGCCGCCTGAACAATAACCAGCCTTGTTGCCTGGCAACTTGCGCCCAAGGAACGGAACTGCCCATGACCTCTTTCTTCAAGCTCAGGAAGTTGATCTTCTTGTCGGCTGCGCTATTGGCCGCCTCCAGTTCGGCCCTGGCCGAAGAGCCCAATCCGATTGGTGACTGGTGGATCATCTACGGCAACGGCGTGCCCCAGAAAAACATCATGTACGTCGCCGATGCGACGTCGGTGGTGCCTTCGCAGAAAACCAAAGGCGCGACCATGGTCGCAGTGACCCTGGTGTATGAAGAGCCCGGCAAACCGATGATCGACGTCTACAACCTCGAAGCCCAGTGCGCCTCGGGCAAGGTACGTTTTATCAATGGCCAGTCCATCGAGCGTCTGGCCTACACCATGCGTCATCTGAAAGTTGCCAACCAATGGCAGACCCCGAAAGAGTTCTGGGTCCAGCAAGCGCTGAAGTTTGCCTGCGCCCCTGGCAGTCGCGCGAAAAACGACATGGCCGCCGTGGGCAAGATGGAATACCTGCAGATGATCGAGATGCTGCAGCAGATGTTTTTCAAGCTCGCGCCGATTCAGCAAAAGAGCCAGATGATGGACAACATCGACAGCCTGCTCGAACTCAAGAAATAAGCCGAGGCATCCAATGACTTACACACGTTTATGGCTGGCAACCCTGCTGGCAGGATTGCTCTTGAGCGGCTGTTCCACCATCGCGCAGAGCCGCTGGGAAGGCCGTGATATGCAGGAAGCACTGGACCTGTTCGGCACGCCCGACTCGATGGCAAAGGAAACCGGCCCGAACGGCGAACCCTTGGCCGTACTGACCTGGCACAAGTCCGCGAGCTGGACCTCCACCGAAGCGGCCGGCACTTCGATGACCCATACCGGCAATGGCATGGTGTACACCGAGCACTACCAACAGGTCGGCCACAGTTCTACCTGCAAGTTGCAGGCGAAGATCAATCAACAGAAGAAGATCGCCCAGTTCCTGATCGAAGACGGGCGAATACTGCACGGCAAGTGCGCTAACGTTCGCTATGTTCCGGGTTACGTTCCGCCCGGCTTATAAGGGCAAAGCGCTCAGGGCGCAGCGGGCAGGAGGAACCGCGCAATCACCGGCAAATGGTCGGAGATGCGCAAGGTATCGTCCTGCCGCACCTGCGCTTGCAGGCGTTTGAGCTTCGGGCTGTAGAACAGATAATCCACCGTGCGATCCGGGCCGTTGAGGCCGGGGTCGTTGGGGTAATGGGTCAGCCATTTGGCTCGATCGATACCGCCGGCCTCGTTGTTGGTCGGGATCATCGGGTACTTGTCCCACAGCAGATGCAGTTCGCTGTCGGCAGAGTAGGGCGTGCGCCGCTCGACCGGCAGGCGTCGATACTGGCCCAGCGGCAGCAGATTGAAATCGCCACCGATCAGCCAGGGCAGGCCCTGGCTTTCATACTTGTCGAGCACTTTGGCCACGGCAGCCACTTGCGCCTGCACGTTGCCGTCCGCCTGGCTGGCGCGCTGCAAGTGGGTGTTGAACACGGTCAGTTGTCCGCCATCGCTGAGCGGCAGCTTGACTGCGAGCAAGGCGTCTTTGGGCTGGAACTGGCGGCTGATGAAGTTGCTCGGGGCGACGGGCAGTTGCAGGCGTTCGGCGTGTTCGATGCGATAGCGGCTCAGCGTGGCCAACTGGCGGCCGACGCTGCCGTAGATGTGGGGCTCGGGGACGAAATCGGCTTTCCAGTCGAAGGCGCTGGTGCTGCACGGGTACAGGTCGGCGACCCGTTCCTGCAACAGTTTGAGCTGGTTCTGGTAATCGCTGGCCTTGGCGCCGTCGTCAAGCTCCTGCAACAGCACCACATCGGGTTGTTCGTCACGGATCACCCGCGCTACTTCGTCAAGGCTGAAGGCCATGTCTTCGGCGGTCGGCGCTTCATCGTCGCCTTCGGCCAGATCATTCCAGAACACGTAGCGCTTGCCGGCGAGGAACTGCACGTTCCAGGTCATGACTTTCAGCGCTTGCCCGGGCACCAGTGTCGGCGCGGTGGTGCCGCAACTGACCGGCAGGGTTTCGCGGGCATCGGGGCGCCAGGTCAGGCTGAACAGCAGCACGCCGAACAGGACGACGGCAAGGACAACGAGCAACAGGGTGTAGCGCAGCAGACGGGTCATGGCTCGGCTTATAGCGTTACAGAAGGTGGCCCCGAGCATACCTGACGGCAGCCGCGAAGCCCAAGCACGGTGGGGTCAGACCGCTCCGTTACGTTTGTCAGGCAATTCGCTGATCAGCATGAACAGACGGAACAGCACCACGCTGGTGAACAGTTGCAGGAAGCTGTGGGCGCTGTCGATCAGCCCGGCAATCAGCGGATTCTGCGGTTCGGGGTACACCGCCAGCGTCGCGCCCTTGAGCAACCACAACGGTGTCATCACGCAGAGAATGCACAGCAGGATGCGCCAGAAGTGTCCACGGGTCAGGCGCAGGCTTTCCTTCATCGACTGCAACGGTCCGAGGCCGCGCAGCACCAGCAGGTATTCGGCGAAGGCGAGCATGACCATCAGCATCAGCCCCGGCAGGAAGTACAGCGACAGGCCCAGCAGAATCAGCAAGGTATTGAGCGCGGTCAGCACCGCGAAGCGTGGCCACAGGGTTGCGGCCATCGCCAGCAGGTCGCGGTTGCGCGGCGACTCGCCACGGCTGCGCGCATCGAGAAACAGGATCAGCGCGGCGGTGTACAGCGGATACACCAGCAGGCCGACGATGATGCTGACGCCGGCGAAGGTGTCCGGCCCGGTGGCGTGATCGACCGCCTGCTGCAAGAAGGCTTCGACAATCACCAGCGGCAGGCACAACTGCACGATGCTGCCCAGATGGCGTTTGAAAAAATACAAAGAGTCGCGCAGTACTTCGAGGGCATTCATCAGTCGGTATCGCAGGTCGAAAACAGTGGCTCACTTTAACCGATGCAACGCGGGGCGACACAAACGTAAACATTCGGTAAAGGCCATTGAAACGTTTTGTCACTGTCTCCATTACAGGAGAGCACCGCGCCCAGAGTGGGCACGGGCACGTTATTACCGGCAATCTACGAGGTCGCCATGAACAGCGAAGAGCAAACCCTGATCGATGGACTGTTTTCCCGGCTGCAACAGGCCGAGATGGAGGCAGCCCCGCGCGACGCCCAGGCCGAGGCGCGGATCAAGGAACACCTGACGCGCCAACCGGCGGCAGGTTATTTCATGACCCAGGCGATTCTGGTGCAAGAGGCCGCGCTGAAAAGCCTCGACGAGCAGAACAAGCAACTGACTCAGCAAGTCCAGCGTCTGCAGGCCGAGCTGCAATCGGCCAAGGCCCAGAGTGGCGCTCCGTCAGCGAGCGGTGGCGGTGGCGGTGGCTTCCTGTCGAGCATTTTTGGTGGCGGCAACTCACGTCCGGCGCCGAGCCAGAGCGCAGCGCCGTCGTCCTCCGGCGGCTGGCGTGAACCGGCACCGCAGCAGAGCTACCAGACTCCGGCACCGCAACAGAGCTTCGGCGCCGCGCCGCCCAACTATGCGCAGCAGGCAGCCCCGGCGGCGGGCAACAGCTTCCTCGGCGGCGCGCTGAAAACCGCCGCAGGCGTGGCCGGCGGTGTGATGCTGGCGCAGGGCATCAGCAGCCTGTTCCACCACAATCAGCAACCGGAAGAAATCGTCGAGGTCATCAAGGAAGAACCGGCGCAGGTCGCCGACCAGAGCAACAACGGCTGGGGCGATGATCAGCGCGTGGCGGACAACGGCTTCTCGGGCAATGACCAGGGCGGTTTTAGCGACGCCGATTACAGCAGCGACAATTCGTCGTTCTTCGATGACGACGACTCCTTTGTCTGACATAGCCTCTGAAGGCTGGCATAGCCTCTGAAGGCTGACATGTACTCTGTGGCGAGGGGATTTATCCCCGCTGGGCTGCGCAGCAGCCCCGCTTTTCCTGATTGGAGCGAGGACTGCTGCGCAGCCCAACGGGGATGAATCCCCTCGCCACACTCACCACTCGTCAGCAGCACCTTTGCGCCTGTGGCCGATTATTCGCGGAACCCTCCTTCGGGCTGGCATACTGAGCGCCTTTTTCAGGCCTGATCGCCTGACCCCGCTTCGTGCGCTTGCGCGCTCACAGGAACTCCGGTGAAAAAAATCGCAGTGTTCGCCGATGTGCAGAACCTCTACTACACCGTGCGTCAGGCCTATGGTTGCCACTTCAACTACGCCGCATTGTGGGCCGACATCAGCAAGAACGGACAGATCGTCGAGGCTTACGCCTACGCGATCGACCGTGGCGACAGCAAGCAGCAGCAGTTTCAGCAGATCCTGCGCAACCTCGGTTTCACCGTGAAGCTCAAGCCATACATCCAGCGCAGCGACGGCTCGGCCAAGGGCGACTGGGATGTCGGCATTACCCTGGACATCATGGACGCCGCCGACCATGTCGACGAAGTGGTGCTGGCCTCCGGTGACGGCGATTTCGACATGCTGCTCGAACGCATTATCAACAAGCACGGCGTGCAAGCAGTAGCCTACGGCGTCCCCGGCCTGACCGCCAACTCGCTGATCCGCGCCGCCAGCCGCTACGTGCCGATCGAAGGCGCGCTGCTGCTCAAGAGCTGAGCTGAACAATAGATTTGAACGGAGTACACCCCGGTTTGGAACGCATTGCAGTCATCGACTTTGAAACCACCGGCCTGTCGCCGAACAGCAGCTGCCGCGCCACGGAAATCGCCGTGGTCATGCTGGAAAACGGCCGCATTGTCGAGCGTTACCAGAGCCTGATGAACGCTGGGGTGCGCGTCCCCGCGTTCATCGAGCAACTGACCGGCATCAGCAACGCCATGCTGCGCACCGCGCCGCCGGCCGAGCGGGTGATGGAAGAGGTCAACGAATTCGTCGGCTGCACGCCATTGCTCGCACACAACGCCTCGTTCGACCAGAAATTCTGGGATTTCGAACTGGGGCGGATCAAACGCACACGCCTGCAGAATTTTGCCTGTTCACTGCTGCTGGCGCGGCGCCTGATGCCGGCGGCGCCGAATCACAAGCTCGGTACGCTCACCACGTTTGCGCAGTTGCCGCATACCGGCCAGGCTCACCGGGCCATGGCCGATGCCGAGATGGCGGCCAATCTGATGGCGCATCTGGCGGAAGAGTTGCGGGGCAAACATGGAGTGCGCGAGTTGAATCACGACCTGTTGTGCAAATTGCAGAAAGTCCCTGCGGCGAAAGTCGGCGAGCATTTGCAGCGTTATCGCTGATTCCAGGCACTCCGACTGATCGTTCCCACGCTCTGCGTGGGAATGAAGCCCGGGACGCTCCGCGTCCCTTTCAAAGCCGAACGCAGAGCGTCCGTTGAGGCATTCCCACGCGGAGCGTGGGAACGATCCAAGATGGATGTCTGCTGATGCACCGCCTTCGCGAGCAGGCTCGCTCCCACAAGGACCTTGGCGGTCTCAGTTGCTTTCATGCAAAAGTGTACCGGCGCGAAAAACAGGTTTTGTAACTTATTTTTGCGCGGCGGCCTTTCTAGAATGACCGGTCCACAGAAATCTGACTGTCGAGCTGCCCATGCCTGCCTTGCGCCGTTTTTCCCTGCCGTTGATCGCTGCGTTTTTTGCGTTGTACGTGATCTGGGGGTCGACCTATCTGGTGATTCGCATTGGCGTCGAATACTGGCCGCCGCTGTTGCTGGCCGGGGTGCGCTTCGTCATTGCCGGCAGCTTGATGTACGCCTGGCTGCGCTGGCGCGGTGCTCCTGCGCCGACCTGGGCGCAGTGGAAAGCGGCGGGGCTGGTCGGCATTCTGCTGCTCAGTTTTGGTAATGGCGCTGTGAGCGTGGCGGAGCACACCGGCGTGGCGTCAGGTGTCGCTGCGCTGGCGGTGGCGACGGTGCCACTGTTCACCTTGTTGTTCGGCTACTTCTGGGGCGCGCGCAATACGCGGCTGGAGTGGGCCGGTGTGGCGTTGGGGATTATTGGCATCGCCATGCTCAACATGGGTTCCAACCTGCAATCGAGCCCGCTCGGTGCGATGTTGCTGATTTTCGCGGCGGCGAGCTGGGCGTTCGGTTCGGTGTGGAGCAAATACCTGCCATTGCCGGCGGGGGCGATGGCCAGCGCGGTGGAAATGCTGGTTGGCGGCGTGGTCTTGCTGATCGGCAGTGCGCTGAGTGGCGAGCACCTGCAAGCCATGCCGCCGCTCGAAGGGTGGCTGGCGCTGGTCTATCTGATCTTCTTTGGCTCGATCATCGCCTTCAATTCCTACATGTATCTGCTCAAACACGTGCGCCCGGCGGCAGCGACCAGTTATGCCTACGTCAACCCGGCGGTGGCGGTGTTGCTCGGCGTGGTGTTTGTCGGCGAGACCATCGGCATCGAAGAAGCGCTGGCGATGCTGGTGATCATCAGCGCGGTGCTGCTGATCAGCCTGCCGCAGTGGCGTCGACCTGCGCAGCCACCCGTGGAAGAGGCGAAAGCCGTTCCGACGGAAGCGCGTACGAATTAGGGTAAACTGCGCGGCATTGCATCCCCGCGTCATTTTTTCCTACGGTACTCCCATGACTTTCGCCTCCCTTGGCCTGATCGAACCCTTGCTGCGCTCCCTCGAGACGCTCGGCTACCAGACCCCGACGCCGGTGCAGGCGCAAGCCATTCCGGCGGTGCTGGCCGGTCGCGACCTGATGGCAGCGGCCCAGACCGGCACCGGTAAAACTGCCGGTTTCGCCTTGCCGCTGTTGCAGTTGCTGGCCATGGAAGGGCCGAAAGTCACCGCCAACTCGGCGCGTGCGCTGATTCTGGTGCCGACCCGCGAGCTGGCCGAGCAGGTCCATGAAGCCGTGCGCCAATACGCCGAGAACCTGCCGCTGCGCACATATGCGGTGTACGGCGGTGTCAGCATCAACCCGCAGATGATGAAGCTGCGCGGCGGCGTCGATGTGCTGGTCGCCACCCCTGGTCGCTTGATCGACCTGTTTCGCCAGAACGCGCTGAAACTCAATCAGCTGCAAACGCTGGTGCTGGATGAAGCCGACCGTATGCTCGACCTGGGCTTCTCGGAAGAACTGGCGAACATTTACCGCATGCTGCCGAAAAAGCGCCAGACCCTGCTGTTCTCCGCGACCTTCTCCGATGACATCCGCCTGCTTGCCGGGCAGATGCTCAACGATCCTTTGAGCGTCGAAGTCAGCCCGCGCAACGTCGCTGCCAACACGGTCAAGCAGTGGATCGTCACCGTCGACAAGAAGCGCAAGGCCGAACTGTTCGTGCACCTGATGCGCAAGAACAAGTGGAAGCAGGTGCTGGTGTTCGCCAAGACGCGCAACGGCGTCGATGCGCTGGTGGAAAAGCTTCAGGGCCTCGGTGTGAATGCTGACGGCATCCATGGCGACAAACCCCAGGCGACCCGCCAGCGCGCGCTGGACCGGTTCAAGCTCAGCGAAGTGCAGATTCTGGTGGCGACCGACGTCGCCGCCCGTGGTCTGGACATCGAAGACCTGCCGCTGGTGGTCAACTTCGATCTGCCGATCGTCGCCGAGGACTACATTCACCGCATCGGCCGTACTGGCCGCGCGGGTGCCACCGGTGAGGCGATTTCGCTGGTGTGTGCCGATGAAGTGAACATGCTCTCGGCCATCGAAATGCTGACTCGGCAGACGTTGAAGCGCCAGAACGAGCCGGATTTCGAACCCGAGCACCGCGTCCCGGACACCGACGCCAGCGGTCAGGTGATCAAGAAGCCGAAAAAACCGAAGAAGCCGAAAGCATCGGGCGGTGGCGGTGGTAAACGCAATCTGGGCAAGTGGGTCGACAGCGGTGAGACCTCGGCACCGGAGCCATCGATCAAACCGGTGCGCAAAGTGCCGGTGTTCAATACTGGACCGCGCAAGCGCAAACCCTGAAAGCAGCTTCGAGCGTTCAGCTGCAAGCTGCAAGTTAGAAGCGCTTTGCTTCGGCTTGCAGCTTGCAGCTCAGAACTTGCTGCTGCTTGACCCACTGCACAATACCCAGCCCTGCCGCCCGCCCACTGGCGAAACACCCGGTCAGCAAGTAGCCTCCGGTCGGCGCTTCCCAGTCGAGCATCTCGCCCGCACAAAACACCCCCGGCAGGGCCTTGAGCATCAAGCGCTCATCCATCGCTTCGAACCTTACGCCACCGGCACTGCTGATCGCTTCGTCCAGCGGACGGGTTTTCACCAGAGTCAGCGGCAACGCTTTGATCGCTCGCGCCAACAGCGCCGGATCGGCGAACGTTTCGGCGTCGGTCAGCTCGCGCAACAACGCGGCTTTAACCCCATCAATCCCCACCTGACTGTGCAGATGCTTGGCCATTGAGCGCGAACCACGTGGTTTGCTCAGCGCTGCCTGTAATTTATCCACAGGCCGGCCGGGCAGCAGGTCGATGTGGATAACCGCTGCGCCGTAGCGATTGATTTCTTCGCGTATCGGCGCCGACAGCGCATAGATCAGACTGCCTTCAATCCCGGTCGCGGTGATCACGCATTCGCCCAAGCGCGGGATGTCGTCGTTCAAACCGATGGCAATGTTTTTCAGCGGTGCACCGGCGAATTTGCTCACCATCAGCTCGCTCCAGGCTTGCACCTCGAAGCCGCAATTGCTTGGTTGCAACGGCGCCAGATCCACGCCGCGCTGCTCCAGCGGCAACATCCACGCGCCATCCGAGCCCAGGCGCGACCAACTGCCGCCGCCGAGGGCGAGCAGGGTGGCGTCGGGGTTTACGCTGATTTCGCCTTGCGGACTGGCGATGCGCAATGCGCCGCTTGCGTTCCAACCGAGCCAGCGATGGCGTGTGTGGATAACCACGCCACCGTCGCGCAGGCGCTTGAGCCAGGCGCGCAACAGCGGGGCGGCTTTCATGTCGGTGGGGAACACGCGGCCGGAGCTGCCGATGAAGGTTTCGATGCCCAGTTCATTAATCCACTGGCACAGCGCATCGGCATCGAATGCGCGCAGCAGCGGGGCGATCTGCGGTGCGCGTTCGGCGTAACGGGAGAGGAACGCCGGGTAGGCTTCGGAATGGGTGATGTTCATGCCGCCGACCCCGGCCAGCAGGAACTTGCGCCCGACCGAGGGCATGCCGTCGTACACGTCGACGCGGATTCCGGCCTGGCTCAGCACTTCGGCGGCCATCAGGCCGGCGGGGCCACCGCCGATGATGGCGACGTGGGTGTTGGCGGGGGCGGAATTCTGGGTCATGGGCGTGCGCTGCGGTATGGCGGGACAAGGCGCGCATTCTAACAGCGCTGAACCCTGTGGGAGACACCATGTGGGAGCGAGCCTGCTCGCGAACGCGGTCTGTCAGTCAATTAGATGTTGTGCTAAAGCTTTCGCGAGCAGGCTCGCTCCCACCGGGGCTGCGGTGTATTTCGAGGCTGGTTAAAAAATAAACAGTGCGCTGGGCGCCTTGGGCAGCATGGCCTGCAGTCCCTTTCGCTCAGGTTATCCACAGGCAGTTCCACAGCGATTGTGGGTAACGCAGCACGTTTCAATGACAGCCGTGTGAATCCCAGACCCGTTGCGCGCTGTGATGGAGGATGCCGTGGCGGCGGGCGAGGGCGTGGCGGTCCTTGCTGTAGCCGCCGCCGATTACCCCGACCACCGGAATGTCGCGGCCCAGGCAGTGGCGCATCACCCGTTCATCGCGCTCGGCCACCCCGGCGTCGGTCAGTTGCAGATAACCGAGGGCATCGTCCTTGTGCACATCGACGCCAGCGTCGTAGAGCACCAGATCCGGTTGATACAGCGGCAGCAGGTAATTGAGCGTGTCATCGACCACCTGCAGATAATCGGCATCGCCCATGCCTTTGGGCAGCGGAATGTCCCAGTCACTTTCGGCTTTGCGTGCGGGAAAATTCTTTTCGCAGTGCAGGGAAACGGTAATCGCCTCCGGCGTGTCATGCAGAATCCGCGCGGTGCCGTCGCCTTGATGCACGTCGCAATCGAAGATCAGTACGCGATTGACCCGGCCGCTCTGCAACAGGTACTGGCTGATAATCGCCAGGTCATTGAAGATGCAGAAGCCGGCGGGGTAATCGTAGTGAGCGTGATGGGTGCCGCCGGCCAGGTGACAGGCCAGGCCATGCTCAAGGGCTTTCTCTGCCGCCAGGATCGAGCCGCCCACCGCGCGCACCGTGCGTCGCGCCAGCGCTTCGTTCCAGGGCAGGCCGAGGCGCCGTTGGTCTTCGCGGGACAACTCGCCGCTCATGTAGCGTTCGATATAGCTGCGGTCATGGGCGAGGGCGAGGATGTCGTTGGGACAGATCTGCGGGCGCAGCAGGTCGGCGTCGCGGGTCAGGCCGCTGTCGACCAGGTGATCGCGCAGCAGCCGGAACTTGTCCATGGGAAAGCGGTGATCCGCGGGAAACTCGGGGCTGTAGTCTTCGTGATAGATCAACGGCAAGGGCATGGCTTGTTTCGCGCAGAACCAGGGAAAGAATGAACGATCCTACCAGCGATGTAGACTCAACGGCATGGGAAATGGAGGGGACGATGGAGCCGATACTGGAGCTGCAAAGCGCGCGTTTGTTGATGCGTCAGTGGCAGGACGAGGATTTGCCGGCATTCGCCGCGATGTGCGCCGATCCACAGGTGATGCGCTACTTTCCAGCGCCGTTGACCCGGCTCGAAAGTGCCGCGCTGATCGGTCGCGTGCGCGGGCATTTTGCCGAGCATGGCTTTGGCCTGTGGGCGCTGGAGCGCAAGGACACGGGCGAGTTCATCGGTTTCACCGGGTTGGGCGTGGTCGGCTTCGATGCGCCGTTTACCCCGGCGGTGGAGATCGGCTGGCGTCTGGCCAAGGAACACTGGGGCCTGGGTTACGCCAGCGAAGCGGCGTGGACCGCACTGCGCGCGGGTTTCGACCAGTTGAAACTGGAGGAAATCGTCTCGTTTACCGCCGGGCAGAATGCGCAGTCGGAGAAGGTCATGCAAGCGATCGGCATGCATCACGATCCGCAGGATGATTTCGATCACCCCAAGCTTGCGCTCGATCACCCGTTGCGCCGCCATGTTCTGTATCGCATCAGCCGCGAACAATGGCTGCAAACCTTGCATGAATAAGCCGACACGGACGTTTACAATGGCCGCCATCGTATTTGGCCCGTGCCAGAACCTGAATCGTCCGCCGCAGCCAAGACTGCGCGGCCATTGCTTTGTGTGAGGAGAGTCTGAATGAGCCAAGTGCTGGAAGATCTGGTCGATCTGCTGACCCTGGAACCGATCGAAGAAAACCTGTTCCGTGGTCGCAGCCAGGATCTGGGGTTCCGCCAGTTGTTCGGCGGTCAGGTGCTCGGCCAGTCGCTGTCGGCGGCCAGTCAGACGGTGGAAGAGGCGCGCCATGTGCACTCGCTGCACGGTTATTTCCTGCGCCCGGGCGATGCCAAGTTGCCGGTGGTCTATTCGGTCGATCGCGTGCGTGATGGCGGCAGCTTCAGCACCCGCCGCGTGACGGCGATCCAGAAGGGCCACCCGATCTTCACGTGCAGCGCTTCGTTCCAGTACGACGAAAAAGGCTTCGAGCATCAGGGCCAGATGCCGGCGGTGGTCGGCCCGGAAAACCTGCCCTCGGAGCTGGAACTGATCCAGCAGCGTGCGCACCTGATTCCCGAGCACATGCGTGAAAAACTGCTGTGCCCGAAACCGATCGAAGTACGCCCGGTCACCGAAAAGGATCCGTACAACCCGCAACCGGCCGATCCGATCAAATATGTGTGGTTCCGCGCCGATGGCGCCCTGGCCGACATTCCTGCGCTGCACAAATACCTGCTGGCGTACGCCTCGGACTTCGGCCTGCTGACCACTTCGATGCTGCCCCACGGCAAGTCGGTCTGGCAGAAGGACATGCAGGTCGCCAGTCTCGATCACGCGCTGTGGTTCCACAATGATCTACGCGCCGATGACTGGTTGCTCTACGCGATGGACAGCCCGTGGGCCGGCAACTCCCGTGGTTTTTCCCGTGGCAGCGTGTTCAACCGCGCCGGGCAACTGGTCGCTTCGGTGACTCAGGAAGGCCTGATCCGCCATCGCAAGGACTGGGCATGAGCCTGACCGAGGTTCGTCATTGGGTGTTCGACATGGACGGCACGCTGACTGTCGCCGTGCATGATTTCGCGGCGATTCGCGTGGCGCTGGCGATTCCGCCAGAGGACGACATCCTCACCCATCTCGCTGCATTGCCGGCCGATGAAGCGGCGGCCAAGCATGCCTGGTTGCTCGAGCATGAACGCGATCTGGCGTTGGGCTCGACCCCGGCCACCGGCGCGGTGGAGCTGGTGCGCGACCTGCATGCGCGCGGTTATCGCCTCGGCATTCTCACGCGCAATGCGCGGGAGCTGGCGCATGTCACGCTGGAGGCGATCGGCCTGGCCGACTGCTTCGCGGTCGAGGATGTGCTGGGTCGCGACGAAGCACCGCCGAAGCCGCATCCGGGCGGTTTGCTGAAACTGGCCGATGCCTGGCAAGTGCCGGCCAGTGACATGGTGATGGTTGGTGATTATCGCTTTGATCTCGATTGCGGCCGAGCAGCGGGGGCGCGGACGGTGTTGGTGAACCTGCCGGATAACCCGTGGCCGGAGTTGACGGATTGGCATGCAAGGGATTGTGTTGAGTTGCGGCGGATGCTGCAGGCCTGAGATCGTTGTTGTCTGATTGGACGCCTTCGCGAGCAGGCTCGCTCCCACAGGGGAATGCATTCCAACTGTGGCATTTATTCCAAATGTGGGAGCGAGCCTGCTCGCGAAGGGGCCGGTGGATTCAGCAAAAAACTCACTGATCAAACAACGCCTTCTGCCCCTCCGCTGACTTCAGCATGCCATCCCCGTCATGCCCGACCCCCGGCACTTCAATCAGCCGTTGATTGACCCCCTCAGGATGCCGGCGCAGCAAATAGCCAAAATACAGCTTCCCGCGCATCAAGCGGTAAGCCCCTTGCGCCTCGGCTGCGCAGCTCTTGTCCAGCGCCGGATGTTCCGGGTCGACGTCCTGCTGCCCGAGCAGATAAATCACCTCGCGTTTGACGTAAGCGCTCTCGACCTGCAACGGCGTTTGCCCGCCGGCATACACCGGCATGTCCGCCAGGCCGTACTTCCAGCGATTGAAGCCAGGGCATTGCGCGTGATCGAACGCCACTGGCCGCTGCTCGTTGAAATATGCATAGGACGAAGGATTGGCCACCACATAGCGCAAGCGAATGCCGTTGGCCTTCAGCGCCGGCTGATCCTTGGCCAGCAGGGCGTAACGCTGCACCACCTGACCACCGCCGGAGTGGCCGAAGATCACGATCTGCTTCACGTCCGGAAACTGTTTGCGGTCGCTGAGCCGCGCGACGATTTCGTCCAGCGCCGCGTAGGAACTCAGCGGATTCGGCCCGGTGGACAAGCCGCCGCCCATCCAGTCGTTGCCCTGCCAGCGCAGCACCGTCGGCGGCAAGGAATACAGGGTGACGTCGCTTTCATTGAGAAACTGCGGAGCGATCACCAGCGTGTGCGCGGTCTGCCCGGCGAGTTCGGCGGCGCTTTCCGCGCTTTTGCGGTAGGTCTCGGCGTTGCGCAGGCGACCGTGAATGACGACCAGCACCCGCTCGATCTTCTCAGGTGCCGGGCCGATGCCCACTGCCATTTCCCCGGCCTTGAGTTGCAGGCGACCGGGGCTGATCGCATCGACGCCGGCCGCTTGCGCGGTGCCGGCGATCAACAGTAACGCCACAAGCCATTTATGCATTTACAGGGTTTTCGCCGCGAAGGTGTCGCACTGGCTTACCTGGCCTTGCGCGAATCCGGTTTTGAACCAGCGCACCCTTTGCGCTGACGTACCGTGGGTAAACGAGTCCGGGACCACACGGCCCTGACCCTGTTGCTGCAAGCGATCATCGCCGATGGCGTTGGCGGCATTCAAGGCTTCTTCGATGTCGCCGGGCTCCAGCCAGTTCAGGCGTTTCTGCGCGTTATACGCCCAGACGCCAGCGAGACAGTCGGCCTGCAATTCCTGACGAACCAGCAAGCCGCCGTCGCCTTCCATTTGCCGGCCTTGCTGACGCGCCGTCTGCATCTTCGCCGAGACGCCCAGCAGCGTCTGCACATGGTGGCCGACTTCGTGCGCAATCACGTAAGCCTGAGCGAAATCGCCGGCGGCTTTGAAGCGCTGCGACATTTCCTGGAAGAAGGCCATGTCCAGATAGACCTTCTGGTCGGCCGGGCAATAGAACGGGCCGGTGGCAGAAGTGGCCATGCCGCACGCAGAGTTCACACGATTGCTGAACAGCACCAGTGTCGGGTCTTTGTATTGGCGTCCGGCCTGCTGGAAGATCGGACCCCAGGTGTCTTCGGTGTCGCCAAGGATCGAACGGACGAATTCGGCCTGTTCATCATTGGCCGGTGGCGCCTGGCGGGTTTGCGAGGTGGGCGCCGGCTGCTCCATCTGCCCGGTCAACTGGCCGAGAATCTGCATCGGGTCCTGGCCGGTGAGCCAGCCGATGCCGACAATCAGCACGATGGCCGTCAGGCTCAGGCCCTTGCCGCCGCCGAAGCGCATGCCGCCGCCACCGCCGGCATCATCACCCCGGGCGTCGACGACGTTGTCACTGCGTCGGCCTTTTTTCCATAGCATGTGGGAATCCTCTTTTATTGCCGGTGATGAATCTGCTGGTGATGAGTGTTGCCGCTGTGTGAGTGTGGCGCCAGTCCGGTCGTCCGTCCATGCACACGCGCCCACATGGTGCGGGCCTGGTATTGACGGTCGAGCGGGCCGTGAATTCAATCCCGAGTGGAATTTCTTCCGTCGAATTCATGAACCCGCTGTTTCGACGGCAGTCTGTGATGTTGCACACTGGCCGGGCGCCGAAGTGGCGGGAATCTTGCCTCAAGGTTTTGCCTGGCGGCGGTTTCCCGGCGAAGAAGAGTGCAACCTGTGCGGTTGCTGAAAGCTCAGCCGACTATGATTGCCACAACGATTGCCGCCAGCGCGAACGCTCGCCCGGGTATTTTTTCAGAGATTGCCAATGACCGTCAGCACCCCGCTCTCCGGTGTCAACCAGCCCTTCAAGGGGATCTTGCTGATTGTCGTGGCGACGTTCCTGTTTTCCAGCCACGACGCGTTGTCGAAATACCTCTCCGGTTTTTATCCGATCGTGATGGTGGTGTGGGCGCGCTATGTGGTGCACACCTTGTTGATGGCGGGGATTTTCCTGCCGCAGTCCGGCTTGCGTGTGCTGCGCACCAAGAAACCGTTATGGCAGCTCGCCCGTGCCCTGTGCCTGCTCGGCACCAGCCTGTTTTTCACCACGGCGCTGCTGTACATCCCGCTGGCGGAAGCCACGGCGGTCAACTTTCTCGCACCGGTATTGGTTACCGCATTGTCGGTGCCGTTGCTCAAGGAACGCGTGACGCGCGGGCAGTGGATCGCGGTGATCTGCGGCTTCATCGGCGTGCTGATCATCGTTCACCCGGGCGGCGAGCTATTCACCCCGGCGATCCTGCTGCCGTTCTGCTCGGCGCTGTTCTTCTGCTTCTACCAATTGCTGACGCGCAAGCTCGCCGAAGTGGACAGCCCGACCACCAGCAACTTCTTCGCCGGGCTGTGCAATACCCTGGTGATGAGCGCGCTGGTGCCGTTCTTCTGGCAAGTGCCGACGTGGACTCACGCCGCGCTGATGCTGGCGCTGGGCAGTTGCGGGATGACGGCGCATCTGTTCCTGACCCAGGCCTTCCGTCACGCCGCACCAGCCTTGCTGGCGCCGTTCGGCTATTGCCAGATCGTCTTTGCCGGGTTGTTGGGCTGGCTGCTGTTCAATCACACCCCGAGCGGGTTGACGGTGATTGGTATTGCGGTGATCTGTTGCAGCGGATTGGCGGCAGCGTGGCAGCAGAGCCGGCGCTGAAGAGCGGATCCCGGTACAACTTGTGGGAGCGAGCCTGCTCGCGAAAGCGGTGGGTCAGTCGCCATATTCGGTGGCTGACGTGACGCCTTCGCGAGCAGGCTCGCTCCCACAATGGGATGTATGCACGCAGGTTATTCGGTAACGGTCGGAATCTTGCGCGGTGCCATGAAGTACATCCACGTCAGTGCGAGGAAGTACATCGCCGGGATCAGCGTGAACAGCACCGTGTAGTTGTTGTTGGTGACGGTGAGGATGTGGCCGACGATCTGAGTCATGAACATCCCGCCGATCGCCGCGCACATGCCGCCGAAGCCGAACACCGTGCTCATCATGTGCTTGGGCGTGTAGTCCATCACCAGGCTCCAGATGTTCGCAGTCCAGGCCTGATGCGCGCCGATCGCCAACGAGATCGCCGCCACCGCCACCCACAGATTCGCCGAGCCGGCAGCCATGACCACGCCGATGATGCAGCAGGCAAACAGCAACATCGACAGCAGCCGCGCCTTGATCGAATTCATGCCGCGACCGATCAGGAACGAGGACAGAATCCCGCCGCCGACACTGCCGAAGTCAGCCGTGACGTAAATGATAATCAGCGGAATACCCATCTGCGTGACGTTGATGCCGAGGTTGTATTGCTGATTGAGAAACGGCGGCAGCCAGTACAGATAGAACCAGAACACCGGCGCGGTCAGCGAGTAGGCGAGGGCGAAGGCCCAGGTGCCGCGCATGCGCAGGATCTTGCTGAACGGCACGCGGGCCTGTTCCGGTTCGACTTGCTGCTGGATGTAATCGAGCTCCGACTGTTTCACCGTCGGGTGATCTTCCGGATTGAAATACTTCAAGCCCCAGAACAACAGCCAGATGCCGCCGAGTGCCGCCATGCACAGAAACGCCGCTTGCCAGCCCCACACATGCAGGACCAGTGGCAGCAGCATCGGCGTGAACATCGCGCCGACGTTGGTGCCGGCGTTGAAAATGCCGGTAGCGACTGCACGCTCACCGGCTGGGAACCACAGGCGCGTGGTCTTCACGCAGGCCGGGTAGTTGGCCGCTTCCGTCAGACCGAGGATGAAGCGGCAGACCATGAAGCCGACCGCCGAGGTCGCCAGGCCATGGGCGCCGGTCGCCAGGCTCCAGAGCAGCACGGCGCAGAAGAACACGCGCTTGACGCCGACCCGGTCGATCAAACGTCCCTGCAGGACAAAACCGATCGCGTAGCCGACCTGAAACCAGAAGTTGATGTTGGCGTAATCCATCGCCGTCCAGCTCATTTCCTTGGCGAGGATCGGCTGCATGACGCCGAGGGCGGCGCGGTCGATGTAGTTGAGGGTGGTGGCAAAAAACACCAGCGCCAGCATGCCCCAGCGGGTCTTGCCGACAGCCATGGCGCCGCGGATCTTGTCGCCAATGCCACCCGTGGCAGTGCTCATGGCCGGAGCCATGCGGGAAGTCTGTGAAGGAATCATGTGTTCCACCCGTTTTTGGATTTGTTATTTGGTGTTCTTTTCTGTCGAACACCTTGCCCGGTGGTTAGTGGCCGGACTCGATGTGCAACCGATGTTGGGCAGTGAACAAAAAATCGTCAATTCGCCAAATCGCCTTAGTGTTCGATAATCGCACGCAAAACTAACCGGGTAGTACACTTTAAATTGCTGCGCGCAGGGATGCAGCCAATAATTTCCCTCACTATAAAAACCCATTCCCCGGTAGGAGCTGCCGAAGGCTGCGATCTTTTGATTTTGCTGTTTTGGTAATCAAGATCAAACGATCGCAGCCTTCGGCAGCTCCTACAGTAAAGATAAAGCGGCGCAGTCCGGGAGTTGAAACATGCAGCGTTCCATTGCCACCGTTTCCTTGAGCGGCACCCTGCCGGAAAAACTCGAAGCCATTGCCGCCGCCGGGTTCGACGGCGTGGAGATTTTCGAAAACGACCTCCTGTACTACGACGGCAGCCCACGGGAAATTAAACAGATGTGCGCCGATCTGGGGATCGCCATCACCCTGTTTCAGCCGTTCCGTGACTTCGAAGGCTGCCGCCGCGATCGCCTGGCGCGCAACCTCGAGCGTGCCGAGCGCAAATTCGATCTGATGCAGGAACTTGGCACCGACCTGGTGCTGGTCTGCAGCAACGCCTCGCCGGACAGTGTCGGCGATCAGCAAATCCTCGTCGATGATTTGCGCCTGCTGGCCGAACGCGCCGGCGCCCGTGGCTTGCGCATCGGTTACGAAGCGCTGGCGTGGGGCCGTCACGTCAATACTTATCAACAGGTCTGGGACATCGTCCGTCAGGCTGATCACCCCAACCTCGGCGTGCTGCTCGACAGCTTTCACACTCTGTCGCTGAAGGGCGATCCCAGCGCGATCGCCGACATTCCCGGCGACAAGATCTTCTTCGTGCAAATGGCCGACGCGCCGATCCTGGCCATGGATGTGCTGGAGTGGAGCCGGCATTTCCGCTGTTTCCCGGGGCAGGGCGAATTCGATCTGCCGGGTTTCCTCGCGCCGATCATCAAGAGTGGCTATACCGGGCCGCTGTCGCTGGAAATCTTCAACGACGGCTTCCGCGCCGCGCCGCCACGGGCCAACGCCGCCGACGGTTTGCGCTCGCTGCTGTATCTGGAAGAGAAGACCCGCCAGCGTCTCGAGCAGGAAGCGCCGCCGGTGGCCAACCGTGACATTCTTTTCGAAACGCCGCCGGCCAGCGAATACAACGGTGTGGAATTTCTTGAGTTTGCCGTCGACGAAGCGCTGGGCGCGAAGCTCAGTCACTGGCTGCAACGCCTCGGTTTTGCCAAGGCCGGGCAGCATCGCTCCAAGAGCGTCAGCCTGCTGCGTCAGGGCGATATCAACCTGATCCTCAACTCCGAGCCGTATTCGTTCGCCCACAGCTTTTTCGAAGCCCACGGCCCGTCGCTGTGCGCCACGGCCGTGCGGGTCAAGGACAGCGCCAGTGCGCTGGCCCGCGCGGTCGCTTACAAGGGGCAGCCCTATCGCGGGCTGGTCGGGCCGAATGAACTGGAGCTGGCGGCGGTGCGCGCACCGGACGGCAGCCTGATTTATCTGGTCGATGCGGACGCCGACGTGTACGGCACCGATTTCAATCTGTTGCCCGACGCGCAGACCGGCGGCGGCCTCAAGCGTATCGATCACATGGCCATGGCGCTGCCGGCGGACAGCCTCGACAGTTGGGTGCTGTTCTACAAAAGCCTGCTGGATTTCGAGGCCGACGATGAAGTGGTCTTGCCCGATCCGTACGGTCTGGTGAAGAGCCGCGCACTGCGCAGTCGCGACAGCTCGATCCGGCTGCCGCTGAACATCTCCGAGAACCGAAACACCGCCATTTCTCATGCGCTGTCGAGTTATCGCGGCTCCGGTGTGCACCACATCGCCTTCGATTGTGACGACATCTTCGCCCAGGTCAGTCGCGCCAAGGAGGCTGGTGTGCCGCTGCTGGACATCCCGCTGAATTACTACGACGACCTTGCGGCGCGTTTCGATTTCGACGATGAATTCCTCAGCGAACTGGCCTATTACAACGTGCTCTACGACCGTGATGCCCAGGGCGGCGAGTTGTTTCATGTCTACACCGAGCCGTTCGAAGGGCGTTTCTTTTTCGAGATCATTCAGCGCAAGAATGGCTATGCCGGCTACGGCGCGGCCAACGTCGCGGTGCGGCTGGCGGCGATGGCCAAATCGCGCAGTGGTGCGGTGCGTCAGGCGAAGTTGTAGGGAATTCGTAAACGCGGGATCAAACACCGGCTGCGCGGCTTCCTTCACTGTCCCGCGCGGCCCATAATCGCCGCTTGTGCAGTGATGGCCGTGAGCCCGCGATGACCATGAATTCAGAACTTTCCGCCGCTGCTGTCGAGTCCGAGGCAGTGCCGCGCAAGAGTCGCAAGAACAATCCGGAAAAGACCCGCGAGAACATTCTGCAGGAGGCGATCGTCGAGTTCGTCCAGCAGGGCTTGTCCGGCGCCCGCGTCGACGCGATCGCCGAGCGCATCCACACCTCCAAGCGCATGATCTATTACTACTTCGGCAGCAAGGAGCAGTTGTACGTCGAGGTGCTGGAGAAGCTTTACGGCGATATCCGCAGCACGGAAAACCGCCTGCACCTGGACGAGCTGCTGCCCGAGCTGGCGATCCGTCGACTGGTGGAATTCACCTTCGATCACCATGACCACAACGTCGATTTCGTGCGCATCGTCAGCATCGAAAACATCCACAACGCCGAGTACGTAAAGCGTTCCGATGCGATCAAGGCGCTGAACAACACGATCCTCGACACCTTGGGCGGGATTCTGCAACGAGGCGCGGACGAAGGTTTGTTCCGGCGTGGCATCGATGCGCTGGACGTGCACCTGCTGATCAGTTCGTTTTGCTTCTATCGCGTGTCGAACCGCCACACGCTGGGAGAAATCTTCCAGATCGACCTGCCGGACGAAACGATCAAGCAGCGCCACCGCGAGATGATCTGCGAATCGGTGTTGCGCTACCTGAAGGCCTGAATCGGTCTCCCTGTGGGAGCGAGCCTGCTCGCGAAAGCGGTGTGTCAGTCGCCCTGTTCGTTGACTGAATCGACGCCTTCGCGAGCAGGCTCGCTCTCACAGAGTTACCCTGTTGTTCAGCCATTCATGCTTTGAAAATGCTCAAGCATGCGCTGCGCATCCGGCACCACGCCGCTGAACAATTCAAACGCCTTCACCGCCTGAAACACCGCCATGTTGCCGCCATCCAGGGTGCGGCAGCCCAAATTGCGGGCGTCGCGCAGCAGTTCGGTTTCCAGCGGGAAATACACAATCTCCGCGACCCACATTTCCCTGCGCAGCAACCCGGCCGGCACCGGTGAACCCGGCAGCTTGGCCATGCCCATCGGCGTGGTGTTGACCAGACCATCGGCCTGCGCCAGCGCCCTGGGCAAATCCGCTCCGGCCTGCGCGCGACTGGCGCCAAAATGTTGATTGAGATTGTTTGCCAGGCTCTCGGCACGCTCGCGGTCGACATCAAAAATCGTCAATTGCCGTACGCCTTCGCTGAGCAGCGCGTGGGCCACTGCCGCGCCAGCCCCACCGGCGCCCATCTGGACTACACGTTCTCGGGCAGCGTCTGTCAGACCCCGGCGAAAACCCTCGGCGAAACCGAGGCAATCGGTGTTGTGGCCGACACGCTTGCCGTCCTTCAGCACCACGGTGTTGACCGCGCCGATACCGCGTGCTTCCGGGGACAATTCGTCGAGCAGCGGGATGACGGCCTGTTTGCACGGGAAAGTGATGTTCAGTCCGGTGTAATTCATCCGCTCCGCCGCTTGCAGCAAGTCGGGCAGAGCCGTGCTGTCGAGGCGCAATGGATCGAGGTCGATGAGCTGGTACAGATAGCGCAGGCCCTGCGCATCACCTTCGTGCTCATGCAGTGCCGGTGTACGTGAAGCCTGAATCCCGGCGCCGATCAGCCCGGCGAGTATCACCTTGGAACGCGACATGGTTCTTACCTCTGCAACCGCTGACTGAAATGCTCCAGCGCCAGGCGATAGCCATGGCTGCCGAACCCGCACATCACCGCCGTGGCAATGCCGGAAACAAACGAGTGATGACGGAACGGCTCGCGGGCATGCACGTTGGACAGATGCACCTCGATCACCGGCAGTTCACTGGCGACCAGCGCATCGCGGATCGCCACGGACGTGTGCGTCCACGCCGCCGGATTGATCACGATCCCGGCACAACGACCGCGGGCGGCGTGAATCCAGTCGAGCAGCTCGCCTTCATGATTGGTCTGGCGAAACTCCACGGTCAGACCGAACTCGTCAGCCGCGCGACCACACAACGCCGAAATATCCGCCAGGGTTTCATGACCATAAGTCGCCGGCTCGCGAGTGCCGAGCAGGTTCAGGTTCGGGCCGTTAAGCACCAGAACGGTAGGGGACATGGGGGAACTCCACTTATTGTTTTTGGCATTGGCCGAGAGGTTCCGGCCTGTGGAGATAAAATGTACTAGATGGTTACATCGGTCAATTGCCGAGAAATGACCAAGGCGTTTTGTGTTCGGTGATCGCACAGGCGCGCAATCAGGCGAGCCGTGAGAACTTTGCTTACTCTTTTTCTGCTCCTGCCGCTGTTCCGGAACGGATGACCACGCTAGCCTTCGGCGCGCTATGACCCCGATGAAGACAAGGTGCTGCTGTCCTTGATCGGCAAGTTGGAAGGAGTTGAGATCGAATTATGAAAGTCATCAAGGCAAAACCGTCGGTGCATCGCCCCCTGACGGAAGAGATGCTCGATGCCGCCATCACACTTGGCGAAGCACGACAGGCCAATAGTTTGCAGGCCGTGTCAGTGAGCTTCGAAGAATCCTCTTTGGTCATTCGTTTCGAGGACGGCAGCGGTGTGTTGCTTCCGGTGAAGCTGTATCCCGAATTCGCGGGGTTTGAAGCGGCCGATTATGCAAGCCTGACGATCGGCCTCGGCGGCACTGCACTGTGCCATGAGGGCAAGGATCTGGATATTTCCATTGCCGGAATGATTTCAGCGAGCCCGCCGCTTATGCGGGTGGCAGCGTCGGTCGTCGCCTCGCGCAACGGGCGTCAAAGCAGCGCTGCGAAATCTGCGGCAGCGCGAGCCAATGGCAAAAAAGGCGGGCGTCCACGCAAAACGGATATCGCGCCATAGCACCCACAAAAAAGCCGTCAATCACGACGGCTTTTCCGTATCCGCTACCCGCAATCAACGCCGGGTCAGCAGCACACCGGATTCCATGTGATGTGTCCACGGGAACTGGTCAAACATCGCGCACTTGGTAATGCGGTGGGTGTCATGCAACTGGGCGATGTTGGCCGCCAGGGTGTCCGGGTTGCAGGAAATGTAGAGGATATTGTCGAAGCGCCGGGTCAGTTCGCAGGTGTCCGGGTCCATGCCGGCGCGCGGTGGGTCGACGAAGACGCTGCCGAATTCGTAGCTCTTCAGATCGATGCCGTGCAGGCGACGGAACGGGCGCACTTCGTTGAGCGCTTCGGTCAGCTCCTCGGCGGACAAACGCACCAGCGTGACGTTATCCACAGCGTTTTCGCTGAGATTGCTCAGGGCCGCGTTGACCGAAGTCTTGCTGATCTCGGTGGCGAGCACTTTGCGCACGCGAGTCGCCAGCGGCAGGGTGAAGTTGCCGTTGCCGCAGTACAACTCGAGCAGATCGTCGCTGCGATCGCCCAAGGCTTCGTATGCCCAATTGAGCATCTTCTGGTTCACCGTGCCGTTGGGCTGGGTGAACGCGCCCTCGGGCTGGCGATAGCTGAAGGTGCGACCGCCGACTTCGAGTTTCTCGACGACATAGTCCTGACCGAGCACTTCGCGCTTGCCTTTGGAGCGGCCGATGATGCTCACGCCCAGATCCGCCGACAACTGAGTGGCTGCCGCATGCCAGTGCTCGTCCAGCGGACGGTGATAGCACAGGGTGATCATCGCGTCGCCGGCCAGCGTGGTCAGAAATTCGACCTGGAACAGCTTGTGGCTCAGCGCCGAACTGGCTTGCCATGCGGCCTTCAACTGCGGCATCAACTGGTTGATGCGCAGGCTGGCAATCGGGAATTCTTCGATGAGTATCGGCGTGCGCTTGTCGTCCTGAGAGAACATCGCGTAATGCCGCTCGCCGCCCTCGCGCCACAGGCGGAATTCGGCGCGCAGGCGGAAGTTCTGCAGAGGCGAGTCAAACACCGTCGGCTCGGGTGCATCGAACGATGCCAGCAGATCACGCAAGCGCGTGACCTTGGCCTCGAGTTGTTCGGCGTAGGCTTGGGAATCGAAACTCATGCGTTGAACCAACCCAACTTGATCACAAACAGAATCGACAGAATCACCAGAGCCGGGTTCAGCTCACGGGCACGGCCGGACAGCAGCTTGATGGCGGTCCAGGCGATGAAGCCGAAGGCGATGCCGTTGGCGATCGAATAGGTGAACGGCATGGCCAGTGCGGTGACCACAACCGGCGCCGCCACGGTGATGTCGTCCCAGTCTATTTCCGCCAGGCCCGAAGTCATCAGCACGGCGACGAACAGCAGCGCTGGTGCGGTGGCGAAGGCCGGAACGCTGGCCGCCAGTGGCGAGAAGAACAGCGCCAGCAGGAACAGGATTGCCACGACGATGGCGGTCAGGCCCGTGCGGCCACCGGCACTGACGCCGGCTGCGGATTCGATGTAACTGGTGGTGGTCGACGTGCCCAGCAGCGAGCCGGCCATGGCCGCCGTACTGTCGGCGATCAGCGCACGGCCCATTTTCGGCATGTGGCCGTCCTTGCCCATCAGGCCGGCGCGCTTGGCGACGCCGATCAGGGTCCCGGAGTTGTCGAACAGGTCGACGAACAGGAAGGCGAAAATCACGCTGACCAGACCGATGTCCAGTGCGCCTTTGATGTCCAGTTGCAGGAAGGTCGGCGCCAGCGACGGCGGCATCGACAGGATGCCGCCGAACTCGGTGACGTTCAGCACGATCGAGGCGATGGTCACTGCCAGAATGCCGATCAGCACTGCGCCGCGCACTTTCAGCGCTTCGAGAGCTACGATCACGGCGAAGCCGACGGTGGCCAGAATCGGCGCCGGTTTGGTCAGATCGCCAAGGCCGACCATGGTCGCCGGGTTGCTGACCACGATACCGGCGTTGTGCAGGGCGATCAGCGCCAGGAACAGGCCGATACCGGCGGCGATCGCCGAGCGCAGCGGCAGTGGAATGGCGTTGATGATCCATTCACGGATGCGGAAGATCGACAGCAGGAAAAACAGCACGGCGGAAATGAACACCGCACCCAGCGCCACCTGCCAGGTGTGGCCCATGTGCAGCACCACGGTGTAGGTAAAGAAGGCGTTCAGGCCCATGCCCGGAGCGAGGGCGATCGGGTAGTTGGCGATCAGGCCCATCACGGTCGAGCCGATGGCGGCCGCCAGACAGGTGGCGACAAAGATCGCGCCTTTGTCCATGCCGGTCTCGCCGAGGATGCTCGGGTTGACGAACAGAATGTAAGCCATGGCCAGGAAAGTCGTGACGCCCGCAAGAATTTCGGTGCGCACGTTGGTGTTGTGTGCCTTGAGTTGAAACAGCCTTTCCAGCATGTCTGCTCCCCGTGGCGCGCGTGGCGCCGTGAATGTATCGACCTCAACAGCAAAGCACAGACCGTCGCAAGCGCCTGGGAAATTGTCGTGGGCCGGAAAAAGCCGCGCATCATACCAGCCGCGTGAGGAATTTGGCGGATGTTGGTGTCGATCGTCGGCGAAGTTTTGCGCAGCCGACAACTGCGCCATACTGCGCGCTGATTTTTTGGAGTGGGCAGGCATGCGCAACGGCGGGATCAGGATTTTCGGATGGATTGCAGCACTGCTGCTGACAGCTCCGGCGTTCGCGGCATCGGCGCCGCCACTCTCCGAGGTGAAGGTGATCAAAGTGCAGTCACCGTCCTGCGGCCTGGAAGATATTGCCGATAACCAGCCGCAAACCCAATGCAATCACAGCGGGCCGAATATCAAGGTCTATGTGCTGGAAGTCGGCTATGGCCAGAACCAGCCACACGTGACGCTGGATGGCTTCGAGGTCAACGGCACCCGAGGCCCGGTGTGCGCCTTCGATAATGGCAATCTCACCGAGTGCACGCCCGGCAGCAAAACCGTCGGTTCTCTTTATACCTTCGATCTGGCCGGCAAACAGCAAGGCACCTTCAACTTCAGCAACACCTCGATCAACGCCCCGCGCAACACGCTTTCGACTCAGCTTTACATCAAGTAACGGCTGTCTGCGAACAAGGTGGGACAAAGCTGACTACGCTTGACTGACTACCCAGCGGAAAGCGCCCATGACTTCCAGAGCCCTGATTGCCCTCGCCGAGGGCATCGACGATTTGCAAAGCGTGACATTGATCGACGTGCTGCGCCGCGCCGGTATCGAAGTGGTCGCCGCCAGCATTGAGGGCCGGCGCATGCTGACCTGCGCACGCGGCACCCGGCTGACCGCCGACGGCATGCTCGTCGATGTGCTGGCGCAGAGCTTCGACCTGATCGTCCTGCCGGGTGGCGCCGTCGGTTCCCAGCACTTGGCGGCGCATCAGCCCTTGCAGCAGTTGCTCACGGACCAGGCCAGCGCCGGCCGCCTGTTCGCCGCCATCGGCGAAGCTCCGGCTGTCGCGCTGCAAGCATCAGGCGTGCTGCGCCAGCGACGCATGACCTGCCTGCCCGGCGCCAGCCATCAGTTGTCCGGCTGTACGTTTGTTGATCAACCGGTGGTGGTCGACGGCAACTGCATCACCGCGCAAGGCTCGGGCGCGGCACTGGAGTTTGCCTTGACCCTGGTTGAGCAGCTTGGTGGCAAGGCGTTGCGGGCGAGGGTGGCGGGGGAGTTGATGGCCTGACGGGTCAGCCATGGGCTGCGAGGGGTTCTATCATGGGTTGCTCACGGTGCTCCGCTTGCCAAAGATCGTAGTCGGTTTGGACGCCTAGCCAAACGCGCGCCTTGCCGATCCCTGCACGCTCAAGTCGTACTGCCAGATCCGGGCTGATTGGCGCATGTCCGTGCAGTACGCGTGAAAGATGCGGGCGTGCAAAGCCAAGGTGCCGGGCCAATTCGCTCACGCTGATACCAAGCTCGGGCAAGACATCCAGCAGCAGGGTTTCACCGGGGTGTGGCGGGTTGTGCATGGGCATGAGCCTGCCTCCTGTCAGTGGTAGTCCAGATAATCGACCAATTCGATATCCGAACCGACAAAACGAAAGATCACTCGCCAGTTGCCTGAAACGCTGAGCGACCAGTATTCACTCAGCTCGCCTTTCAACGGATGCAGGCGCCAGCCCGGCAAGTCCAGATCGCCGGGAAGTGTTGCTCGATCCATGAACTGCAACATGCGCGACAGCCGTTTTGCATGGTCGGCACGAATTCCACGAGTCGTACCTGTTTCATAGAAGCCACGAAGGCCTTTGTGCTGAAAGGATTTGATCATGGCGGCGAGTGTAAGGCGATACATTACACTCAGTGCGGTAACTATGTACCGCACGTTGTCGCTTGATATGTGCTGAGCAGGTGAGTTTTTTCCAAAAACCTCAGACCTTCTCTTCCACCGGCGCATGCATCCGGTCCCGATTCGCCAACGTCGGAAACAGTTTGATCCACGTCCCCGTCACCACCAGCGTGCCGATCCCGCCCATCACCACCGCCGGCACGGTGCCGAACCAGTGGGCAGTGAGGCCGGATTCGAATTCGCCCAACTGGTTCGAAGCGCCGATGAACAGGCCGTTCACCGCGCTAACCCGGCCGCGCATTTCGTCGGGGGTTTCCAGTTGTACGAACGAGGCGCGGATGACCATGCTGATCATGTCCGCTGCGCCGAGCACCACCAGCACCGCCAGGGAGAACCAGAACGAGGTCGACAAGCCAAACGCGATAGTGGCGACGCCGAAGATGCCGACGGCGGTGAACATCACCCGGCCGACATTGCGTTCCACGGCAAATCGCGCCAGAAACAGCGACATCAGCAATGCACCCACCGCCGGCGCCGAGCGCAACAGGCCAAGACCCCACGGGCCGGTCAGCAGAATGTCCTTGGCGAACACCGGCAGCAACGCCGTGGCGCCGCCGAGCAACACGGCGAACAAGTCCAGGGATATCGCGCCGAGGATGTCCGGGCGGCTGCGGATGAAGCGAATCCCCGCCAGCAGCGAGTCCAGCGTGGCTTTACCTTTATTCAATGGCGTCTGGCGTGCCGGCAGGTTGAGCATCAGCGAACAGGCGATCACATACAGCAGCACGGTCGGGCCGTAGACCCAGACGCTGCCGAATGCATAGAGCAAACCGCCGAAGGCCGGGGCGACGATAGTGGCCGACTGCTGCGCCGATTGCGCGGCGGCAACTGCGCGGGGGAAAAGCGCACTGGGGACGATGCTGGGCAGCAGCGCCTGAGTCGTCGGCAACTCGAACGAACGGGCGGCGCCGAGCAGAAAGGCGAGGATGAAAATCATCTCGCGGGTGACGTGATCGGTGGCGCTGCCGATAGCCAGCGCCAAGGCAATCAATGCCTGCAACGACTGGCAAAGCGCGGCGACCTTGCGCCGATCGTAGCGATCAGCGACATGCCCGGTGTGCAGCATGAACAGCACCCGTGGGGCGAATTCGACCAGCCCGACCAGGCCCAGATCCAGCACGTTGCCGGTCAGTTGATACAGGTTCCAGCCAATTGCCACGGTAAGCATCTGGAACCCGCTGGCGGTAAAGATCCGCGCCAGCCAGAAAGCCATGAACGGACGATGGTGACGTAACAGCAGGGGCTCTTGTGTGGGCATCTGAAGGCAGGTCTTGGACGAGTGAAGGGCGAGATTATCACCAGTCTGTAACAGGAAGTTGCTACGAGAAACAATTCTGTTAGCCAGACATCGATCTTTCATGCTGACAATGAACATTGTGGTGAGGGGATTTATCCCCGTTCGGCTGCGCAGCAGTCGTCGCTTCGAGATTTTGGGGCCGCTGCGCGACCCAACGGGGATAAATCCCCTCGCCACAGGAGTGAGGCAACTTGTCACGCGGCAAACCACCACGCAGTTCATTGGCAAAAATGGGACTACTCTTTCAACGTTGCTTGATCCAGATCAAGACCCCGACCGGAACTGATCTGGCGGCCATTTGGCCAGACTCCCTGCGTTGCGATGGTTGCAAAAAAAGAACGAATCCGAATTCGCCGCACTCCATATCCGTGGGGGCAGTGGTGCAGGCCTCCGGGCCAGCTACCCGTATCACCTGACAGAGGAAGCCATATGTTCGGTTTAGAGGCTCTCGATCTCGCCCGAATTCAGTTCGCGTTCACCATCTCGTTCCACATTCTGTTCCCGGCCATCACCATCGGCCTGGCGAGTTACCTGGCAGTGCTCGAAGGTTTGTGGCTGAAGACCCGCAACGACACCTACCGCGATATCTACCATTTCTGGTCGAAGATTTTTGCCGTCAACTTCGGCATGGGCGTGGTTTCCGGGCTGGTCATGGCCTATCAGTTCGGCACCAACTGGAGTCGGTTCTCCGACTTCGCCGGCGCCGTCACCGGGCCGTTGCTGACCTATGAAGTACTTACGGCGTTCTTCCTTGAGGCCGGTTTCCTTGGCGTGATGCTGTTTGGCTGGAACAAGGTCGGGCGCGGCCTGCACTTCTTCTCGACGGTGATGGTGGCGATCGGCACGCTGATTTCGACCTTCTGGATTCTCGCCTCCAACAGTTGGATGCAGACCCCGCAAGGCTTTGAAATCGTCAACGGTCAGGTGATCCCCACCGACTGGCTGGCAATCATCTTCAACCCGTCATTCCCTTACCGGCTGATGCACATGGCCACGGCGGCGTTCGTCGCGACGGCGTTCTTCGTCGGTTCGTCAGCGGCCTGGCACCTGCTGCGCGGCAGAGACAACCCGGCGATCCGCACCATGCTGTCGATGGCCATGTGGATGGCGTTGATCGTCGCGCCGATTCAAGCGGTGATCGGCGACTTCCACGGCCTCAACACGCTCAAGCATCAGCCAGCGAAAATCGCTGCGATCGAAGGCCACTGGGAAAACCATGGCGACGAAGCGACGCCGCTGATCCTGTTCGGCTGGCCGGACATGAAAGAGGAACGCACCAAGTTCGCCGTAGAGATTCCATACCTCGGCAGCCTGATCCTCACCCACTCGCTGGATAAACAAGTGCCGGCGCTGAAGGAGTTCCCACCGGAAGACCGGCCGAATTCGACCATCGTGTTCTGGTCGTTCCGGATCATGGTCGGCCTCGGTTTCCTGATGATCTTCACCGGTTTGTGGAGTCTGTGGCTGCGCAAACGTAACTCGCTGTATACCTCGCGGCCGTTCCTGCATCTGGCGTTGTGGATGGGGCCGTCCGGTCTGATCGCGATTCTCGCCGGCTGGTTCACCACGGAAATCGGCCGTCAGCCATGGGTGGTCTACGGTTTGATGCGCACTGCCGATGCTTCGTCGAACCACAGCTTCATGCAGATGAGCATCACCCTGATCATGTTCGTCGTGGTCTATTTCGCCCTGTTCGGCGCCGGTCTCGGCTACATGATGCGCCTGGTGCGCAAAGGGCCGAAGATCAGCGAAGGCAGCGAAACACCGGACGGTGGTCCAGGCAAGAAACGCACCCCGGCGCGTCCGTTGTCCGCAGCCGACGACCCGGCCGAGGGCGAGCACGAAGACAACACTCGCTTGACCAAGGAGATTTGACTCATGGGTATCGATCTTCCGCTGATCTGGGCCGTGATCATCATCTTCGGCATCATGATGTACGTGGTCATGGACGGCTTCGACCTGGGCATCGGCATTCTCTTCCCGTTCGTGCCCGGCAAGACCGATCGCGACGTGATGATGAACACTGTCGCCCCGGTCTGGGACGGCAACGAAACCTGGCTGGTACTGGGTGGCGCGGCGTTGTTCGGCGCCTTCCCGCTGGCCTATTCGGTGGTGTTGTCGGCGCTGTACCTGCCGCTGATCTTCATGCTCATGGGCCTGATCTTTCGCGGCGTGGCTTTCGAGTTCCGCTTCAAGGCCAAGGATGAAAAACGTCACCTGTGGGATAAGGCATTTATCGGTGGTTCGATCGCGGCGACGTTCTTTCAGGGCGTGGCGCTGGGAGCGTTCATCGATGGTCTGCCGGTGGTCAATCGCCAGTTCGCCGGTGGTTCACTGGACTGGCTGACGCCGTTCACGCTGTTCTGCGGCGCGGCGCTGGTGGTGGCCTATGCCTTGCTCGGCTGCACCTGGCTGATCATGAAAACCGAAGGCAAATTGCAGGAACAGATGCATGATCTGGCGCGACCGCTGGCATTCGTCCTGCTGGCAGTGATTGGTATCGTCAGCCTGTGGACGCCTCTGTCGCATCCGGAAATCGCCTCGCGCTGGTTCAGCATGCCGAATCTGTTCTGGTTCATGCCGGTGCCGATTCTGGTGCTGGTCACCTTGTACGGCCTGATCCGCGCGGTGGCACGTAACGCCAACTACACGCCGTTCCTGCTGACCCTGGTGCTGATTTTCCTCGGCTACAGCGGTCTGGGCATCAGCCTGTGGCCGAACATCGTGCCGCCGTCGATCTCGATCTGGGACGCCGCCGCGCCGCCGCAAAGTCAGGGCTTCATGCTGGTCGGCACGCTGTTCATCATTCCGTTCATCCTCGGTTACACCTTCTGGAGCTACTACGTGTTCCGCGGCAAGGTCACCCACGAAGACGGTTATCACTAATCCCATGCTGGGGCTTGCCCTGTGGGAGCGAGCCTGCTCGCGAAGGCGTCCGCAGTGACGCCTTGGCTTAACGGAGATCGATGCAATGACCGGCAAAAATTCCCTGCACGACATTGAAGAAGCCGAAAAAAAGCCGCTGTGGCAGCGGCTCGGCTGGTTGGCTCTGATCTGGGTTGGCAGTGTCGGCGTGTTGTTCATCGCCGCCAGCCTGATGCGCATGTTCATGAATGCCGCAGGTTTGACCTCCCACTGAAACATCCCGTCCCGGCGCCTTCGGGTATGGACTTGCGACCCTCCTCACGGAGGGTTTTTTATGCCGCAGATTTATTTGCGCGCCTTGAGGATGACGAATTTCGGCGTCGCCGCCACTTGCTCGACACCACGAAACAGACGCGCCAGTTTGCTGTGATAGCCCAGATGCCGGTTGCCGACAATGTACAGCGCACCGCCGACCACCAGTGCCTCGCGCGCCTGTTGGAACATGCGCCAGGCGAGGAAATCGCCAACCACCTGCTGCTGATGGAACGGCGGGTTGCACAGCACCACGTCCAGCGACTGCGGCGCCTGCCCGGCCAGACCATCGCCAGCGCGCACGCTGACTTCGCGATCGGCCAATGCCGCGCGCCAGTTCTCGGCAGCCGATTGCACCGCCATGAACGATTCGTCGACCAGCGTGTAATGCGCATCCGGGTTCTGCAAGGCGCTGGCGATTGCCAGAACACCGTTGCCGCAACCGAGGTCGGCGACTCGCGCGTGGCCAAGGTTTTTCGGTAGATGCGGCAGAAACGCGCGAGTGCCGATGTCGAGGCCTTCGCGGCAGAACACATTGGCGTGGTTAAGCAATTCGATCGCCGGTTCGTCGAGGCGATAGCGAGTGGGGTAGGGCGATGTGGCGGGCGCTTTGCTTTCAGGTGTGGCGATCAGCAATCGCGCCTTTTTCACTGCCAGCGATGCCTGCACAGGACCAACGTAGCGCTCCAGCAGGTCGCCGGCAGCGCGCGGCAGATGCTTGACCATGGCGGCGGCGATCACTTGCGCGCCGGGAGCGAGTTGTCCTTGCAGGCGGATCAGCTGTTCTTCCAACAGCGCCAGGGTTTTGGGACCGCGGATCAGCACCCGATCAAACGGCCCGACCAAGGGCTCACTGGCCGGAATCGGACGAATCGCGTCGAACGCCTGACCATTGCGCAGCAAATTCTTTTCCAGCCCGACGAAACCCAGGAACGAGTCGCCGCTGCTGCTTACCTCGACCTTGTCCAACAGACTGATCGCCAAGGCGCCAAAGCTGTCATTGAGCACCAGCACGCGGGTGCTGCTCGCAGGTTGTTCGCTGGCGAGATGATTGAGCAGGTATTCGTCCGCCGCATCGAAGGCTTGCAGCGGTTCATTCTGCTGTTCAGGCTGGCGGATCAGGTCGAGCTGGGCGAAAGGCGTTTCGAGCAAGGGCATGGGGCGGGGACTCAGGATATTCGGCAGATATCCCGTTGCCGGCAGATGGTGCGACGGGATCCGACCAAGTGGACTGCGATGCAAGCAGGTTGCGTCATCACTTGGAAAGGCCTGAATGGTACGTTTTTTTGCGCCTAAATACTCGCAGGATTACCGTGCGATAACGCTCAGCTGTCAGATGATGCCGGCACGAGCGGCGGCGATCACTGCGGAAATCTTGTTGCAGAGGTTGAATTTTTCGATGACGTTTTGCACATGATAGTTAACGGTGCGTTCGCTCAGGCTGAGGATTCTCGAAATATCGTGAGCGGTTTTGCCCATGGCGGACAATTTCATGATCTCCAGCTCCCGGGACGATAGCCTCGGCTTGCTGGGTTTGGCTGGTGTGGGAACGGTGCGGGCGTACAGGTCACTGAAGTGTCGGTTGGCAAAAAACAGATAACCGTAATGTTCATACAGTTCGAGCGGGCTGATCGGGCAGTGGGTGCGCGCCAGGCTGATGATGCTGCACAAACCGCTGGTGTCGTCATGAAAGGCCTGCGACCAGCCATGCTGCAGTCCATTTTTCTTCAACGCCTGCCACAATTCTGGCGCATCGGTGAACACTCTTTCTTCCCAGACGATCGGCAATACCGAATGATTGCAATGCGCTATTACCGGATCAATATTGCGGAAGTTCTCTTTGTTGTACTGGATGTTCCATTCTTTCGGATAGTTATTGATTTGCAAGGCATTCAAATGGACATCCCGATGGGGGGAGGTGACCGCTATCGCACAATAGTTAAAGCCCAGATTCTCGGCAAATCTCAGCAGTATCGGGTACGCCGCTTCTATGCCTTTGGCAAATGTCAGTTGTTTTAACTGTGATTCCTTCCACGTTTCCATGAACTTTGCCTCCATCCTGATATAGGGGCGCCAAATGGATCCAAAAAATCCGGCACGAATCGAAGTGTAGGATCTTTCCTGCGAAACGCCTTACATTTTTTCGAGATTGAAACTTTGATGTTTTTTATAAAGTGTTCTTAGCAATACAGGCTGTTATATTTTAATTGGCATCATAAAGTTATTGCTCTAGATCCAGCATTGCCAACAAATCGAATGTCTAGCGCTGATCCCGTCAATACCATTACCAATCACGAGTGTTTGGCAGCGCGATTTTGCGGGACACTGTGGGCAATCGTTTCAAGGAGTGCCTCATGACTGCCAGTGCCGAGAAGTACACCACCCAGACCTTGCTCGATGTGCAACCGTTGACGCCGAACCTGTTCACGCTGCGCACCAGCCGTGATCCCGGCTTTCGCTTTCGTGCCGGCCAGTTCGCCCGGCTGGGCGTGACCAAGGCCGATGGCAGCACGGTCTGGCGCGCCTATTCGATGGTGTCGTCGCCGTTCGATGAGTTTCTCGAGTTCTTTTCCATCGTCGTGCCGGGCGGCGAATTCACCAGTGAGCTGAGCCGGCTACAGGTCGGCGATAGCCTGATGGTCGAGCGCCAGGCGTTCGGCTATTTGACGCTGGATCGTTTTGTCGACGGCCGAGACCTGTGGTTATTGTCGACCGGCACCGGGGTGGCGCCCTTTCTGTCGATCCTGCAGGACTTCGAGGTCTGGGAGAAATTCGAGCGGATCATTCTGGTTTACAGCGTCCGGGAGGCGCGGGAACTGGCCTATCAAGAGTTGATCGCCGGGTTGGCGCAACGTGACTATCTGAGTGAATACGCCCACAAGCTGCAATTCATCCCCACTGTGACCCGCGAAGCGCATCCAGGCGCGTTGCAGGGCCGGATTACCACGTTGATCGAAAACGGCGAACTGGAGCGAGCGGCAGGGGTTGAGCTCTCGCCAGAGCATTCGCGAGTGATGCTGTGCGGCAATCCGCAGATGATCGACGACACCCGCGCCTTGCTGAAACAGCGCGACATGCGCCTGAGCCTGACGCGCAAGCCTGGGCAGGTTGCGGTGGAGAATTACTGGTAACGAAAACGGCACCCGCGGGTGCCGTTTCAATGTGTAGCGAATGCCTCAGGGCCGCTCGTTCTGCGCCTTGAGCAGGTCGCGGATTTCGCCCAGTAGTTGCTCTTCCTTGCTCGGGATCGGCGGCGCGGTCGGCGCCACGGCTTCTTCGCGCTTGAGGCGGTTGATGGCTTTGACGCCCATGAAGATCGCGAATGCGACGATCACGAAATCCAGCACCGTCTGCAGGAATTTGCCGTAAGCCAGCACCACGGCGGGCGCATCGCCCTGGGCGGCTTTGAGCGTGACGGCCAGATCGCTGAAGTCCACCCCACCGATCAACAGGCCAATCGGCGGCATGATCACGTCGCCGACAAACGACGAAACGATCTTGCCGAACGCCGCGCCGATGATGATACCGACGGCCATGTCGACCACATTGCCTTTGACCGCGAAGGCCTTGAACTCGCTAAGCACGCCCATAGTTATTTCCTTGTTACAGATGAGTTTGGTGTAGGCAGTGTAAATCAGCGAAACGCCTCCTGCGCGAAACACCTTCTTACAATGTCCGTTTTTATCGACACATCAATTGACGATTAGTTTGCAAAATGCCAGCAATCGCGCGCGGAATACGCGCTAACCCGCTGACGGGAAAGCCAATTTCTTCAATCATGGCGTTACGTTCTTTCTATTTATGTTCCTCAGCACGGGCCTCTAGCCTTGCTGTGGCGCACCTGGATGCGCTCAATAAAACCAGAGGAACCTGATATGACTTCCGCTCTTGGACTGGGGGCTTTTCCCCATCGCCGCACTCTCGGCGTTCTCACCGCCAGCCTGCTGACCTTCTCGGTCAACGCCGCTCCGCTGACCCGCGACAACGGCGCTGCTGTCGGTGACAATCAGAACTCGCAAACCGCCGGCGCCACCGGCCCGGTGCTGCTGCAGGACGTGCAACTGATCCAGAAGCTGCAACGCTTCGACCGTGAGCGTATTCCCGAGCGCGTGGTACATGCACGCGGTACCGGCGCTCATGGCACCTTCACCGTGACCGATGACCTCAGCGACCTGAGCAAGGCCAAGGTGTTCGCCGCAGGCCAGAGCACGCCGGTATTCGTGCGTTTCTCGGCGGTGGTGCATGGCAACCATTCCCCGGAAACCCTGCGTGACCCGCGGGGTTTCGCCACCAAGTTCTACACCGCTGACGGCAATTGGGATCTGGTCGGCAACAATTTCCCGACCTTCTTCATCCGCGATGCGATCAAATTCCCGGATATGGTCCACGCCTTCAAGCCCGATCCACGCACCAACCTCGATGACGATTCCCGCCGGTTCGATTTCTTCTCCCATGTACCGGAAGCCACCCGCACACTGACCGAGTTGTATTCCAATTACGGCACTCCGGCCAGTTATCGAGAGATGGATGGCAATGGTGTTCATGCCTACAAGCTGATCAATGCCAGGAATGAAGTTCACTATGTGAAGTTTCACTGGAAAAGTTTGCAAGGCATCAAGAACCTCACACCAAAACAAGTCAGCGAAGTTCAAGGTCAGGATTACAGTCATATGACCAACGACTTGGTGAGTAATATCAACAAGGGCAACTTTCCGAAGTGGGACTTGTACGTGCAAGTTCTCAAGCCGCAGGATTTGTCCAAGTTTGATTTCGATCCATTGGATGCAACCAAGATCTGGCCCGGTATTGCCGAGCGCAAAGTTGGACAAATGGTCTTGAACCGTAATCCGGCCAATGTCTTCCAGGAAACTGAACAAGTTGCCATGGCACCGGCCAACGTAGTTCCGGGTATCGAGCCTTCGGAAGATCGTTTGTTGCAGGGCCGAGTGTTCTCTTACGCCGATACGCAGATGTATCGCCTCGGTGCCAACGCTTTGCAATTGCCGATCAACGCACCGAAAACCGCAGTGAACAATGGCAATCAGGATGGCGCGATGAATTTTGGCGCCAGCCAGTCCGGCGTCAACTACCAGCCAAGCCGCCTGCAACCGCGTGAAGAAACGCCATCGGCGCGTTACAGCCAATCGGCGCTGGCGGGCACCACCCAGCAGGCGAAGATTCAGCGTGAGCAGAACTTCAAGCAGGCCGGTGATCTGTATCGCTCGTACAGCAAGCAGGAACGTCGCGACCTGATCGACAGCTTCGGCGGCTCGCTGGCCACCACCGATGACGAGAGCAAGCACATCATCCTGTCCTTCCTGTACAAGGCTGACCCCGAGTACGGCAGCGGTGTGACCGAAGTGGCCAAAGGCGACCTCAGCCGTGTGAAAGCACTGGCGGCCAAACTGACCGACTGATAGCGATGCGGCGCACGCGAGGGCTGTCCCGCCTCGCGTGCGCTCAAGGAGAGCCCGATGCGTATTTTTCTTTTGTGCCTGGCCGGGTGCCTGTCGTTCAGCGCGTGGGCGGCACCGGTCGAGCAAAGCCCCGAGGCAATCAAGGCGCAGTTGCAGGATTACTACTTCGACGCCGCCCGCCGTGGCGACGTGCCAATGCTCGAGACCTTCATCGAGTCCGGCTATTCCCTCGATACCCGCGACAGCAAGGGTTACACCGCGCTGATTCTGGCGGCCTATCACGGTCAGGCGCCGGCGGTTGAGCGACTGTTGGCAGCGGGCGCGGACGCCTGTGCTCAGGATCAACGCGGCAACACGGCGCTGATGGGCGCGATTTTCAAAGGCGAATTGCAGATCGCCCGGCGCCTGATGGCCACCGATTGCAGCCCCGACCAACGTAACGGCGCCGGGCAGACCGCGGCGATGTACGCCGGGCTGTTCAAGCGTCTGGATTTGCTTGATGCGTTGAAAGCCAAGGGCGCCGACCTCAACGCCGAGGATCCGCTGGGCAACAGTGCCGCGCGTCTGGCCAGCGGTGAAATCCGCACCGCTGCGCCGCGCTGATCGGCGATGGCTGCGTTATCATCGCCTCTTTTGTTCCGGGGGTTCTGATGGCCAAGGCCAAGCGCATGTACGGCTGCACCGAGTGCGGCGCAACCTTTCCCAAGTGGGCCGGGCAGTGCGGTGAGTGCGGTGCCTGGAACACCCTGACCGAAACCAT
Organism: Pseudomonas sp. AC083; assembly: GCF_979253165.1. Lineage (NCBI taxonomy): Bacteria > Pseudomonadati > Pseudomonadota > Gammaproteobacteria > Pseudomonadales > Pseudomonadaceae > Pseudomonas > Pseudomonas sp. AC083. The sequence goes on from NZ_CEEDDH010000015.1 coordinate 43,645, forward strand.
GATCGAAAGCGGCGGCGCCACGGCACCCACCGGGCGCACCGGTTGGGCTGGCCAGCAGGCGCAGATCAAGACGCTCGCCGAAGTCAGCATCGAAGAGATTCCACGTTTTTCCACCGCCTCCGGTGAGCTTGATCGCGTACTCGGCGGTGGTCTGGTCGATGGCTCGGTGGTGCTGATTGGCGGTGATCCGGGGATCGGCAAGTCGACAATCCTGCTCCAGACCCTGTGCAATCTGGCCAAGAGCATGCCTGCGCTGTACGTCACTGGTGAAGAATCCCAGCAGCAAGTGGCGATGCGCGCTCGCCGTCTCGGCCTGCCGCAGGATCAACTGCGGGTGATGACCGAAACCTGCATCGAAACCATCATTGCCACTGCCCGCCAGGAAAAGCCCAAGGTGATGGTGATCGACTCGATCCAGACCATTTTCACCGAACAACTGCAATCGGCCCCGGGCGGCGTGTCGCAGGTGCGTGAAAGTGCGGCGTTGCTGGTGCGCTACGCCAAACAGAGCGGCACGGCGATCTTCCTCGTCGGCCACGTCACTAAAGAAGGTGCGCTGGCCGGTCCGCGTGTTCTGGAACACATGGTCGACACGGTGCTGTATTTCGAAGGTGAATCCGATGGTCGACTGCGTCTGCTGCGGGCGGTGAAAAACCGTTTCGGCGCGGTCAACGAGTTGGGCGTGTTCGGCATGACCGACAAGGGCCTGAAAGAAGTCTCCAACCCATCGGCGATTTTTCTCACCCGCGCTCAGGAAGAAGTCCCGGGCAGTGTGGTCATGGCGACGTGGGAAGGCACCCGACCGATGCTGGTGGAAGTGCAGGCGCTGGTCGATGACAGCCATCTGGCCAACCCGCGTCGGGTGACGCTGGGGCTGGATCAGAACCGATTGGCGATGTTGCTCGCTGTGCTGCACCGCCACGGCGGGATTCCGACCCACGATCAGGACGTGTTCCTCAACGTGGTCGGTGGCGTGAAGGTGCTGGAGACGGCGTCGGATCTGGCGTTGATGGCGGCGGTGATGTCGAGTCTGCGCAACCGGCCGCTGCCCCATGACCTGCTGGTGTTCGGCGAAGTCGGCCTGTCCGGCGAGGTACGCCCGGTGCCGAGCGGGCAGGAGCGGTTGAAGGAAGCGGCCAAGCATGGCTTCAAACGCGCGATCGTGCCCAAGGGCAACGCACCGAAGGAAGCGCCGGCGGGGTTGCAGATCATTGCCGTGACGCGCCTCGAACAAGCCCTCGACGCACTGTTTGAGTGAATGCCGAACCTCTGTGGTGAGGGGATTTATCCCCGTTGGGGCGCGTAGCGGCCCTGAAAAAACGGGTCTGCTGCGCAGCCCAACGGGGATAAATCCCCTCGCCACATAAGTCCCCTCACCACATAAATCCCCATCACCACAGGAGCATTCCAAATTGGGATTGGGGGGGCTAGATTTCGATCAGGGCACCCAGTTCGCGTTCCAGCTCGGCCTCATCCGCCAGATTCAGTTCGATCAAGCGGCGCAGGCGCTGGATCGATTCCAGGCTGATGTGCCGGCAGACAAATCCCAAATGGCCTTTTTCCTCATGGGTCAGATGCACATCCATTTCGATGTCGACGTCATCGCTCAGGTGAATATCGACGAAAAAGTCTTGCTCCTTATCTCCAAGCCACGGCTCCGGTCGCTCGATCAGCAGGCCCTTGAGCGAAAGGTCGATCAGTTTGACCGGCCAGATGTACTCGCCCTGTTTCAGCTCGGTTCGGGCATCGAACGCAATACGTTTGAAACGACGTCGATTGGCGGGGTGCTCGCTCATGGCGCAATCCTCATGAAGGTTCGCTGACTATAGACCGCGAATGCGGGCGCCAGCCAATCGCTCAAGCGTCTAGACCTATGTCGGGGTATGGCCTTTGGCGCCGTAAGCGCTAAACTCGGGGTGGCTGTCTTTCTTGTCCACCCTGGCTGGAATAATAAAATGAAAAATAATAATAGCCTGCTGCGCCACTTACCCTGGCTCGTGCTGGCAATCGTAGGAGCGTGCGCCCTTGGCGTAGTGGCATTGCGCCGCGGCCAGGCGATCAACGCCTTGTGGATTGTGGTCGCTGCCGTGGCCATCTATCTGGTTGCGTACCGTTACTACAGTCTGTTCATCGCCAACAACGTGATGCAACTGGATCCGCGTCGGGCCACCCCCGCCGTGCTCAACAACGATGGTCTGGACTATGTGCCGACCAACAAACACATTCTTTTCGGTCACCACTTCGCGGCCATCGCTGGCGCGGGGCCGCTGGTCGGTCCGGTGCTGGCGGCGCAGATGGGGTATCTGCCCGGCACACTCTGGCTGATTGCCGGTGTGGTGCTGGCGGGCGCGGTGCAGGACTTCATGGTCCTGTTCATGTCGACCCGACGCAACGGCCGTTCCCTGGGCGATATGGTGCGTGAAGAGATGGGCCGGATTCCCGGGACCATCGCACTGTTCGGCTGCTTCCTGATCATGATCATCATCCTCGCGGTGCTGGCGCTGATCGTGGTCAAGGCCCTCGCCGAGAGCCCGTGGGGCATCTTCACCGTGATGGCGACCATCCCGATCGCGATGTTCATGGGCATCTACATGCGCTACATCCGCCCCGGCCGCATCGGCGAAATCTCCGTGGTCGGTGTGTTGCTGCTGCTCGGTTCGATCTGGCTGGGCGGGCAGATTGCTGCCGATCCGGTATGGGCCAAAGCCTTTACCTTCACCGGTGTGCAGATTACCTGGATGCTGGTCGGCTATGGTTTCGTCGCTGCATCGCTGCCGGTCTGGCTGATTCTCGCGCCACGTGACTACCTGTCGACCTTCCTCAAGATCGGCACCATCGTCGCCCTTGCGATCGGCATCCTGATCACCATGCCCGAGCTGAAAATGCCGGCGCTGACCCAGTTCGTCGACGGCACCGGGCCGGTGTGGAAGGGCGGTCTGTTCCCGTTCCTGTTCATCACCATCGCCTGCGGCGCGGTATCGGGTTTCCACGCGCTGATCTCGTCGGGCACCACGCCGAAGCTGCTGGATAACGAAACCAACGCCCGCTACATCGGTTACGGCGGCATGCTGATGGAATCGTTCGTGGCGATCATGGCCATGGTTGCCGCTTCGGTGATCGAGCCGGGCGTGTACTTCGCCATGAACAGCCCGGCCGCAGTCGTCGGCAGTGACGTCGCTTCGGTGGCGCAGGTTGTCACGAGCTGGGGCTTTGCGATCACACCGGAAGCGCTGCAAGCGGTTGCCCATGACATCGGCGAAACCACCATTCTGGCTCGCGCCGGTGGCGCGCCGACCCTGGCGGTCGGTATTGCGCAGATCCTGCACAGTGTCCTGCCGGGTGAAAACACCATGGCGTTCTGGTACCACTTCGCGATCCTGTTCGAAGCGCTGTTCATCCTCACCGCTGTCGACGCCGGCACCCGTGCCGGACGCTTCATGCTGCAGGACCTGCTCGGTTCCTTCGTACCAGCGCTCAAACGCACCGAATCGTGGGGCGCCAACCTGATCGCCACCGCCGGTTGTGTGGCGATGTGGGGCTGGTTGCTGTATCAGGGCGTGATCGATCCTCTGGGCGGCATCAACACCTTGTGGCCATTGTTCGGCATCTCCAACCAGATGCTCGCCGGTATCGCGCTGATGCTCGGCACCGTGGTCCTGATCAAAATGAAGCGCCAGCGCTACATCTGGGTCACCCTGTTGCCGGCCACCTGGCTGTTGATCTGCACCACTACTGCTGGCTTCATCAAGCTGTTCGACGCCAACCCGGCGATCGGCTTCCTGTCCCTGGCCAAGAAGTACAGCGATGCGCTGGCCAACGGTCAGGTGCTGGCACCGGCGAAGAGCGTCGAGCAGATGCAGCACGTGATCTTCAACGCCTACACCAACGCCACACTCACCGCGCTGTTCCTGTTCGTGGTCTTCAGCATCCTGTTCTATGCGCTCAAGGTCGGCATTGCCGCCTGGGGCAAAAAGGAGCGTACGGATAAAGAATCGCCATTCCAGGCCCTGCCGGATGCGTAACCAGAGGATTGCAGCATGTTCAATGACCTGAGTCGCCTCGGTAAATACCTCGGTCAGGCCGCACGCCTGATGGTCGGCATGCCCGACTACGACACCTACGTCGAGCATATGCAGACCAAACACCCGGACAAACCGGTGATGAGCTACGAGATGTTCTTTCGCGAACGTCAGGAAGCCCGTTACGGTGGCAAGGGTGGGCCGAAGTGCTGTTGAGCTGACAGCCTGCGGTTGAGGTAATCCCCTGTGGGAGCGAGCCTGCTCGCGAATACGGAGTGTCAGTTGATGAATGATTTGACTGACACACCGCTTTCGCGAGCAGGCTCGCTCCCACATTTGTTTTTGTGTTCTTTTCAGGAGATCGGGTTTTGTCTTCTCCCATTCCGGTAACGGTTCTCAGCGGTTTCCTCGGCGCCGGCAAGACCACCTTGCTGCGTCATTTATTGAAAGCCGAGCACGGCCTGAAAATCGCCGTGATCGAAAACGAATTCAGCGACGCCGGCATCGACACTCAGTTGCTGGGTGACGAGCCGGTGCAAGTCATGACCCTGGCCAACGGCTGCGTCTGCTGCACCATTCACACCGATCTGACCAAGGCGCTGTACCTGCTGCTCGAACGTCTGGACAGCGGCGAGATCGCCTTCGACCGTTTGGTGATCGAGTGCACGGGTCTGGCCGATCCGGCGCCGGTGGCGCAGACCTTTTTCATCGATGAAGAGCTGCGCGAGCGTTATCTGCTCGACGGCATCATCACCCTGGTCGACGCCGCTCACGCCGACGTGCACCTGACCCAGACCATTGCCCAGGCGCAGATCGGTTTCGCCGATCGCTTGCTGGTGAGCAAGACCGATCTGGTCGATGAGGCGACGCTCACCGCGCTGAGCGAACGCCTTACGCGAATCAACCGCCGCGCGCCGATCCGCGTGGTCGAGCATGGCAACATCGATCTGGCCGAACTGCTGGATGTGCGCGGCTTCAACCTCAATGCTGATTTGGGCGGCGGTCTGAGCCTGCGTCCGGTGAGCAAGGCGCCGTCGATCGATCGCATCTCCAGTCTGGTGCTGCGCACCGATCAGGCGCTGGATATCGATCAGCTCAGCGAGTTCATGAACGAACTGCTGGAAGAGCACGGCAAGCAATTGCTGCGCTACAAAGGCGTGCTGAACATTGCCGGCGAAGATCGGCGCTTGGTATTTCAGGGTGTGCTGAAACTCTATGGTTTCGACTGGGACACCGAATGGGCCGAGGGCGAGGCGCGGGAGAGTTTGATCGTGTTTATTGCCGATGACTTGCCGGAAGAGAAGATTCGGGCGGGGTTTGCGCGAGTAGCGGCGCAACAAGCCTGATATTTCAACAGCTCAAAGGGCCTCTTCGCGAGCAGGCTCGCTCCCACAGTGGACTGCATTCCTCCTGACAGAATGCGTTCTACTGTGGGAGCGAGCCTGCTCGCGAAGGCGATCTAGCCGACAGCACAATGACCATGGTCAGAACCGAGCAGCGTCTGCTCAAGATGATCCAGATGCCGATTCATCAACATGCCGGCCTTGGAAACATCACCTCGCTCCACAACCTCAACCAACGCCAAATGCTCCTGCCATGCGCAACAGCTTCGCGTCGAGCCCTGACTCCGCGCAATCGCCAGCGACGTCAACGGCACCAGACTGCGCAGAAAATGCGCCAGCGGCACATTCCCCGCCATCCGCGCCAACTGCAGATGAAACTCCCCCGATAACCGAATCGCCGCTCCGCGCCGATCCTGCTCGACGGCGCGCTTCTCGCGCTCTAGCAACGTGCGCAAGCATTTCAGATCGTCTGGCTGCGGACGCTGACACGCCAACCGCACCAAGGTGTTTTCAGCCAGCCGTCGCGCATGCAAGGTCTGCCGGATCAGTTCACGATCAGGCGCGGCCACTCGTGGTCGATGATTGGCGCGCAACACCACGATCCGCTCATGGGACAACTGCGTCAGCACCCGTCGTACATCGGCGCGGGCGGCGCCGAACATTGCTTGCAGACTGTCCTCGGTGAACCGGCTGTCTTCATCGATACGCTGTTCGAGGATCGCGTCGAACAGTCGCGGATACAGATCCTCCGTCGGCGTGCCCAGGCGAGAGACGGGCAGGGCGGTCGAATGCGCATGCGAGGCTGAAGCAAAACTGTTCATGGCCGTTCTCCTGGCAAATCAGGTGGGCAGGTTGTCGTCCGGGATGTTCAGCTCAACGCCCATGCGCTGGCCTTCGCGCAGAATGTGCCGACGCATTTCGGCGCTGGCCTGAGCGCTGTTCTTGCTGCGGATCGCGCGGACCACCGCTTCGTTTTCTTCCAGACGTTCGGCCAGATGTTCCGGGGAATTGCGCAACACTTCGGCGCTTTGCTTGAGGGCATTGCTGGTCTGCTGCACCACGCTCTGGAAAATCGGGTTCGAAGTCAGCGTGAACAGTTCTTCGTGGAAGGCGATGTAGGCGCTGACCCCGGCTTCGCTGTCACCGGCCTCGAGGGCTTCGCGCATGTCCATCAGGGTCAGGCGCAACTGGCCGACTTCCTTGCTGCTGATCGATTGCGCGACCAGCCCGACGATGAACGGCTCAAGGGTGTAGCGCAGTTGCAGCACGTCTTCGAGACTGGCGCCGGCGACTGCGCTGTCGTGGCTCTGGCTGTCGCTGAGTTGCGCATCGAGGACGACTACGCCTTTGCCGGGCATCGAGCGCACTAGGCCGAGGGTTTCGAGGACGATCACCGCTTCGCGCAGACTCGGCCGGCTGATGCCCAGCTGTTCGGCCAGTTCGCGCTGGCCCGGCAGCATGTCGCCGGAGCGCCACTGGCCTCGGGCCAACGCGGCGCGGAGTTTTTCCACCACTGAATTGACGACGGTTGACGTTGTAATCACGTATTGGCTCCCTGCGCCGTGCCTGCGCATTGGCAGGCACGGCACTCATTCAGAATTCTTTGGCCGCCGCCGGAGCGACGGTTTTTCGCGGTTGAAAGTTATAGCCCTGTTCGCCGTTGAGCACCTTGTTCGCGCGCTGCACGTCGATGTCCTTTTCCCAGCGGGCGATGGCCACGGTGGCGACGCAGTTGCCGATCAGATTGGTCAGCGCGCGGCCGATGCCCATGAACCAGTCCACGGCCAACACCAGCACCAGACCGACTACGGGAATCGCCGGGATCGCCGTCAGCGTCGCGGCGAGAATCACCAGCGCCGAACCGGGAATGCCGTGGGCGCCTTTGGAGGTGATCAGCGACACCAGCAGAATGGTCAGCAAGTCGGTCATCGCCAGCGGTGTGCCAGTGGCGTTGGCGATGAACACGATGGCCAGGGTCAGGTAGATCGAGAAACCGTCGAGGTTGAACGAGTACCCGGTCGGGATCACCAGACCCACCGTCGAACTGCCGATACCGAGGTGTTCGAGCTTGCGCATGATCTGCGGCAGCACGGCGTCGGAAGAGGCGGTGCCCATCACGATCAGCAGTTCTTCCCGCAGGTACTTGAGCAGCGGCCACATGCGCAGGCCGGAAACGCGCATCACCAGACCGAGGATCAGCGCGACGAAGGCGACGCAGGTCAGGTAGAACAGACCGACCAGACTGCCCAGGTGCTGCAACGAATCCAGACCGTATTTGCTGGTGGTGAAGGCGATGGCACCGAACACGCCGATCGGCGCCAGCCGGACGATCATGCCCATGATGCGGAAGATCACGTGGCTGAGTTCGTTGATCAATCGCGAAATCCCGGAAGCCGCTTCGCCGACCAGATTCAGCGCACTGCCGAACAGCACCGAAAACAGCAGCACTTGCAGAATATTGTTGTCAGCGAAGGCGCCGATCACCGAGGTCGGGATCAGGTCCATCAGAAATTGCGTGGTGGTGTGCATGTGCTGGCCGCGCTCGGCGAGGTCGCCCATGTCGGCGCTGGAGAGCTGCTCCAGATGAATGTTCGCGCCGCTGCCAATGCCGGTGCTGAAGGCGAATACCAGACCGATCACCAGAGCGATGGTGGTCAGCACTTCAAAGTAGATGACCGACTTGAGGCCGATGCGCCCGACCTTCTTCAGATCGCCCGCGCCGCTGATGCCGCTGACCACCACACAGAACACGATCAGGCCAATGAGCATCTTGATCAATTTGATGAAGCCATCGCCGAGCGGTTTCAACTGGGCGGAGTATTCAGGAAGGGTCAGCCCGCAGACGATGCCGAGCATCAGTCCGAGAACCACTTGAAGGAAGATTGAGCGCGAGCACCATCTGAGCATGGGAGGAATCCTGGGTCGGTGTCCTGGCTGCCGTACGCGTGGCGCAGCGGATTCAGGACTTAATTATTGTGGTCTTACCGGTATGTCCAGTGCAGGCGCAGTCTAGGCGCAGGTTTCCGCGGATCGCAAGGGAAAATTAGGAAATTGGCATGACCGGTCTTACCAGTTGTCTGGATGGCCCGGTCTTGAACATTTGAGAAAAATCGGCGGCTATGCCTTTTTTCTGGGCGGGGCGTGATTCACGTCTTGATGACTGGTACATGTCTATCGACGATGCTCAGGATGAAAGTGATCTTTGAACGTTCTTCGGTTTTGCCCAGATAGACGTAAGGCAGACTTCTGATTTTTATACCGCCCAAATAGGCATGATTTTTCAGTTTGAGAGAAACAGCTGTATGTACACCCGTTAAGTTGTCCAGCGTTATAGCGGTGCCGCTACGGTCGACAAGAATAAACGTGGTCAAGTTGTCAATGTCTGGCTTGACGGCCTCGACGGTGTCCAGCCAGTGATTGCTGATTACCTGATTGAAATAGTTGCCCTGGTTTTTCACGGTGAGGATGTAGCCGTCAGGGGTATGACCGAAATGCAGCTTCAACGGTTTTATCCGGCCGCTCTGCTCGTTGTTCCGGATGCCGAGCAGGTGGGAGTGATCCCGTGTTTGCGGGCGTCCGGTATAGAAACCGCCGCTGAACAGACTGATGGTAGCCATCGCCGGTTTGCCGTACAGCTGTTCAAGAAAGCCGACCCTGTGGTCGAACATTCTCAGTGTTGCGATGAAAGATTTTTCGATATTGCTCGTCATGATGAAATCCATTTAACAAGTCGGGTTTCAGACTAAGCGGTTTTCATTTATGGCGGTTTGCATGTGTGTTGCAAGAGTTTGGTTTGAACAGAGAGATGAACAATCCTGCTGGACGGGATTAGCAGATTGCAGTTTTATTCAGGTGGTATTTTGATATTGAATTCATGGAAATAAAAAACCGGCCATAGTGACCGGTTTTTTATCGCGGATTAACGAGGCATCAAGCGCCGTACACCGGCAGTTTCTTGCAGATGGCTTTGACTTTCTCGCGAACGGCGTCGATCACCGCTTCGTTGTTCAGGTCAGCCAGGATGTCGCAGATCCAGCCAGCCAGCTCTTTGCACTCGGCCTCTTTGAAGCCGCGAGTGGTCACAGCCGGAGTACCGAAGCGCAGGCCGGAGGTGACGAACGGCGAGCGTGGATCGTTAGGCACGGAGTTCTTGTTGACGGTGATGAACGCTTTGCCCAGAGCGGCGTCGGCATCTTTACCGGAGATGTCCTGCTTGATCAGCGACAGCAGGAACAGGTGGTTTTCAGTACCGCCCGAAACCACGTCGAAACCGCGCGCGATGAACACTTCGGCCATGGCCTTGGCGTTTTTCACCACTTGTTGCTGGTAAGCCTTGAACTCAGGCTGCAGCGCTTCCTTGAAGCAGATCGCCTTGGCCGCGATCACGTGCTCCAGCGGGCCACCCTGGGCGCCCGGGAATACTGCGGAGTTGAGCTTCTTCTCGATCTCGGCGTTGGCACGGGCCAGGATCAGACCGCCACGTGGACCGCGCAGGGTCTTGTGGGTGGTGGTGGTCACGACATCGGCGAACGGCACCGGGTTCGGGTACACACCAGCGGCAACCAGACCGGCGACGTGAGCCATGTCGACGAACAGGTAAGCGCCGACCTTGTCAGCGATTTCGCGGAAGCGCGGGAAGTCGAGAATCTGCGAGTAGGCCGAGAAACCGGCAACGATCATTTTCGGCTTGTGCTCGACCGCCAGACGCTCGACTTCGTCGTAGTCGATCAGACCGTTGGCGTCGATGCCGTATTGAACGGCGTTGTACAGCTTGCCCGAGGAGGAAACGCTGGCGCCGTGGGTCAGGTGACCGCCATGGGCCAGGCTCATGCCCAGAATGGTGTCGCCACCTTGCAGCAGAGCCAGGTAAACAGCAGCGTTGGCTTGGGAACCGGCGTGCGGCTGAACGTTGGCGTAATCGGCGCCGAACAGTTCCTTGGCGCGGTCGATGGCCAGTTGTTCAACCACGTCCACGTATTCGCAACCACCGTAGTAACGCTTGCCCGGATAGCCTTCGGCGTACTTGTTGGTCAGGACCGAGCCTTGAGCTTCCATCACCGCTGGGCTGGTGTAGTTTTCCGAAGCGATCAGCTCAATGTGTTCTTCCTGACGCTGAGCTTCTTGCTCCATGGCGGCAAAAAGGTCGGCGTCGTACTTGGCAATAGTCAAATCACGGCTGAACATGGCGGTCCTCAAGGATCGGGGGCAGAAAAGGGGGGCATTCTAACCCAACCGCTTTTAGAAGGGCTATGAAACACAGTCAGGTTGTGGATAAGCGGGCTTCAAGCTGCAAGCTACAAGCTACAAGTCAAAAGCGCTTCGGCTTCCACTTGCAGCTTGCAGCTAACCTCTAGCAGCTCCTCTTCATGTTCAACTGACCTGAGCCGCCCGAAGCGGCTCAGGTCAGTCGAACATGAAGAGCGCATCGTTACAGAACTGCGCTTCAAACCGTCCCGCCGGCATCGGCCGGCCGAACAGATATCCCTGCACCTCATCGCAGCCATGCTCGCGCAGGAAGTCCAGCTGCTCATGGGTTTCCACACCCTCGGCGATCACCGCCAGGTTCAGGCTGTGGGCCATGGCAATGATCGCCCGGGCGATCTGCGCGTCCTGCTCCCCGGACGGCAGGCCGTCGACGAAGGTGCGGTCGATCTTCAGCACGTCGATCGGGAATTGCTTGAGGTAGTTGAGCGATGAATAACCGGTGCCGAAGTCGTCGACCGCGATGCTCAGGCCGAGGTTCTTCAGCCCGGCAAGAATCTGCATCGCCTCGCTGACTTCGCGCATCAGGATGCTTTCGGTCAGTTCCAGCTCCAGACACGCCGGCGGCAGGCCGGTTTCGCGCAGGATCGTCGCGATTCGCGTGCCCAACTGGCCGTCGGAGAACTGCCGTGCGGAAATGTTCACCGACACCTTCGGCACCCGCACCCGTTGCTGGTGCCAGGTTTTCAGCTGTCGACAGGCCTCGCTGATGACCCAGTCGCCAACGTCCACCACCAGGCCGAGCTCTTCCAGCACCGGAATGAAATCCCCCGGCGGCACCAGCCCGCGACGCGGATGGCGCCAGCGCAGCAGCGCTTCGGCGCCGGTCAGGCGCTTGCCGTCGCCACTGAACTGCGGCTGGTAATACAGGACGAATTCGTTCTGCTCCAGCGCATGGCGCAAATCGCTTTCCAGTTCCAGACGCTCCAGCGCACTGGCGTTCATGTCGGCCTGATAGAACTGGAAGTTGTTCTTGCCGCGTTCCTTGGCGTGGTACATCGCCGTGTCGGCGTTCTTCATCAACTGGCTGAGTTCATTGCCGTCCTGCGGACTCAGGGCGATGCCGATACTGGCGGTGACGAAGAACTCGCGGCCCTCGAGCACGAACGGCCGCACCAGGCTGGCGAGAATCTGCTCGGCGACATGAATCGCCCGGTTCAGCGCCAGTTCGCGATTGGAGCGATGCTGCAGCAGCAAGGTGAATTCGTCGCCGCCCATGCGCGCCACGGTGTCGTCGTCATCGACGCAGGCCAGCAGGCGCGTGGCCATGTCCTTGAGCATGCGGTCGCCGGCGGCGTGGCCGAGGGAGTCGTTGATCGGTTTGAAACGGTCGAGGTCGAGGAACATCAATACCACCCACGACTTCTGCCGTTCGGCCGCTTGCAGCGCGGTGTGCAGACGATCCTGGAACAGCGTGCGGTTCGGCAGGTGGGTGAGGGCGTCGTAATAGGCGAGGCGGTGGATGCGCTGCTCGCTGGCCTTGCGCTCGCTGATGTCGCTGAAGAAACACACGTAACTGGCCAGATCGCCCTCGTCGTCGAGCACGGCAGTAATGCCGACCCACGCCGGGTAGTGCTCACCGTTACGGCGCTTCATCCATACTTCGCCTTCCCAGGTGCTGTGCTCGTGCAACTGCTTGAGCACGTAGCGCAAGTGCGCGTCCTGCTGCTCGTCGACAGTGAGCATGTTCGGCAACTGGTCGAGCACTTCGCCCACGCTGTAGCCGCTGACCCGACTGAACGCTTCGTTGGCCTGGACGATGTACCCAGCGGGGTCGGTGATCAGGATCGCCGAAGTCGAGTGCTCGAATACCGTGGCGGCCATGCGCAGATCTTTTTCGGCACGGCGCTGCTGGCTGATATCGCGACCAACGCCGAGCACGCCTTCGAACGCGCCGTGTTCGTCCCATACCAGCACCAGGCGCAGTTCGATCGGAATCTTGCGGCCGTCGGCGCGCAGGCAATCGAAGAGGAACAGCTGCGTTTGCACCTGACTGCGCAGCAATGCCAGTTGCTCGGGCTTGTCCAGCGCCTTGCTGACGCGGTCCATCAGCACATGAATGCCATTCAGTTGCCCGGGATTGGCGATGATCGATTGCCAGCCGTTCTGGAAAATCCATTCGGCGTTGTAACCGAGCACCGCCTGCACCGACGGGCTGACGTAGTTCAGCGAGAGCTTGCTGTCGGTGGAGAAAATCACGTCGCTGATGCTTTCGGCGAGCATGCGGTAACGCTGCTCGCTGTCACGCAGCGATTCGCTGGCCTCGATCTGTTCGGTGATGTCCTTGGCCACGCCGATGATCCGCGTGACCTGATCGTGCTTGTCCCGCGCCAGCGCCTGTTCACGGATGTCGAAGCGCCGCCACTTGCCGTCGCGATGGCGGAAGCGCAATTGGCATTGCAACAACTGGCTGTAACCGGCGTGACGCTGCAACTGCCGCGAACGATGGTAATAGTCAGCGTCTTCCGGATGCAGAAGGATTTCCCAGAAGTACTCGCCCATCTGATGCAGTTCAGTGCGGTTGTAGCCCAGGGTCTGGCCGAGGTGGTGGTTGCTGAAGATCATCCGCTGGCTGATCACGTCCTGCACATACAGATGATCGGGCACGGTGCGCACCACATCCGACCAGAAACCTTCACGCTCCAGCAGCGACAGTTCGATCAGCTTGCGGCTGGTGATGTCGTTGATGCTGAGGATCACCGCTTTATAGTCGTGCTGCTCGCTCGGCAGGCGCAAAACCATCCACAGATGCTGGTCGCGACCGTTGCTGTTGGGCAGTTTGATTTCCAGTTCCAGCTGCTTCTGCTGTTGCAGGACGGCGTCGAGGATCTGCTGACCGATCGCGCACTGCGGATGGCGCTGGCCATCGATCAGCAGTTGCCAGGCATCGTCGCAGGAGTGCACATCGAGCAGTTGCAGGGCGACCTGGTTGACTTCGGTGACGCGCATTTCCGCAAGCAACTGCTGGCGCTGCTGCGGTTGGTCGAGCCAGGCCTTGAGCTGGTCACTGGTCTGGATCTGCGCCTTGTCGAACATCTGCTTGAGGCCGGACAGGTCAAGCACGCACAAGGCCACGCCGGTGCCTTCGAAAATATCCTGATAACGCCGCCGGCCTTCATGTACCTGGCGCTGGCGCCGACGCATGTTCAGCAACGCGATCACCGGCAACATCGAGAACGCCAGGCCGAGCAGGCATTTGCCAATGAACGCCGGCAGCAACTCTTCCAGTACGCGCTGGCGGTCGAATAGCCCGCGCAGTTGCCAGTCGCTGCTGCTCAGCGGCACGGTCAGCACGGTGTTGGCGACATCGTCAGGCGTCAGCCCGCCAGCCTTGACCGAGGGCAGCCCGGCGTCGCGGCTGATGATCTGGTGATTGAGGCGGTTTTCCACCAGCCACAACGGGCGCAGGGCGGTGGCGTCCTGTTTGGTCAGCGAATCGAAGAAGGTTGGCGTCAGGCGCAAGGCCCAGTAACCGCGACTGCTGCCGCTGGCCTGATGCAACAGCAGATGCACCACCGAGCCGTCATCGGCATTGCTGAAGTAATGCGCCTGGGCACGGCTGCGGCGTACCAGTTCGGTCAGGTAATCGGCGTCGGAACTGTCGGTGGCGCTGTCGCTGATGATGCGGCCGGAGGGCGAGAGCAGGGCCATGCTGCGAAGATCGGGCAGCGAGCGTTGCAGTTTGCGCAGGAGCATCTGCTGTTCGTCGGCAGTTTGCGGTTGTTCGACGATCGGTAGCAGATTGAGGGCGATTTGCGCATTCAGCGCCATGTTCAGGCTGACCTGAGCGGCGAGGTCGGCGGTGTAATCGATGGTGTACTGGCGCTGGTTCTTCTGGGTTTCACGCAATTGATCGAGCAATTGCCAGAACAGCAACGCGAGCAATAACAGCACGAGGGTGGCCAGCGCACCCTTTAATGTCCCGCGCAGGGGCGAGCCGGGCGCCGGTGGGGTGCTGCTCACAGAGGCTGGCGGAGTGACATTGGTCAAGCTGTGATCCTGCGATTTGGCTGGACTGGCGCGACGTGCACTATAAGCCGGACGCCCGAAGGGCGGCTAGCATGCCTTGACTCGTGGCGAAGTGCCAGCCCCTCGCGGCTGGACTGCCTTCCAGCATTAAGGTAGCTTTGCCGGTTAGACCGGGGGCGTTCCAGCCCCTACAATCAGACTTTTTCCAGCGCGCACGCATTGATCGCGATCAAGTGAACGACGCGCACAGTCTGGCCAGGCATCGCCTGCGCTCCAATCATTCATCTGTCACTGACCCAAGGTTCTCCATGGCTCAATACGTCTTCACCATGCATCGGCTGGGCAAAGTTGTTCCGCCGAAGCGGGAAATCCTCAAGAACATTTCGCTGTCCTTCTTCCCCGGCGCCAAGATCGGCGTGCTCGGCCTCAACGGTTCGGGTAAATCCACGCTGCTGAAAATCATGGCCGGCGTCGACACCGAGTTCGAAGGCGAAGCCCGTCCGATGCCGGACCTGAACATCGGTTACCTGCCGCAAGAGCCGCAACTCGACCCTGCCAAGACCGTGCGTGAAGTGGTCGAAGAAGCAGTCAGCGTGATCAAGGATGCGCAAGCGCGTCTGGACGAGGTCTACGCGGCCTACGCCGACCCGGATGCCGACTTCGACAAACTTGCTGCTGAACAGGCCAAGCTCGAAGCGATTCTGCAAGCCAGCGACGGCCACAACCTCGAGCGCCAACTGGAAGTCGCCGCCGATGCGCTGCGTCTGCCAGCCTGGGACGCGAAAGTCGAACACCTGTCCGGTGGTGAAAAGCGCCGTGTCGCCCTGTGCCGTCTGCTGCTGTCCGCGCCGGACATGCTGCTGCTCGACGAACCGACCAACCACCTGGATGCCGATTCGGTGGCGTGGCTGGAGCATTTCCTCCACGACTTCCCGGGCACCGTGGTCGCGATCACGCACGACCGCTACTTCCTCGACAACGTCGCCGGCTGGATTCTGGAACTCGACCGCGGCGCGGGCATTCCTTACGAGGGCAACTACTCGGGCTGGCTCGAAGCCAAATCCGATCGTCTGGCCCAGGAATCCAAACAGCAGTCGGCTCATGAAAAAGCCATGAAGGAAGAACTGGAGTGGGTGCGCAAAGGCGCCAAGGCCCGCCAGTCGAAATCCAAGGCACGTCTGCAACGCTTCGAAGAAATGCAATCGCAGGAATTCCAGAAGCGCAGCGAGACCAATGAGATCTACATCCCGGCCGGTCCACGCCTGGGCGACAAGGTCATCGAATTCAAGAACGTCACCAAAGGCTACGGCGATCGCGTGCTGATCGACAACCTGTCGTTCTCCATGCCGAAGGGCGCCATCGTCGGCGTGATCGGCGGTAACGGTGCCGGTAAATCGACGCTGTTCCGCATGCTGATGGGCAAGGAAACTCCGGATTCGGGCAGCATCGAAATCGGTGAAACCGTGCAGCTGGCCTGCGTCGATCAGAGCCGCGAAGACCTCGACGGCAGCAAGACCGTGTTCCAGCAGATTTCCGACGGTTCCGACCAGATCCGCATCGGCAACTACGAGATCCCTTCGCGCACCTACGTCGGTCGCTTCAACTTCAAGGGCGGCGACCAGCAGAAGTTCGTCAAGGATCTGTCCGGCGGTGAGCGCGGTCGTCTGCACCTGGCGCTGACCCTGAAGGAGGGCGGCAACGTCCTGCTGCTCGACGAACCGTCCAACGACCTCGACGTGGAAACCCTGCGTTCGCTGGAAGAAGCCCTGCTGGACTTCCCGGGCGCCGCCATTGTGATCTCCCACGATCGGTGGTTCCTTGACCGTGTCGCCACGCACATCCTGGCGTACGAAGACGACTCGCAAGCGGTGTTCTTCGAAGGCAACTACACCGAGTACGAAGCCGACCGCAAAAAACGCCTCGGCGAAGCAGCGGCCCAGCCTCACCGGGTGCGTCACAAGAAACTGGCCTGATTCGGGTTGGTTGCACAAGAGCGGAGCCTTCGGGCTCCGTTTTTATTTGCCCTGGGTTTTTCCTGATAAACCGAGTTGCGGCTTTCGCGAGCAGGCTCGCTCCCACAGGGGTAACGCAATCCAAATGTGGGAGCGAGCCTGCTCGCGAAGACGGTGTAACTATTGGTGCAAGTCTTGAATCTGTGCTCCCCGCTCAGGTGCAAAAACGCATCAAAAACCCCTCGGATTTATATCCTGTGCACCATTTAATTTCATAACTGCGACATCTTGCTCTGTTCCTGTGCGCAATTCGTTTGTTACAGTCCGGCCCAATCTCCTCCAACGACAATAAATTTGCCGAGACTTTGCCCATGATCGAATCCGTCGAATCCTTCCTTGCGCGCCTGAAAAAACGCGACCCGGATCAACCCGAATTCCACCAGGCTGTCGAAGAAGTCCTGCGCAGCCTGTGGCCGTTTCTTGAAGCCAATCCGCATTACCTGACTTCGGGCATTCTGGAGCGCATCTGCGAGCCGGAGCGCGCGGTGGTGTTTCGCGTGTCGTGGGTCGACGATCAGGGCAAGGTCCAGGTCAATCGCGGCTTCCGTATCCAGATGAACAGCGCCATCGGCCCGTACAAGGGCGGCCTGCGCTTCCATCCGTCGGTGAACCTCGGCGTGCTGAAATTCCTCGCCTTCGAACAGACTTTCAAGAACTCGCTGACCTCCCTGCCCATGGGCGGTGGCAAGGGCGGTTCGGACTTCGATCCGAAGGGCAAGAGCGACGCTGAAGTCATGCGTTTCTGCCAGGCATTCATGAGCGAGTTGTATCGCCACATCGGCGCCGACGTTGACGTGCCGGCCGGTGATATCGGTGTCGGTGCGCGGGAGATCGGTTTCCTCTTTGGCCAGTACAAGCGCCTGAGCAACCAGTTCACCAGCGTCCTCACCGGCAAGGGCATGACCTACGGCGGCAGCCTGATTCGCCCGGAAGCCACCGGTTTCGGCTGCGTGTACTTCGCCGAAGAAATGCTCAAGCGCCGCGGGCAGAGCGTGGAAGGCAAGCGCGTGGCGATTTCCGGTTCCGGCAACGTCGCGCAGTACGCGGCGCGCAAGGTCATGGATCTGGGCGGCAAGGTGATTTCCCTGTCCGATTCCGAAGGCACGCTGTACTGCGAAGCAGGACTGAGCGAAGAACAGTGGCTGGCGCTGCTGGAATTGAAGAACGTCAGACGCGGGCGCATCAGCGAACTGGCGAGCGCCCATGGTCTGGAATTCCGCGCCGGGCAGCTTCCATGGTCGTTGGCGTGCGACATCGCGCTGCCCTGCGCGACGCAAAACGAACTCGACGCCGAAGCCGCGCGCACGCTGCTGCGCAACGGCTGCGTCTGTGTGGCTGAAGGCGCGAACATGCCGACCACGCTGGAGGCTGTGGATATCTTTATCGAGGCCGGCATTCTCTTTGCGCCGGGCAAAGCTTCGAATGCCGGCGGCGTGGCCGTGAGCGGTCTGGAGATGTCGCAGAACGCCATGCGCCTGCTGTGGACGGCGGGCGAGGTCGACAGCAAGCTGCACGCGATCATGCAGTCGATCCACCACGCCTGCGTGCATTACGGCGAAGACAACGGTCAGATCAATTACGTCAAAGGCGCGAACATTGCCGGCTTCGTCAAAGTCGCCGATGCGATGTTGGCGCAAGGCGTGGTTTAAGCCGGTTCGATGCGGATCACTTCGATCAGTTGATCGCCGGCAGGCCGCTGCCACAGCACCTCATCGTTGAGCCGGGCGCCGAGCAAGGCCCGGCCCAGCGGTGAGGCCCAGTTGATCAGGCCCTGACTGGCGTCGGCCTGATCCTCGCCGACCAGTTGCACGCGGTGTTCAGTGTCGTGTTCATCGGCAAAAGTCACCCAGCTACCGATCTGCACCTTGTCGGTGGAAGTCGCAGCGACTGCAACTTGGGCGCTGCTCAGGCGTTGAGTGAAATAACGCAGATCCCGTTGCAGATCGGCCAAGCGTTGCTTGTCGGCCTGCTCGCCCTTGGCCGTTTGCTCGGCGTGCAGGCTCTGCAACTCGGTGACCTTCGCCTGCAACTGCGCCAGACCTTGCGGGGTGACGTAGTTGGGCTGCGTGCTGACCTGACGTTCGACGGGCTGATCGGCCTGCGCGGCGGCGTTGTCTTCGTTGACGAATGCGCGACTCATGAAGTCCTCCTGTTAAAGGATTTGGGCCATGGTTGCCGGCATTTGGTTTCAACGGATGTCTGCAAACGACCTATTGCGAGCGATAAGCCCGCCAGACGTCCTGGTCCTTCTGCTGCTGCCAGGCGCGTTCGCGTTCGTCCCAATGCTCGTTGCGATATTGCTCGCGATCCCTGTTTTCGAGCATCGCCTGACATTGGCGGAAGCCGTCGACCCAGCCGTCGGCGTATTGCTGGTCCTTGAGATAGCGCGGCACATTTTTGCGAAACTCACCGCTGATCGAGCCCGCCGCTTGCCGGCCGCTGACGCAACCGTCATCGAAACCGTCGGCGAAGGCCGGTGGATAACCCTTGGCGATCAAGTCTTCATGGGTGGTCTGGCAACCGCCCAGCGCCATTACAACACCCAACAACCCCACGCACCGCCACATCGCACTCTCCCGCGCCGATACTCGGCTCATAAGGAAAGTCTAGAAGGGGATTCATGAGGCGGCTGTCGAACGCCTGTGAAAAATCCATTGCACACCACAAAGCCCCTGTGGGAGCGAGCCTGCTCGCGAAGGCGTCGTGTCAGGCAACACTAATATTGACTGACCCACCGCTTTCGCGAGCAGGCTCGCTCCCACAGGGAGATTTACACAGGCTCGGGATCAGTAGTGATACCACTTCACTTCAAGCATGACTTCCGTTTCCGGGCTGGCGAGCTGGCTGAATTCACGTTGCGCGCTCAAGCGCAAACCGAGGTTGCGCGACAGCTCCCACTGCTGATTCAGGCTCAGGCTGCGGCGTACTTCGCCGTTGAAGAAGTAGTCGCCCTTGGCCTCCAGGCTCAGATTGCCCAGCGGGTTTTTCCACAGCACGCCGGTGTTGAAGCCACCGGCCGGGGAAACAAACTCGGCGAAGTCATTGTTGTGTTCCACGCGCACCGTGCCCAGCGCAAAGCCGAGCACGTCTTCGCCCAACTGCCACGTGCCGCCGCCGCCACCGTTGACATGGCTGACCAGCGTTTCGTCGTCATGCTTGCCCGGCACGCGCTCAAGGCCACCGGTGACTTGCCACGACAATGGTTGCAGCAGCTCGTTGCGCGGTGTCAGCGAACGAATGGTCGCCAGATCCAGTTGCTGTAGCTGCCAGTCATTGCCTTCGTATTGGCGCAGCTTCAGTTGCAGGATCTCAATCTGCGCGCCGAGAGGAAAGCTTTCGGCGTTGTCATTGAGGTCGTGATAAGCCATGCGCAGGCCATATTCGCCGAACGCGCGATCGCCGCGCGTACCGAGGCCTGCCTGCCAGGTGCGGGACTCGTGGCCATCTTCGGGCAGACCGGGTTGCGGAATTTCCAGCTCCGGCGCCGGGTTCTTGTTGATCGCCCGCAGCAGTTCGAAACTGCGCTGCGCTCGTTGCGGGTCGCGCTCCTGACCGTTGGCGCGGTAGCGCTCCAGACGATAGGCAGCGTCAACGATCAACGCCTGACGCGCGCGCGGCAGCGCTTTGAACGTTGGCTCTTGCAGGACTTTTTGATCGGCGCTGACTTTCAGCACCCATTGCTGTTCGTCATCGCTCAAAGGCTCGGCGCGGCTGAGCAGTTCACGTTCGCGGGACGGGCGATATTCGATGTGCTCGACCAGCCCGGCCTCTTTCACCGCTTTGACAGTGTCGGTCGGGATCGCGGTCAGTGGGAATTGTTCGGTCAGGCGCAGGCTCGGCCGCGCCACTTGCAGCAGCTCCAGCAAGCGATACGAGCAGTTTTCGTCGAAGAAGAAATAGTCGAACTGGATCTGCTTGAGCTCCCACACATGTTCGACCATGCGTGCGGTTTCTTCCTGAGTCAGATTGAGGCGGTATTCCCACAGATCGCGGTTTTCCAGGCTGCGGTATTCCGAGAGTTTTTCCTGATACGGCACCAGCGCGAACAGCCCCGGGTAGCCGCCCATCAAGCCTTTCCAGGCATACAGAATGCTGTTGTCCGAGCCTTCGATGTAGGCACCGAAGTTGATCGCGTAGCTGAGCAGCGAAGTCTTGTCGGCCTGCACGTCCGCCTGATCGATGCGCAGCAGGGTGTGGCCGAACATCGACGACGGGCTGTTGAGATACGCCGCCGGGAAAATCATCACCGCGCTGTGCGGCGAGACGTCCTTGAACCATTGCTTGTATTCGGCGCATTCCGGCGCTGGCAGGTCGGCGAGATTGAGCTGCGCTTTCAGCCAGCGTGTACGCGCCGGGTAGACGCATTGTGCGTGTTGTTCGCCGAGACTGGCCGGGGCGTACAACGCCTGCACGGTGGCGGCCAGTTCGCGGTCCGGATGCTCGTTGCCGTCGGGCGCGAGAAAGAACTTCTTGTCGCTGACATAGCTGCGCCAGCCGCCGAGTTTGGCGGTTTCGTAATGACCGAGGGAAATCCAGAAGCGGTCGTTGGCCAGTTGCTGCAAACGTTGAGGATCGATGTGAGGCGCGGCGGACAGCGGGGCGCAGACACAGAGCGCCAGCCAGGCAAGGCGTTTGAGCATAGGTGGCAACTTAAGTCGAAAGAAAACAAATCCCGGATCGGGGGTAATCACTGCACCCTGTGGCGAGGGGATTTATCCCCGCTGGGCTGCGAAGCGGCCCCATAAGCTGTGTCACCAATGCATCGGATACATCGCATGCACAGGTTTTACGACTGCTTCGCAGCCGAACGGGGAAAATCCCCTCGCTACAGACCGTATTCAAAATAAAACCCGCTTCCCGAAGGAAGCGGGCGGGGTCGAGCTTAAGCCTGAGTTGCGTACTTGGCCAGACGTGGGTCCGATTTCAGTACTGCCAGGGTGTTGGTATGCACGTCTTCAGCGGTCACGTCAGCTTTGCTGAAGATCTGCTGGAAGTGCTCGTGGGTCACTTGCGCGAAGTGCGCGCGATCTTCCGGTGCTACGCCCAGGACCACGGCATAAGTGGTCAGCGCTTCGCCGTTGCCTTTGGCCATGTCTTCGGACAGCTCGTTCATCATGCCATTCATGGCGAACCAGGATTTGCCGCCATAAGTCAGGGACGCGTTGGTCGAGCAGCCGTTGGTACCGGAGGTCATACCGAAGGTAGCGTTACCGGAAGTGCCGTTGGTGGTGGAAGCAAGGAAGTGCGCCGGGGTGCCACGCTGACCTTCGAACAGCATGTTGCCCCAACCGCAATCCGGGCCGCCCGGGGCTTGCGCCATTGCGTTGATGGATACAGCGGTGAAGAGAGTACCGAGAAGAATCCGTTTCATAGCTTTGTTCTCTTTATGTGCATACCAATGGACAGGGTTCTGGCCCTTCGCGCTCTGCCCGAGGACAAAGCCGAAAGTGTCAGTGGGCCGGTATTAGTTCCAGCCGCGCAGTTTGGAGTTTAGGCACGTTCCAGCGGTTCCGTGACTTTTTGCAAAATATTTGGAATAAACCTCTGATTTATCGGGACGCGTCGGCCGGCCGCGCGCTTGTCTATGCTTTGTCATGTGGCGCGCCTTGCCAGTGGGGCACGGGCAGCGCCAGAATGCCGCTACCTGCCCCGCCTGATTGTTAAGGAAGCCCGATGCCTGATCCTGTTGCTGCCAGCCTGCGTCTTGCGCCCGAAGCGCTGACTCGTCCGTTTTCCGCTGAACAGTTCAGCTTCACTAGCACCAATGATCTGGAGCCCTTTCGCGGTGTGCTCGGCCAGGAACGCGCGGTCGAAGCCTTGCAGTTCGGTGTGGCGATGCCACGCCCCGGTTACAACGTATTCGTCATGGGCGAGCCCGGCACCGGCCGTTTCTCGTTCGTCAAACGCTACCTGAAAGCCGAAGGCAAGCGCCTGCAGACCCCGGCGGACTGGGTCTACGTCAACAACTTCGATGAGCCGCGCGAACCGCGCGCACTGGAGCTGCCATCGGGCACGGCGGCCTCGTTCATCGGCGACATCAACGGCCTGATCGACAACCTGCTGGCGACTTTTCCGGCGGTTTTCGAACACCCGTCCTACCAGCAGAAAAAAAGCGCCATCGACCGCGCCTTCAACCAGCGCTACGACAAGGCGCTGGACATCATCGAGCGCCTGGCTCTGGAAAAAGACGTCGCCCTGTACCGCGACAGCAGCAATATCGCCTTCACCCCGATGCTCGACGGCAAGGCCCTGGACGAAGCCGAATTCGCGCAGTTGCCGGAAGCCGAGCGCGAGCGTTTTCACGATGACATTTCCGGCCTCGAAGAGCGCCTGAACGAAGAACTAGCCAGCCTGCCGCAGTGGAAGCGCGAGTCGAACAATCAACTGCGTTCGCTCAACGAAGAAACCATCACCCTGGCCTTGCAGCCGTTGCTGGCGCCGCTGTCGGAGAAGTACGCAGAGAACGCCGGGGTCTGCGGTTACCTGCAAGCGATGCAGGTCTACCTGCTGAAAACCGTGGTCGAACAACTGGTCGACGACAGCAAGACCGACGCCGTCGCGCGCAAGTTGCTGGAAGAACAATACGCACCGAGCCTGGTGGTCGGGCATCCGGCCAGCGGCGGTGCACCGGTGGCGTTCGAACCGCATCCGACCTACGAAAACCTGTTCGGCCGCATCGAGTACACGACCGATCAGGGCGCGCTCTACACCACTTACCGGCAGTTGCGTCCGGGTGCGCTGCACCGCGCCAATGGCGGTTTCCTGATTCTCGAAGCGGAAAAAATGCTCAGCGAGCCGTTCGTGTGGGATGCGCTCAAACGCGCCCTGCAATCGCGCAAACTGAAAATGGAATCGCCGCTGGGCGAGATGGGCCGCTTCGCTACCATGACCCTGAACCCGCAGCACATTCCGCTGCAGGTCAAAGTCATCATCATCGGTGCGCGGCAGCTGTATTACACGCTGCAGGATCTCGATCCGGACTTCCAGGAGATGTTCCGCGTTCTGGTCGACTTCGACGAAGACATCCCGATGGTCGACGAAAGCCTCGAGCAGTTCGCCCAGCTCCTGAAAACCCGTACTTCGGAAGAAGGCATGGCGCCGCTGACCGCCGATGCGGTGGCGCGGCTGGCGACCTACAGCGCACGGCTGGCCGAGCATCAGGGGCGCTTGTCGGCGCGCATTGGCGATCTGTTCCAACTGGTCAGCGAGGCGGATTTCATTCGCCATCTGGCCGGCGATGAAATGACCGACGCAGGCCATATCGAACGCGCCCTGAAAGCCAAGGCCACCCGCACCGGGCGGGTCTCGGCGCGGATTCTCGACGACATGCTCGCCGGGATCATCCTCATCGACACCGATGGCGCGGCAGTCGGCAAGTGTAACGGGCTGACGGTGCTGGAGGTCGGCGATTCGGCGTTCGGCGTGCCGGCGCGGATTTCCGCCACGGTCTACCCGGGCGGCAGCGGCATCGTCGACATCGAGCGTGAGGTCAACCTCGGCCAGCCGATTCACTCCAAAGGCGTGATGATCCTCACCGGTTATCTGGGCAGCCGTTACGCCCAGGAATTTCCGCTGGCGATCTCGGCGAGCATTGCGCTGGAACAGTCGTACGGTTACGTCGACGGCGACAGCGCATCGCTGGGCGAGGCGTGCACGCTGATTTCGGCGCTGTCGAAAACCCCGCTCAAGCAATGTTTTGCCATCACCGGTTCGATCAACCAGTTCGGCGAAGTGCAGGCAGTCGGCGGGGTCAACGAGAAGATCGAAGGCTTCTTCCGCCTCTGCGAAGCGCGCGGCCTGACCGGCGAGCAGGGCGCGATCATTCCCCAGGCCAACGTCGCCACTTTGATGCTCGATGAAAAAGTCCTCGCCGCCGTGCGCGCCGGGCAGTTCCACGTGTATGCGGTGCGTCAGGCCGATGAGGCGTTGAGCCTGCTGGTGGGCGAGCCGGCCGGGGAGCCGAACGCCGATGGCGAATTCCCCGAAGGCAGCATCAATGCCCGAGTGGTCGAGCGCCTGCGCGATATCGCCGAGATGATCAGCGAAGAGGACCTGAAAGAGGCCGAGAAGGAACTGGCGCAGGAGGCTCTCGCCGAAGCCAAACCGGCCTGATCAGTTCACGCCAGACCCTGTGGGAGCGAGCCTGCTCGCGAAAGCGCTGTATCAGTCGACGAATGAGTTGGCTGATCCATCGTCTTCGCGAGCAGGCTCGCTCCCACAATTTCTTTTCCAGATTGATCTCTGCGGGGATCTTCGGGGAATGTGCCACTACTCTGACGCCAATATTCACACAATGACCATTCGGCGCCTTCTGGTTCCATTTGGCTTGCGCGGGACACTTTTCTTCTATTCTCAGGTCAAGGATATCGACAGTATCACTGGATCGAGCCAGTCCTCCCGTGGGGGCTGAATACCGGCTTTACCGAGGGTCGCCGCCATGTCGCGCAACCTCTGTCTCACCCGTCAATGCCTGGGTCTGGTGACCCGGATCGAATGCGCCGTCAAGCCGCTGGCCGGCGACAACGGCATGTGGACGCTGCTCTTCGCGGCCGGCATGGCCGGCGAACAACCTTCCGCGATCAAAGCCCAAGGCCCGTTCCACGGCCCGGTGGCGGCCGAGTCGATTCTCGACACCATCGTTGAAAGCCTGACCCTGCATGGTTACGAACTGGCCGATGATCCGCAGATCTGGAGCCTGCACTTGCAAGCGCAGTTGCGGCAGATCAACGGCGGCCGTGGGCGCAGCCTCAACGGTTAAGGTGCTGACTGGTCGACCTGCGCCTTTTCGAGCTTGACCTCAAAACCGTATTGCACGGTGGCGAGGTCGGTGCGCTGATAGGTCTCCACGCGAGTCGGGCGACCATAAAAGTAGTGCACGCCGAGTAGCGCCGGGCCTTCGGTGCTGGCGTCGTGGCTGACCGAAAGAATCTGCTTGAGGTAATGGCCACTGTCGTCCTTGACGAAGAAACGCCATTCGTTGGCCGGGAAGGTTTTCAGGTCGACCACCAGCGTGTTGTCCTTGATCGCCAGGCCTTTGGGCAATGACTGCGCGTCGTAGGATTGCTTCGCCACCGTGGCCAGGAACAACGGCATCGAGCCCACGGCAATCGCCGGGGTTTCCGGAAACAAGTTCAGATCATAAGTAATCGTCGCTTGCAGCGGATCGACCTGGTACGCCTCGGGCGGCAGTTCGATCGGCTCGTCGAGTTTGCCGCCGCGCTTTTCCGTGAAGAAGGTCACGGGACTGACGCCGGGGTTGAGTTCGTCGCCAAGCAATTCGTCATTGAAGGTGCGGCGGTGGGAAAACTCGATACGCGCCGCGCTCGGCTCTTCCACCGATTGATGAATGCGCACGCCGGCCTTCAATTGTTGCTCAGTCAGGTCCGCGCCTTTGAGCCAGTTGGCGGCGAGATCGTCATACACCACCACGGGCAGGTCCAGCGGCTGCACGGCTTTGGCCGTGGTGTGCGGATTGAAGGTGCGCACCGGCAGATCCAGGGATTTGCGCGTCACCGTCGCCGAGGAGAAGTCGAGCACGCTGACTTCCAGTGTCTCGATCGGGCCGTGGAAATACACCTTGTTGTAGCGACGCGGGTGGTCTTTCTCGAAGGCTTGCTGGTCGTCGCTGAGCTGTTTTTCCAGGGTGTCGCTCCAGCTCTTCTGCTTCTGTAACTGCGTGAGTTGTTTCTGGTAAAACGCGACCTGCTCTGGGCTTTCGTTGATCGAACCGGCGCGCACCAGGTATTGGCCGCTGGCGTCGCGGGCCTGGACGATCAGCGGATTGATCCGGGTTTCGGCGACTTCTGCCGCCAGCGGCAGGCTGTTGCTGACTTCGACCTCGGCATAGTTCTTTTCCAGCTTGAGCAGTTTGACGCTGAGGTTGTCGTTCGTGCGAGTCTGGCCGACGTCTTTCTGCGTCAGGTCGAAACTGTACAGGCGACGCGGCGCGATGACTTCGACCTGGCCTTGCAGGCTGACCGGTTGTGGCAGGGTTTTCTTGTCGACGTTGAGGCCATCGATGAACGGGTAGGTCACCGTCAGGTCATCGGGGTTGGTCACGTTGGAGCTGGACGGGCTGAGTTGAATGCCCGGGTCGGTTTCCGACCACTCCGGCTGCCAGGCGATCACGCGTTTGTTGCTCAGCGTCACCGAATGCCATTCGATGCCGTGCGGAAACAGGAACCCGCCGGGAATGTTCAGGTTGAACGGGAATACCGGTTGCAGATCGGTCAGGTAATCCGAGCTGGCGTCCTTGTGCAGCACGAACAGACCGTTGATGAAGGTATCGACCAGCGCTTGCGGGGTAGGGTAGTGCTTGAGCACGGCGAGGGCGTCTGCGCCGTATTCGGTGTGCGGCGCGATGTCGTCGAGCTTGAGCCGGGCGCGTTCGAGCAACAGCAGCGAACCGCCGAGTTCGGTGATGGCGTCCTTGAGCTTGGGATCGCTGATCGTGTCCAGTGACTGTTCGAAGGTGGCGGTCTTTTCGTCGAGGTTGGCGACTTGTTTTTCATCGCCGGGCGAGCAACCGCCGATGAGCAAGGCGAGGCAGATACCGGCAGTCGTCAAGGCTGATCGCACATCCATTTCCACGCGTCCTGTCCACTGTCATTGGGCTGTCAATGCTTTGGACACTAGCAGAAAAACTTTGTCACACACACGCAGGTGGCGGATTTTCCGGCGGTTTCTGGCTGTCACAGCGGGCTGTTATACTCGCCGCCATTTCCAGCCCCTTGTGTGAGAGTCAATGGAACGCTTTATCGAAAATGCAATGTACGCCACCCGCTGGCTGCTGGCGCCGATCTACATCGGCCTGTCCCTCGGTCTGCTGGCGCTGGCATTGAAGTTCTTCCAGGAAATCATCCATATCCTGCCCAACGTCTTCGCCATGGCTGAATCGGATCTGATCTTGGTGCTGCTGTCGCTGATCGACATGGCGCTGGTGGGTGGTCTGCTGGTGATGGTGATGATTTCCGGCTACGAGAACTTCGTCTCGCAACTGGACATCGACGAAGGCAAAGAGAAGCTCAGCTGGCTGGGCACCATGGACTCGTCGTCGCTGAAGATGAAAGTCGCGGCGTCGATCGTGGCGATTTCTTCGATCCACCTGCTGCGCATCTTCATGGATGCCAAGAACGTCGATCCCGAGCATCTGATGTGGTACGTGATCATTCACATGACTTTTGTGGTGTCCGCGTTTGCCATGGGTTACCTGGACAAGGTCACCAAGCACTGATCAGCCGATCAAGGCAAAAAAACCGCCCGTCTGTTGCGAAACAGACGGGCGGTTTCGTTTGTGGCTTGTGCTTTCAAGCGCAGCGGCCTATGCCTGTAACGGTGCGATTCGCCACGGTGTGAGGTGCTTCCATGAACCTGCAAGAGTTGAACGCGTTTGCTGTTGCCAAAAAGGTCGACGAGTTGAACCTGATCTCCATGGAAGGAGGCATTTACCTGTTGGAAGCGAGGATGCATGGGACGGAGTATCCGTTGAGCGATCTCAAGGGCAATATGCTGACGCTGCGCTCAGTGGAGCACGCGCGGGATCTGCTGCATGCCTTCCCGGTGCTGCCATTCAACCTTGTGCACACCTCAGTCCATGACGAAATGTGCGGGCTGGTCGCTGACCTCGATGAAAGCCTGAAAGTGCCGCTCGCCTGGCGCTCGGCCCTGTAGCCTCGGCCCCAAGTCCGGGGTATCTGTGCTAGTCTGCTCGCCCTTTTGGTTCCGGGCGCGCCGGGACGCGCTGTGCACGCACGGCAAGTCCTGTGGCCGTCCGCACAGCGGAGCAGTGTCATGTCCGAAGTAAATCTGTCCACCGACGAAACCCGCGTCAGCTACGGTATCGGCCGTCAACTCGGCGACCAGCTGCGCGATAACCCGCCACCGGGTGTCAGCCTAGACGCGATCCTGGCCGGTCTGACCGACGCTTTCGCCGGCAAGCCAAGCCGTGTTGGCCAGGAAGAAATGTCCGCCAGCTTCAAAGTGATCCGCGAGATCATGCAAGCCGAAGCAGCTGCCAAGGCTGAAGCTGCGGCTGGCGAAGGCCTGGCCTTCCTCGCCGAAAACGCCAAGCGTGACGGCATCACCACCCTGGCTTCCGGCCTGCAATTCGAAGTACTGACTCAGGGCGATGGCGCCAAGCCGACCCGTGAAGACCAGGTGCGTACGCATTACCACGGCACCCTGATCGACGGCACTGTGTTCGACAGCTCCTACGAGCGCGGCCAGCCTGCAGAATTCCCGGTTGGCGGCGTGATCGCTGGCTGGACCGAAGCCCTGCAACTGATGAATGCCGGCAGCAAATGGCGCCTGTACGTGCCGAGCGAACTGGCTTACGGCGCGCAAGGCGTGGGCAGCATCCCGCCGCACAGCGTTCTGGTGTTCGACGTCGAGCTGCTGGACGTTCTGTAAAACCGAGCCTGCCTTGATGGCGGGCTGAAAAATGTGGGAGCGAGCTCGCTCGCGAAGGCGGTTTTTCAGTCGACTCATTCGTTGACTGATTTATCGCTTTCGCGAGCAAGCTCGCTCCCACAGGTTTTTTTAATGCTGCTCATATTTCGATCTTGTTGTGCAGCTCATTGGTCGGGCGCAACGCCCGGGCATAGCAGAACAGGAACAGATTGCGCACCAGCTCCTTGAGCACCAGCGGCTCGCTGGAATTGAGGCTGCTGACGTCCAGATCGCCTTGATCCTGCAGCTCATGCAACGCTTCTTCTTCAAGCACCGCACAGACTTCGCCGGTTTCCCGATGGAGGATTCTGAGGTACGGGTGTGGGCGATCCAGCCAGGCGTCGATCAAATAAGTCATGGGGTTCATCTCCTTGAAAGGTTTCAATGAGAATAATTCTTATTCATCAAATAGCAAGTGCCTATTGGCGGATCGTGGAGTTTTCCGGGTAAAGGTTGTGTCAGGTCAAAATGGCTGGCTGATGGCCATGCGCGGATTCATTGAGCTGAAGCGGGGAGGGCAAAGCTCCATCCCACGGCTGGCGCAGGATGGATGACGCAAGGCTCAGACTTTTCTGACGAACTCGGATTTGAGCTTCATTGGGCCGATGCCGTCGATCTTGCAGTCGATGTCGTGGTCGCCATCGCACAGGCGGATGTTCTTGACCTTGGTGCCGACCTTGACCACCAGCGACGTGCCTTTGACCTTGAGGTCCTTGATCACGGTGATGGTGTCGCCGTCCTGCAGGACGTTGCCGACCGAATCTTTCTTCACGGCATCATCAGCCGCCACTTCGGCTTCGCCGCTGGCAGACCACTCGTGGGCGCACTCGGGGCAGACCAGTTGGGTGCCGTCTTCGTAGGTGTATTCGGAATTGCATTTCGGGCAGGGTGGCAACGTGCTCACTAAGGTTCCTTAGGTATCAGGAGGGCTAAAGGGCGCACATTGTATAGGGTTTTAGCTTTTCAGGCAGGCAAAAGCAAAAGATCGCAGCTTCGACAACCCCCGTAGGAGCTGCCGAAGGCTGCGATCTTTTGATCTTGTTTCAGCAATATCAGTGCGTGCGGGCGACCGCGAACTCGCTCAGTTCCACCAGCGCATCTCGGTATTCGCTAGCGGGCAGCGCCTCGAGGCACTTGATCGCGCGTGCCACGTAATCGCGGGCCAGCTGCGCGGTGTACTCCAGCGAGCCGGACGCTTCGACGGCGATGCGGATGCTTTCCAGGTCTTCGATCCCGCCTTTCTGGATCGCCTGACGCACCAGTGCCGCCTGTTCGGCCGTACCTTCGCGCATGGTGTAGATCAGCGGCAGGGTTGGCTTGCCTTCGGCCAGATCGTCGCCGACGTTCTTGCCCAGGGTTTCCGCGTCGCCTTTGTAATCGAGCAGGTCATCAACCAGCTGGAACGCCACACCCAGGTGATCGCCGAACGTGCGCAGGGCTTCGCTCTGCTCGGCGGTCGCGCCAGCCAGGGCGGCGGCGCTGTGGGTCGAGGCTTCGAAGAGCATCGCGGTCTTGCCGCGGATGACTTCCATGTAGGTTTCTTCGCTGGTGCTGGCGTCACGCACCTTGGACAGCTGCAACACTTCGCCTTCAGCGATGATCCGCGTGGCTTGAGACAAAATCTTCATCACCGGCATCGAGCCCAGTTCGACCATCATTTCGAACGAGCGCGAATACAGGAAGTCGCCGACCAGCACGCTCGGGGCATTGCCCCACATGGCGTTGGCGGTCGAGCGGCCACGGCGCATGCCGGACATATCGACGACGTCGTCATGCAGCAGGGTCGCGGTGTGCAGGAATTCGATGGTGGCGGCCAGCAGGCGCATGTCGTCGCCTTCGCGACCCAGGGCCTTGCCACACAGCAACACTAATAAAGGACGCAGGCGTTTGCCGCCGGCCGACGTGATGTAATCGCCGATTTTCGATACCAGCGGCACTCGAGACGTCAGCTGCTTCTTGATGATGCCGTCGACGGCGCTAAAATCGTCCGCCACCGCGCGGTAGAAAGCTTGGGGTTGCATCAGCGAGAGTCGCTCCAGAAGGGTTGCGCGGCATGCTAGGACCCCCACCCAGACCTGTCAAGGCACGATCAGGCACTGTGAAAGCTGCTGCGCTCGGCAATCCTGCGTCAAAAACAGGCTCGGAATGCTCATTTACAACCCGTAAACTCCGCTTCCTCGCCTGTTTTTTCCTTGTCTTGCCTTCGCTCGCGACGCTTTCACAGTGCCTGTCGGCCACTTGCGCGAGGCAGATTGCTTGCGTACAATCGCGCACCCTGAACTTCCTGGGCAGCACCTGCCTTACGCAATTGCACTTGGGCCGTTCCAGCCCCATGCAGCCATGCCAGCCAATACCTCTTCTTATAAAGAGCTGGGTGAGCAGGATTATCGGAGAAATACCATGTACGCAGTAATCGTTACCGGCGGTAAGCAATACAAGGTCGCTGAAGGTGAATACCTGAAGATCGAAAAACTGGAAATCGCTACTGGCGAATCCGTGACTTTTGATCGCGTTCTGCTGGTCGCCAACGGCGACGACGTGAACATCGGCGCACCAGTTGTTGCTGGCGCAACCGTCAAGGCTGAAGTGATCTCCCAAGGTCGTCACGATAAAGTCCGCATCATCAAGTTCCGTCGCCGTAAGCACCACATGAAGCGTATGGGCCACCGCCAGTGGTTCACCGAGATCAAAATCACCGGTATTCAGGCTTAATTACAGCCTAATTCCTCACTAGGAGAATTGAACTCATGGCACACAAAAAAGCTGGTGGTAGTACCCGTAACGGTCGCGACTCAGAAGCCAAACGCCTTGGCGTGAAGATGTATGGCGGCCAGGTCATCAAGGCCGGCAACATCATCGTGCGTCAGCGCGGCACCCAATTCCACGCTGGCTACGGCGTTGGCATGGGCAAGGATCACACTCTCTTCGCTAAAATCGAAGGCGTGATCAAGTTCGAAGTAAAGGGCGCCTTCGGTCGTCGTTACGTGAGCGTAATCGCGGCTTAATCGCGAGATCGCTGGAGAAGCCCTGTCTTGCGACGGGGCTTTTTCGTTTGTGGGGTGAGTCTCTTGCAAAGCTGTTTGTATGGGCTGTCGGCGTGCGATGCAGGTCGTGTCTTGGGGTCGCTGCGCTCATTTTTGCAAGAGTCTTATGTCTTGATTGTTTTTCGGCTCGTCCGTACGGCGAGAGGCGTTGGTTATGAAGTTTGTTGATGAAGTATCGATTCGCGTAAAGGCCGGTGACGGTGGCAACGGTGCCATGAGTTTCCGCCGGGAAAAATTCATTGAAAACGGCGGCCCGAACGGCGGTGATGGCGGTGACGGCGGTTCCATCTACATGATGGCCGACGAAAACCTCAACACCCTGGTCGACTACCGTTACACCCGTCACTTCGATGCCGAGCGTGGCTCCAACGGCGGCAGCACCGACTGCACCGGCAAGAAGGGCGAAGATCTGATCCTGCGCGTGCCGGTCGGCACTACCGTGATCGACTCTGCCACTCAGGAAGTCATCGGCGACCTGACCAAGGCCGGTCAGAAACTGATGGTAGTGCAGGGCGGCTGGCACGGTCTGGGCAACACCCGTTTCAAATCCAGTACCAACCGTGCGCCGCGTCAGACCACGCCAGGCAAGCCGGGCGAGCAGCGTGACCTGAAACTGGAAATGAAAGTGCTGGCCGACGTCGGTCTGCTGGGCTTGCCGAACGCCGGTAAAAGTACCTTTATCCGTTCGGTCTCGGCGGCCAAGCCGAAAGTCGCCGACTACCCGTTCACCACGCTGGTGCCGAACCTGGGTGTGGTCAGCGTCGATCGCTGGAAGAGCTTCGTCATTGCCGACATTCCGGGTCTGATCGAAGGCGCTTCCGACGGTGCCGGCCTGGGCATTCGCTTCCTCAAGCACCTGGCGCGTACGCGTTTGCTGCTGCACCTCGTCGACATGGCGCCGCTGGATGATTCCAGTGCTCCGGACGCGGCTGAAGTGATCGTCAACGAGCTGATCAAGTTCAGCCCGTCGCTGGCCGAGCGTGATCGCTGGCTGGTGCTGAACAAGTGCGACCAGATCCTTGAAGAAGAGCACGATGCTCGCGTCAAGGAAATCGTCGATCGTCTGGAGTGGACCGGTCCGGTGTACGTGATCTCGGCCATCGCCAAGATCGGTACCGAGCGTCTGTGCCATGACATCATGCGCTACATGGAAGACCGTGCCGATCGCCTCGCCGCAGACCCTGCGTACAAGGAAGAACTGGCCGATCTCGATCAGCGCATCGAAGACGAAGCCCGTGCGCAGTTGCAGGCGCTGGACGACAAGCGTGCCCTGCGTCGCAGTGGCGTGAAGTCGGTGCATGACATCGGCGACGATGACTGGGACGAAGAAGATGTGGATGACGAAGACGGTCCGGAAATCATTTACGTGCGTGACTGATCCGTTGCGATAAACTTGAACGCCGCTCAATCGAGCGGCGTTTTAGTATCCGGAAATCGATCGTTGGTCAGCAATCGCCACGATTAACGTCACGGGCAGAGCCAGGTCGCGCTGCCCTCAAGCTAAGGTTGAAGATGATGCGGAGCAAGGTGACAGGTGCGCAGCGTTGGGTCGTGAAGATCGGCAGCGCTTTGCTGACAGCTGACGGCAAAGGGCTGGATCGCGCGGCAATGAGTGTCTGGGTCGAGCAGATGGTGGCGCTGCATGAGGCGGGCGTCGAGCTGGTGCTGGTGTCCTCCGGGGCGGTGGCGGCCGGCATGAGTCGCTTGGGCTGGACCGCACGACCCAGTGCCATGCACGAGCTCCAGGCGGCCGCTGCAATCGGTCAGATGGGGCTTGTGCAGGCGTGGGAGTCGAGCTTCGCCGAGCATAGCCGGCACACTGCGCAGATTCTCCTGACCCACGACGACCTCTCCGATCGCAAGCGCTACCTCAACGCCCGCAGTACCTTACGTGCGCTGGTCGAGCTGAAAGTCATTCCGGTGATCAACGAAAACGACACCGTGGTCACCGATGAAATCCGTTTCGGCGACAACGACACGCTGGCGGCGCTGGTGGCCAATCTGGTCGAGGCCGATCTGCTGGTGATCCTTACCGATCGCGACGGCATGTTCGACGCCGATCCGCGCAACAATCCCGATGCGCAGCTGATTTATGAAGCACGCGCCGATGATCCGGCGCTGGATGTGGTTGCGGGCGGTACCGGCGGTGCGCTGGGGCGTGGCGGCATGCAGACCAAACTGCGTGCAGCGCGCCTGGCAGCGCGTTCCGGTGCGCACACCATCATCGTCGGCGGGCGCCTTGAACGTGTGCTTGATCGTCTCAAGGCGGGCGAGCGCATCGGCACGCTGCTATCGCCGGAGCGCGGCATGCTCGCGGCGCGCAAGCAGTGGCTGGCCGGGCATCTGCAAACCCGTGGCACTCTGGTGCTGGATGAGGGGGCGGTGTCGGCGTTGTCCAAGGGCAACAAAAGTCTGCTGCCGGTGGGGGTGAAACTGGTTCAAGGCAGTTTCCGTCGTGGCGAGATGGTCGTCTGCGTAGCGCCGGATGGTCGGGAGATCGCTCGGGGTCTGGCCAATTACAGCGCCCTGGAAGCGCAAAAAATCATCGGTCAGTCGTCGGATGCGATTGTCGGTTTGCTCGGTTACATGGCGGAGCCGGAACTGGTTCACCGTGACAATCTGATTCTGGTCTAAGGAAAATTCGATGCGTGTAGCGAAAGGATTATTGGGCCTGCTGATGGCCATGCCATTGCTGGCCTCGGCCGAGGAAATCGGTCAGGTGTCGACGGTGTTCAAGTTCGTCGGGCCGAATGACCGGATCGTGGTCGAGGCCTTCGACGATCCGAAAGTCGAAGGCGTGACCTGCTACCTGTCACGCGCCAAGACCGGTGGAGTGAAGGGTGGTCTCGGTCTGGCAGAGGATCGTGCTGAGGCGTCGATCGCTTGTCGCCAGGTCGGGCCGATCAAATTCAAGGGTGAGCTGAAGGATGGCGACGAGGTGTTCAAGGAGCGCACTTCGCTGGTGTTCAAGACCATGCAGGTGGTGCGTTTCCTCGACAAGAAGCGCAACACGCTGGTGTATTTGGTCTACAGCGATCGCTTGATCGAGGGCAGTCCGCAGAATGCGGTCACGGCCATCCCGATCCTGCCGTGGGTGCCGGTCCAGCAATAAGCGCCACCAATCCGAACTGTGGGAGCGAGCCTGCTCGCGAAGAGGTCATGTCGGTCGATAGAAATATCAACTGGCAGATCGCATTCGCGAGCAGGCTCGCTCCCACACTTTTTTGCCTGTAGCTTGTTAAATCACAGGCAATAAAAAACCGACCCTGAGGTCGGTTTTTTAATGACTACGTCGATTAAGCGGCTTCTTTCAGCGCTTTGACGTGGCCATTCAGACGGCTCTTATGACGAGCAGCCTTGTTCTTGTGGATGATGCCTTTATCGGCCATACGGTCGATAACTGGCACAGCCAGAACGTATGCAGCTTGAGCTTTTTCAGCGTCTTTTGCGTCGATGGCCTTAACTACATTCTTGATGTAGGTACGAACCATGGAACGCAGGCTGGCGTTGTGGCTGCGACGCTTCTCAGCCTGTTTTGCACGTTTTTTGGCGGAAGGTGAGTTGGCCACCGTCGAGCTCCTCGAAAGACTTTTTAGGAAATAGCAAACAAAATAGGCCGCGAATCATGCCGATGAAGACTTGTCTTGTCAAGGGCACTTGAATCGTTCCGCTAAGTGGTAGGTATAAAGAGGCGGGATATTTATTTCCGGCGCTTGACCTGTAAACTCGCGAGCTTTGGCTCTGTGCTGTTGCGGCGCGGAGTATCGCACAAGTAGGCGCATTGTTCGCCTGCTGTTTATCGACAGGCACAAACTCTCTCAATGAATCTGCTCAAATCGTTGGCCGCCGTCAGCTCTATCACGATGCTTTCCCGGATTCTGGGTTTTGTTCGTGACACGCTGATCGCGCGGACATTCGGCGCCGGGATGGCCACGGATGCCTTCTTTATTGCGTTCAAACTGCCCAACCTGCTGCGGCGCATTTTCGCCGAGGGGGCGTTTTCCCAGGCGTTCGTGCCGATCCTTGCCGAATATAAAAGCCAGCAGGGCGAAGAGGCGACGCGCACCTTTATTGCCTATGTGTCGGGCCTGCTGACGCTGGTATTGGCGGTGGTGACGGCGCTGGGCATGATCGCTGCGCCCTGGGTGATCTGGGCCACAGCGCCCGGTTTTACCGATACCCCGGAGAAATTCCAGCTCACCTCCGATCTGTTGCGGGTGACCTTTCCTTATATATTGCTGATCTCGCTGTCGTCGCTGGCCGGCGCGATCCTCAACACTTGGAACCGCTTCTCGGTGCCGGCCTTCGTACCGACTCTGCTCAACGTCAGCATGATCGTGTTTTCGCTGTTCCTCACGCCGTATTTCGATCCGCCGGTCATGGCCCTTGGCTGGGCGGTGTTGGTCGGGGGTCTGGCGCAGTTGCTGTATCAGCTGCCGCACCTGAAAAAGATCGGCATGCTGGTGCTGCCGCGCCTGAACCTGCGCGACAGCGGCGTTTGGCGGGTGATGAAGCAGATGCTGCCGGCGATTCTCGGTGTTTCGGTGAGCCAGATTTCATTGATCATCAACACCATTTTCGCCTCGTTTCTGGTCGCAGGTTCAGTGTCCTGGATGTACTACGCCGACCGCTTGATGGAGTTGCCGTCGGGTGTATTGGGCGTAGCGCTCGGCACGATTCTGCTGCCGACGCTGGCCAAGACCTATGCCAGCAAGGATCGCCACGAGTATTCGCGAATCCTCGATTGGGGGCTGCGCCTGTGCTTTGTGTTGGTGCTGCCGTGCGCATTGGCGCTGGGGATTCTTGCTGAACCGCTGACTGTTTCATTGTTTCAGTACGGCCAGTTCAGTGGCTTTGATGCCGAGATGACCCAGCGTGCGCTGATTGCCTATTCGGTCGGCCTGCTCGGGATTATCGTGATCAAAGTGCTGGCGCCGGGCTTTTATGCGCAACAGAACATTCGCACCCCGGTGAAAATCGCAATTTTCACGCTGGTCTGCACGCAGTTGTTCAACTTGGCGTTGATCGGCCCACTGGCCCACGCCGGCCTTGCCTTGGCGATCAGTGCCGGTGCCTGCCTGAACGCCGGGCTGCTGTTCTATCAGCTGCGCAAGCAAAAGATGTATCAACCGCAGCCGGGCTGGGGCAAATTCGGCTTCAAGCTGGTCGTTGCGGTGACCGTGATGTCGGCGGTGTTGCTGGCGGGCATGCATTTCATGCCCGCGTGGGATGAGGGGCATATGCTTGAGCGCTTCCTGCGTCTCGGCGCGCTGGTGGTGGCCGGTGTGGTGGCGTATTTCGGTATGTTGCTGCTGCTGGGTTTCCGTCTGCGCGACTTCAATCGCAAGGCCTTGAGCTGAGGTTTCAGCCTTCATGAGCAGGCATGGGCCGGCGGTTTTGTCGGCTCGTTCACTTTGCGTTACGGTGTTGCCTGTCGTCGGCCGTCGGGTGTGGTTATAATCGACCACTTTATGAGCAAGAAGCGCGTTATGCAGCTGGTTCGAGGCCTCCACAACTTGCGCCCCCAGCATCGGGGCTGCGTCGCCACTATTGGCAACTTTGACGGTGTTCACCGTGGTCACCAGGCTATCCTGGCCCGGCTGCGTGAGCGTGCGCTCGAGTTGGGCGTACCCAGCTGCGTGGTGATTTTCGAGCCGCAGCCACGGGAGTTCTTTGCCCCCGACACCGCTCCGGCGCGTCTGGCGCGGTTGCGTGACAAGCTGCAGTTACTGGCCGCTGAAGGCGTCGACCGGGTGCTGTGCCTGGCGTTCAACCAGCGGCTGAGCAAGCTCAGCGCCAGTGAGTTCGTCGATACCATTCTGGTCGATGGCCTTGGCGTGCAGCATCTGGAGGTCGGTGACGATTTCCGTTTCGGTTGCGACCGCCTCGGCGATTTCGATTTTCTGATGCAGGCCGGGCAGGTTCACGGTTTCACTGTCGAAGCTGCGCAAACCGTTGAGCTGGACGGCATTCGCGTCAGCAGCACGCAGGTGCGCAACGCCTTGGCTGCGGCCGATTTTGCCTTGGCCGAACGCCTGCTCGGCCGTCCGTACCGCATCGCCGGTCGCGTATTGCATGGGCAGAAACTGGCCCGGCAACTGGGCACGCCCACTGCCAACATTCAACTCAAGCGTCGTCGCGTGCCGTTCACCGGGGTCTATCTGGTGAATGTCGACATCGACGACAAGACCTGGCCCGGTGTCGCCAATATTGGCGTGCGCCCTACGGTGCAAGGGGATGGCAAAGCCCACCTCGAGGTCCATCTGTTAGATTTTGCCGGCGATCTGTATGACCGGCGTTTGACGGTGGTTTTCCACCAAAAGCTGCGTGAAGAGCAGCGCTTCGCCTCTCTGGAGGCATTGAAAACGGCGATCAATGCGGATGTCGCCACCGCCCGTGCACTAGCCGCACCTAGCGCCCATCGCTAATGAAGAGCCTTAAATGACCGACTATAAAGCCACGCTAAACCTTCCGGACACCGCCTTCCCAATGAAGGCCGGCCTGCCACAGCGCGAACCGCAGATCCTGCAGCGCTGGGACAGTATTGGCCTGTACGGAAAGTTGCGCGAGATTGGCAAGGATCGTCCGAAGTTCGTCCTGCACGACGGCCCTCCGTACGCCAACGGCACGATCCACATCGGTCACGCACTGAACAAGATTCTCAAGGACATGATCATCCGCTCGAAAACCCTGTCGGGTTTCGACGCGCCGTATGTCCCGGGCTGGGATTGCCACGGCCTGCCGATCGAGCACAAGGTTGAAG
Source organism: Pseudomonas sp. AC083 (assembly GCF_979253165.1). NCBI lineage: Bacteria > Pseudomonadati > Pseudomonadota > Gammaproteobacteria > Pseudomonadales > Pseudomonadaceae > Pseudomonas > Pseudomonas sp. AC083. The sequence continues at coordinate 82,504 of NZ_CEEDDH010000015.1, forward strand.
TGACCCACGGCAAGAACCTCGGCGCGGATAAGACCCGCGAGCTGTGCCGTGCCTACGCCACCGAGCAGATCGAAGGGCAGAAGTCCGAGTTCATCCGTCTCGGCGTGCTCGGCGACTTCGCCAACCCGTACAAGACCATGGACTTCAAGAACGAGGCCGGTGAAATCCGCGCCCTCGCCGAAATCGTCAAGGGCGGTTTCGTCTTCAAGGGCCTCAAGCCGGTGAACTGGTGCTTCGATTGCGGTTCGGCTCTGGCTGAAGCGGAAGTCGAGTACGAGAACAAGAAATCGTCGACCATCGACGTCGCGTTCCCGATCGCTGACGAAGCCAAACTGGCTGCGGCGTTCGGTCTAGCCTCGCTGAGCAAGCCTGCAGCGATCGTGATCTGGACCACTACCCCGTGGACCATCCCGGCCAACCAGGCGCTGAACGTGCACCCGGAATTCAACTATGCCCTGGTCGATATCGGCGACAAGCTGCTGGTGCTGGCTGAAGAGCTGGTCGAAGCCTGCCTGGCGCGCTACGGCGTGCAAGGTTCGGTCATCGCCACCACCACCGGTAAAGAGCTGGAGCTGATCAACTTCCGTCACCCGTTCTACGATCGTCTGTCGCCGGTATACCTGGCTGACTACGTTGAGCTGGGCGCTGGCACCGGCGTGGTTCACTCCGCCCCGGCCTACGGCGTGGACGACTTCGTGACCTGCAAGAAATACGGCATGGTCAACGACGACATCCTCAACCCGGTACAGAGCAACGGCGTGTACGTGCCGTCGCTGGAATTCTTTGGTGGCCAGTTCATCTGGAAGGCCAACCCTGCCATCGTGGAAAAACTGACCGAAGTCGGTGCGCTGATGCACACCACCGTCATCGAACACAGCTACATGCACTGCTGGCGCCACAAGACCCCGCTGATCTACCGCGCTACTGCGCAGTGGTTCATCGGCATGGACAAGGAGCCAACCAGCGGCGACACCCTGCGCGTGCGCTCGCTCAAAGCCATCGAAGACACCAAGTTCGTTCCGGCCTGGGGCCAGGCGCGCCTGCACTCGATGATCGCCAACCGTCCGGACTGGTGCATCTCGCGTCAGCGCAACTGGGGCGTGCCGATCCCGTTCTTCCTCAACAAGGAAAGCGGCGAGCTGCACCCGCGTACCGTCGAGCTGATGGAAGAAGTCGCCAAACGCGTTGAAGTCGAAGGCATCGAAGCCTGGTTCAAACTCGACGCTGCCGAGTTGCTCGGTGATGAAGCGCCGCAGTACGACAAGATCAGCGACACCCTCGACGTCTGGTTCGACTCCGGCACCACGCACTGGCACGTCCTGCGCGGTTCGCACCCGATGGGCCACGAGAGCGGCCCGCGTGCCGACCTGTACCTGGAAGGTTCCGACCAGCACCGTGGCTGGTTCCACTCGTCCCTGCTGACCGGCTGCGCCATCGACAACCACGCGCCATATCGCGAGCTGCTGACGCACGGCTTCACCGTCGATGAGTCCGGGCGCAAGATGTCCAAATCGCTGGGCAACGTGATCGCGCCGCAGAAGGTGAACGACACCCTGGGCGCCGACATCATGCGTCTGTGGGTCGCTTCGACCGACTACTCCGGCGAAATGGCGGTGTCCGAGCAGATTCTGCAGCGCAGCGCCGATGCCTACCGTCGTATCCGTAACACCGCGCGCTTCCTGCTTTCCAACCTGACCGGTTTCAACCCGGCTACCGACCTGCTGCCGGCCGAAGACATGCTGGCGCTGGATCGCTGGGCGGTGGATCGCACGCTGCTGCTGCAACGCGAGTTGCAAGAGCACTACGGCGAATACCGTTTCTGGAACGTGTACTCGAAGATCCACAACTTCTGCGTGCAGGAGCTGGGTGGTTTCTACCTCGACATCATCAAGGACCGCCAGTACACCACCGGCGCCGACAGCAAGGCCCGGCGCTCGTGCCAGACCGCGCTGTTCCACATCTCCGAAGCGCTGGTGCGCTGGATCGCGCCGATCCTCGCCTTCACTGCTGACGAACTGTGGCAATACCTGCCGGGCGAGCGTAACGAGTCGGTCATGCTCAACACCTGGTACGAAGGCCTGACCGAGCTGCCGGAAGGCTTCGAGCTGGGTCGCGCCTACTGGGATCGCATCATGGAAGTGAAGGTTGCGGTCAACAAAGAGATGGAAATCCAGCGTGCGGCGAAAGCCGTCGGTGGCAACCTGCAGGCCGAAGTGACGCTGTTTGCCGAAGAGGCGCTGAGCGCCGATCTGGCCAAGCTGAGCAATGAGCTGCGCTTCGTCCTGATCACCTCGACTGCCAGCGTTGCACCATTCGTGCAGGCTCCGGCCGATGCAGTGGCCACCGAAGTCAGCGGTCTGAAACTGAAGATCGTCAAATCGGCGTTCCCGAAATGCGCGCGTTGCTGGCATTGCCGCGAAGACGTCGGCGTGAACCCGGAGCATCCGGAAATCTGCGGGCGTTGCGTCGACAACATCAGCGGTGCTGGCGAGGTTCGTCACTATGCCTGATGCCATTGGCCGTTTCGGACGGCTGAGCTGGCTGTGGTTGAGCTTGCTGGTTCTGGTCATTGACCAGGCCAGCAAGTTCTACTTCGAAGCCAAGCTCGAAATGTTCCAGCAGATCGTGATCATTCCCGACCTGTTCAGCTGGACCCTGGCCTACAACACTGGCGCTGCCTTCAGCTTCCTCGCCGACAGCTCCGGCTGGCAGCGCTGGCTGTTTGCCCTGATCGCGATTGTGGTCAGTGCCGTGCTGGTGGTCTGGCTCAAGCGTTTGGGTCGCAACGACACCTGGCTGGCCGTCGCCCTGGCGTTGGTGCTGGGTGGCGCGCTGGGCAACCTGTATGACCGCATTGCCCTGGGCCATGTGATCGACTTCATTCTGGTGCACTGGCAGAACCGCTGGTATTTCCCGGCGTTCAACATTGCCGACAGCGCGATTACCGTTGGCGCGATCATGCTGGCACTGGACATGTTCAAATCGAAGAAAACCGAAGAGGCCGCTCATGACTGAACCGCTATCGACTGAGCAACGCATCGGCCAGAACACCGAAGTCACCCTGCACTTTGCCTTGCGCCTGGAAAACGGTGACACCGTCGACAGTACCTTCGAAAAGGCCCCGGCGACGTTCAAGGTCGGCGATGGCAACCTGCTGCCGGGCTTCGAAGCCGCATTGTTCGGCTTCAAGGCCGGCGACAAGCGCACCCTGACCGTCGAGCCGGAAAACGCTTTCGGTCAGCCGAACCCGCAGAACGTGCAGACCATCCCGCGTTCGCAGTTCACCGACATGGAGTTGTCGCCGGGTCTGCTGGTGATCTTCAACGATGCGGCCAATACTGAGTTGCCGGGTGTGGTGAAGGAATTCGATGACACGCAAGTGACCGTCGACTTCAACCACCCGCTGGCGGGCAAGACGCTGACCTTTGACGTGGAAATCATTTCCGTCAAAGCGATCTAAAAATGCAGGAGTGAGCCTCTGTGGCGAGGGGATTCATCCCCGCTGGGGTGCGAAGCGCCCCCAGACCAGTCAACGGATTCTGAGATAAGTCCGTTGACGGTCTACGACTGCTAAGCAGCCGAGCGGGGATGAATCCCCTCGCCACAACAAGCAGGTCTCCACAGTCTGTTTTCCATTGTTTTCGCGCGCAAGACACGAGGCACAGCATGCAAATCAAACTCGCCAACCCCCGTGGCTTCTGCGCCGGTGTGGACCGGGCGATCGAAATCGTCAACCGCGCCCTGGAAGTCTTCGGGCCGCCGATCTATGTGCGTCACGAAGTGGTGCACAACAAGTTCGTCGTCGAAGACCTGCGCAGCCGTGGCGCGATTTTCGTCGAAGAGCTCGATCAGGTACCCGATGACGTGATCGTCATTTTCAGCGCCCACGGTGTTTCCCAAGCCGTGCGCAACGAAGCCGCCGGTCGTGGCCTGAAAGTCTTCGATGCAACCTGCCCGCTGGTGACCAAGGTGCACATCGAAGTCGCCAAATACAGCCGCGACGGTCGCGAGTGCATCCTGATCGGCCACGCCGGTCACCCGGAAGTCGAAGGCACCATGGGCCAGTACGACGCCAGCAATGGCGGCGCGATCTACCTCGTTGAAGACGAAAAGGACGTGGCCGCACTGCAGGTGCGCGATCCGGAAAGACTCGCCTTCGTCACCCAGACAACCTTGTCGATGGACGATACCAGCCGTGTGATCGATGCCCTGCGAACGCGCTTCCCGGCCATCGGTGGTCCGCGCAAGGACGACATCTGCTACGCCACACAAAACCGCCAGGACGCCGTCAAGCAACTGGCCGACGAGTGCGACGTGGTACTGGTGGTCGGCAGCCCGAACAGCTCCAACTCCAACCGTCTGCGTGAACTGGCTGAACGCATGGCGACTCCGGCGTACCTGATCGACGGTGCCGAGGACCTGCAACAGAGCTGGTTCGACGGCGTCGAGCGCATTGGCATTACCGCTGGCGCCTCGGCACCGGAAGTGCTGGTGCGTGGCGTCATTCAGCAATTGCAGGCCTGGGGCGCGACCGGTGCCGATGAGCTGGCTGGCCGTGAGGAAAACATCACGTTCTCGATGCCGAAAGAGCTGCGCGTCCGTTCGATCTGACCTTTCTGCTTTTGTCGCATAGCGCCTGTTCGGTCTCCTGACTGCCCAGGCGCACGCGACCGGTTGCTGCCAGCACGATCTGCCGCTGGCTGACCGGTTCGCGCGGCGAGCAGATGTGTATTGTCCCCGCCTGAAATCGCCGTCCCGGCATCAGCGGCTGTCCCAGATGACTGAACCGCACATAGCGGCTCACCCACCAGTTGCCGACAATTGGCACCTTCGCCTCACTGGCGCGTTCAACCAGCAGCGGATTGCTGCCGTCCTCCGGCCCCCTGCCGCTTCGATCCAGAATGATCCGCCAACCCTGACTCCAGTCACCGTCGATGCCATGGATCACCACGCTCTGATTGTGCGTGATCGCCAGTGTGCGAGCGTGGCGGATGCCTTCGAGCAGCGACTGCGCCGCGTGGTCGCGTTGAGTCGCCTGTTTGAGCGCGGCGAACGCCGGGCTGACCAGCAGCAGAACAATTGCGCCAATCGCCAGTCCCATAAGCAGTTCAATCAGACTGAAACCGTGTTGCGGCATGAAAAATCCCTCCGTGGCATGGTATGAGCAGCGCAATCCGTGCGCCGCGCAGGGCAAATCAGTCGGCGGGTGCCGAGCGAATGTTCTAGCGTGTAAAAGCAGGTATAGCCGACAGCAACGGAGGGCATCGATGGATCTTCGTACAAAAGGTTTCACGCTGGTCGAGTTGCTGGTCGCCATCGCGGTATTCCTGATATTGATCACGCTGGCGGTGCCGGCCTTTACCCGTACGATCCAGAGCAGCAAGGCGGATACCGAAGTCGGCGACTTGCAGCGGGCGATCAATTTCGCTCGCCTCGAAGCGATCAATCGCGGCGTGACCACGCGTCTGCGTCCGACCGCTGGCGGCAGTGTCTGGACCGGTGAGCTGGCGGTCTACGACAGCACTGGCAATCCGGCCAATGTGTTGCGGGTTGTTCCAGCGATGAGCAGTGGCGCGACTCTGACGCTACCCTCAGGAGTGACCGCACTGGATTTCAACAATCTTGGTGGTCTGGCGGCACCGTCGACGGCGGTAGTCATCGGTTACACGCTGGGCACGCAAAGCAGGACGCTGAACGTGTGTTTGAACGGACGCATTCAACTGGGTGGAAATTGCGGATGAGGGCAGGGAGCAAAAACGCACAGGAGGGCATGACGCTGATCGAAGTGCTGGTCGCGCTGCTGATTCTTACGGTCGGGCTGTTGGGCGCAGCGGCGGTGCAGCTCAATGCGCTGAAGTACACCGACAGTTCGCGGATGACCAGTCAGGCCAGCTTCATCGCCTATGACATGATGGATCGCATCCGCGCCAATTCCGGCGCCAACTACACCGTTACGCCACCGACCTCGGGCAATCTCAGTAATGCGCGGGACCAGGACCTCTACGACTTCACCACCAACATCGCCAACTTCGGCGGCCCGACCGCGACGGGCAGCATCACCCTCAACCAGCGGGTCTATACCATCACCATTACCTGGAGCGACGCGCGCGCGGCGAACGCTGCCAGTGCCCAGCGCAGTTTCGTGTTGACCAGCCGGGCGGCGGTCGATCCGGTGGCCACGCCATGAAGCACACCAGCCGTGGTTTCGGCCTGATCGAGTTGCTGATAGCTCTGGCTTTGGGGTTGATCGTCGTACCCGGTGTGGTGCAGATTTTCATCGCCGCAAAAAACACCTACGTCAGCCAGAACAGCGCCGCAGCGATGCAGGAAGATGCGCGCTTCGTCCTCAGCAAAATGATTCAGGAAATCCGCATGGTCGGCATGTTCGGCTGCCTCGGCACCATCGTCGACTCCAGTTCGGCAGGGGATTTCAACGCCGCGCAGCTCATCCCGATCAACTGGGATAACGCCAGTCTCAAGCTGACCCTGGTCACCGCCGATGTCGGCAGCGGCGGGGGCACACCGACCTGGACGGTAGTTTCCGATTGTCGCAACAGCGCGGTCGCCTACAGCGGATTGCGCAGCCCGACCACGGGGCAGATCGCGTTCCCGATCCGCCGTCTGGTCTACAGCTTCAGTAACAACCAGATTCTCATGGGCACCGGCAGCGGCAATCCGGCGCAGCAAGTGCTGGTGAACAATGTCAGTGCCTTCAACGTCACCTTTGGTCTGGCCAGCTCGGCGACCGACGTGGCGGCCTCGACCTACAGCAGCAACCCCGGCGATCCCGCGCGCATTCGCAGTGTGCGCCTGAGCCTGACCCTCACCGACCCGAACAATCGGGTGCGCAATCAAACCTTCAACGTGGTTGCGGCATTGCGCAACCGCTTGCCATGAGGGGGCGGCGATGAGGATTTCCTTGCAACAACATAAGGCCCAGCGCGGCATGGTCTTGTTGGTCAGTCTGGTGTTTCTGCTGTTGCTGACATTGATCGGTTTGTCCTCGATGCAGAGCGCCAACCTGCAAGAGAAAATGGCCGGCAGCGTAAGCCTGCGCAATCAATCATTTCAGGCGGCCGAAGCGGCATTGCGTGTGGGCGAAAGCGCAGTACAACTGGACAGTTATTCGTTGGCGGTGTGCAGCGGCACGAGTCAATGCCTGCCGCCAGCGGAGTCGTCAGTGGTCAGCTCGGCAGGTTTCAATTCGACCTCCGGAGTGACCTGGATCGCTGCCGGTAATGGCTTTTATGGCGTGCAGAACATCGGCACGACCCTGACGGCGGTGAACGTGCCGAGTAACACCTCGGCAACCCTGTATCGAGTCACTGCGGTTGGCATCGCCGGCAATTCGCGTAGCGTGGTGGAGAGTGTCTATGCGAAGTATTGAGCGCGGCCTGTCGCTGCTGGTCGGCATGCTCCTGAGCCTTTATCTGGCGGCACCGGCCTGGGCTTTCACGCCGTCCGATTCGCCATTGCTGAGCGCGGCTGCGGTGGCGCCCAACGTGATGCTGCTGATCGATGATTCGGGGAGTATGAACAGCATCATTTACGCCGCCGAATTCAACCCTAACGTCAACCGCACTCCCGCCCGCCAGTGCAATGCCTTCCTCGGATTGTGCTCTGCACTCAATGCGCCGCAGATTACCGGCGACACGGTGTTTCTATCGAGCCTGCCAACCTCCGGCTGCTCGGGAGGCGCGTATGCGTTCTACAACAACAGCGTGGCGCCGTTGTGCCTCAAGCTCCCCGACCCCGTAGGCAACGAGAACACTCGGTATTCCGCCGATTACATTTCCTACATAGTCAGCCTCGCCAACAGCAACGGCACCCGCGACTTCACCACGGGGGCGATTCCCAACGATTACCGGATGAACGTGGCGCGCAACGTTTCCACCGCACTGGTGAGCAGCAACCGCACCTTGCGCATGGGCCTGTCGACATTCAATCCGGCGACCAGCAGCAACCCGGGCAACGGCGGTTTCATCGCTCGCTCGATCACCGATTTGTCACCCGTCGCGGGCAGCGTCACCCAGGCCCAGGCAGACACCAACTACAACGCGCTGATCTCATCGATCAACGGCTTGAACGCCGTGGCCAACACGCCATTGGCCGAGAGCTATTACGAAGTCACGCGCTACATGCGTGGCTTGGCGCCTTACTACAACGGCACGCCGGCGACCTATACCAGTCCGATTCAATACCGCTGCCAGAAAAACTACGGCGTGGTGATTACCGACGGCTTGCCGACCTACGATCGTACCTTCCCGACCAACGATCCGCTGGGAGGCAGTCGCTTACCGAACTGGGATGGCGTGAATAACGATGGCGACAACCTCAACGGTGACGGTGAAGGTGACACTCTGTATCTGGATGACATTGCCAAATTCGCCTTCGACATCGACATGCGCTCGACCGGCACCGATGCCGCCGGCAAGAGCTGGAACGCGGTGGATTTTCCCCGGCAGAACATGAACACCTACACCGTGGGTTTCGCTGCGGATAACGATATGTTGTCCGACGCCGCCAGTTACGGGCAGGGCAGGTATTACCAGGCTACCGACAGCTCCGGGCTTAATGCGGCGCTATCGTCGGCACTGAGCGATATCACTTCCAAGGCCGGCTCCGGTGGTGCCGGCGTTGCCAGCAGCAGTACGTTGACCAGTGGCAGCAGTTTTTACCAGACAACCTACGATCCCAAGGATTGGCGCGGCACGATCAGGTCGTTCGGCTTTACCTCGACCGGCACGGTAAATACCTCGACGGCGCAATGGTCGACCGACACCACCATCGTACCCTCTGCTACAGCGCCGACTTTCCAGTCATGGAACACCTTGAGCAATACGCCCATTGCTCTGGCATTCGGCAGCTTTTCCCCAGCCCAGCAGAACACGCTGAATCAGGGCCTGCCCACCGGTGTCAGCGGCACTGAACTGGTGGAGTGGAGCAAAGGGACCAACAGGGCCGGGCTCAAAGTGCGCACTGCGCTGCTGGGCGACATCATCAATTCGCCGCTGGTGCTCGCGTCGCCTTCGGACAAGACCGCATCCGACTTGACGGGTGACAGCAGTTACACCAACTACCTGACCACCAAGGCTGCGAACATGAACACCAGTCTGGTAGTGAACGCCAACGACGGTTTCGTCAACGTGATCAATTCGGCGAACGGCACCCGCCGTTATGCCTACATGCCCTCCAGCGTGCTGCCTTCGTTGCGGCTGATTGCGGATACCAATTACGTCAACGGCGTCAGCCACAAGTTTCTCGTGGACGGTCAGGTCGGAGTGTTCGATGCGCAGGCCGGCACCACCTGGAAAACCCTGGCCATTGGCGGAACGGGGGCCGGTGGCAAAACCTTCTACGGGCTGCAACTGTTCGACGCCTCGGCAGGCAACGTGATCAAGGCACTGTGGGAAGTCAGTGCGCCGGCTACGGCAAATGCGTCGAATGCTTTCAATGATCTGGGTTACGCCTACGCGCGTCCGGAAGTGGCACGCTTGGCCAATGGTCGCTGGGCGACATTCATCGCCAATGGTTACGGCAGCAATTCGGGGGTTGCGGCTTTGTATGTACTGGATGCAATGGATGGTTCGCTGATCAGGAAAATCGTCATCGACAGCACGGAAGCCACTAACGGTCTGTCTTCGGTAAAACTCAGGGTCAATTCCTCGAACGTGGTGCAGGCTGCCTACGCTGGTGACCTGAAGGGGCGTATGTGGAAATTCGACTTGAGCGCGACGGCGCCGGAAAGCTGGGGCGTTGCGTTTGCCGGCAAGCCTTTGTTCACCGCCCCAGGCGGAGCAACGCAGCCGATCACCGCGCAACCGCTGCTGGCGGACAACCCACAGGGCGGCAAGCAGGTGTTCTTTGGCACCGGCAAGTTCAACGAGACTGCCGACAAGAGCAACAAGGATCTGCAGGCGTTCTATTCAATCTGGGACGCAGAGGGTGGGGCCGGACAAATCACCGTCAGCAGTTTGCAGGCACAGGCGATCACCGGTTCGTTCTCCGGCAGTTCCGGGCAGTTCCTGACCACCAGCCAGAATGAAACGACGTATCCGGGAGAAAAAGGCTGGTATTTGCCGCTGGTGTACAACAACGTGCTGACCGGCGAGCGAGTGATCAACCAGGCCAGCATTGTGCTGGGGCGAGTCGTTTTTACCACCGCCAGCGTCGATACCACCGACCCTTGTTCGAGCTTTGGTACGGGCAGGTTGGTCGAACTCGATGCGTTCAACGGTAAGATGCTCAACTACGCCGTGATTGACACCACTGGCGACCGTTTGGTCGACAGCAATGACATGATATCCAGTGGCGTGATTTTTACCGGCGGCATTCCGACCCTGAACTTCATCTCCGCTAACGGCGAGCGCAAGGGCACGACTGATACCAGCGGCGCGGTCACGGTCATTGTGGAAAAAGGTGGCGGCGGCAGCCGTCGTATCATGTGGCGACAAATCCAGTAAGCGAGAATTTGAGGCATGCGCAGATCCAGCCGAGGTTTTACCCTGATCGAGATCATGATCGTCATCGCGATTATCGGGATCATCCTCACCATCAGCATCCCCAGCTACAACGAATACGTGAAGAAGGGCCGTCGCGCCGAAGTGGTCTCGCTGCTCTCGGAGCAGGCGCAGACCCTCGAACGCTTCTACACCCGCAACAATGTCTACACCGGCGTCACCGGACTGAGCACGGGCAATGATTTCTACACCATCACCCCGACGCTGACCGACCAGACCTTTGTGCTGACCGCGACGCGTAAAACCGGCTCGGCCATGGCCACCGACAAATGCGGGGATTTCACCCTGACCAACACCGGCGTGCGAAGCATGAACAACGCGACCACCGGAGTGACCGCCAAGGATTGCTGGGGCCGCTGACGCATTCTTTTTCGGGCGCCTTTTGCGCCCACTGTCTTTTTTACGGTTGGATCAAACATGACCAGGCAACAGCAAGTGGTGATTGTCGGCGGCGGGGTGATTGGCCTGCTCACTGCCTACAATCTCGCCTCCGAAGTGCGCAGCGTGGTGCTGCTGGACCGCTCGAATGTCGGCCAGGAATCGTCCTGGGCTGGCGGCGGCATCGTCTCGCCGTTATACCCGTGGCGCTACAGTCCGGCAGTCACCGCGCTGGCGCATTGGTCGCAGGATTTTTATCCACAGCTCGGCGAGCGCTTGTTTGCCGACACAGGGGTTGATCCTGAGGTACACACCACTGGTCTGTATTGGCTGGATCTGGATGATGAAGCCGCAGCCCTGGCCTGGGCCGAGCGGGAAAATCGGCCGCTGCGGGCTGTGGATATCTCGGCGGCACATGACGCGGTGCCGGTGCTCGGCAGCGGTTTCAGCCGAGCGATCTACATGGCCGATGTCGCCAACGTGCGCAATCCACGGCTGGTCAAATCGCTGAAAGCCGCGCTGCTGGCGCTGCCGAATGTGACGATTCATGAGCAATGCGAAGTCAGTGGCTTCGTCCGCGAGGGCGAGCGCGTGGTCGGCGTGGAGACTTCGACGGGGTTGATCAATGGCGACCAGATTGTGCTGACGGCGGGAGCGTGGAGCGGTGATCTGCTCAAGACGCTGAACCTGACGCTGCCGGTCGAACCGGTCAAAGGCCAGATGATTCTCTACAAGTGCGCGGCTGATTTCCTGCCAAGCATGGTGCTGGCCAAGGGGCGTTATGCGATCCCGCGTCGCGACGGTCACATTCTGATTGGCAGCACGCTGGAGCACGAAGGTTACGACAAGACCCCGACCGATGTAGCGCTGCAAAGCCTCAAGGCCTCGGCGATCGAATTGTTGCCGGCGCTGGCGGATGCCGAAGTGGTCGGGCACTGGGCGGGACTGCGGCCGGGGTCGCCGGAGGGCATTCCGTTTATTGGCCGGGTGCCGGGGTTCGAGGGGTTGTGGCTGAACTGCGGGCATTACCGCAACGGGCTGGTGCTGGCGCCGGCATCGTGTCAGCTATTTGCTGACGTGATGCTGGGGCGGGCGCCGATTATTGATCCGGCGCCGTATGCGCCTGAGGGCCGCCTCTAGAGCAAGGTCAAAAGATCGCAGCCTTCGGCAGCTCCTACAATGAAATGCGTTCCCTGTAGGAGCTGCCGAAGGCTGCGATCTTTGCGATCTAATCCAGGCCCAACTTCTTCAGCCGATAGCGCATCGACCGAAACGACAGACTCAACCGCTGCGCCGCCGCCGTGCGGTTCCAGCGGGTTTCCTCCAGCGCCTGCAAAATCAGTTTGCGCTCGACGCTCTCCAGATAATCCTCGAGGTTGTCGATCTGTGTCAGATCGGCCATCGCCCCGTCCGCCGTGCAATTGCCTTCGCTCAAGCGCAGATCCTGCGCCTCGATCGTACGGTTTTCACACAGGGTGTGCGCGCGTTCGAGGACGTTCTCCAGTTCGCGCACATTGCCGGGAAAGCGATAGTTCTTCAGCGCCTCCAGCGCCTGCGGGTGCAGGCGCGCTTCGGGTTGTCCGGTGTCTTTGGCCAGGCGCTTGAGCACGTGCATGGCAAGCGCCTCGATGTCGTCACGGCGTTCGCGCAGGGACGGCACACGCAGTTCGATGACGTTGAGCCGGTAATACAGATCCTGGCGGAAGCGTTCGGCCGAAACTTCGGCTTCAAGGTCTTTGTGCGTGGCACAAAGGATGCGTACGTCGACCACCGTTTCCTGCTGGCCGCCGACGCTGCGCACGGCTTTTTCCTGAATCGCCCGCAGCAGTTTCACTTGCATCGACAGTGGCAAATCGGCGACTTCATCGAGAAACAGAGTGCCGCTATGGGCCGCTTGAAACAGCCCGGGCTTGTCCTCGACGGCACCGGTGAAGCTGCCTTTGCGGTGACCGAAGAACTCGCTTTCCATCAGCTCTGACGGAATCGCCCCGCAGTTCACCGGCACAAACGGCTGGCTGGCGCGCGGACCTTGTTCGTGGATCAGACGGGCGACCAGTTCTTTGCCGCTGCCGGATTCACCACTGATGTACACCGGCGCTTGACTGCGTGCGAGCTTGTCGATCTGCCTGCGCAGATTGGCCATCGGCGGCGAGTCGCCCAGCAAGCGTCGCTCGATTGCCGTGCTCAAGCCGCCCGCTGTCGGCAGGCGCAGCGCCGAGCTGACCAGTTCGCGCAAGCGCGGCAGTTCCACCGGTTTGGTGAGGAAGTCGAACGCCCCGGCCTTCAGCGCATTGATCGCAGTTTCCAGGCTTCCGTACGCCGTGATCATCGCCACCGGCAGGTGTGGAGCGCGTTGCTGAATGTGTTGCACCAGCTCCAGCCCGGTGCCGTCGGGCAGGCGCATGTCGGTCAGGCACAGGTCAAAGTGCTCGCGCTGCAACAGCGCCTGAGCTTCGCCCAGATTGCGTGCGCTGAAGGTCTCGAGTTTCATCCGTCCCAGGGTGATTTCCAGGAGCTCGCGGATATCCGGTTCGTCGTCGACGATTAGAATTTTTTGCCGTGGGCTTGTATTCAACTTTGTTTCCGTCCGTGAGCAAAAGTGATGCAAAAGCAGCCGCCGCCTTGGCGTGATTTGAAGTCTAGGCGTGCCTGGTTGCTTTCGCACAGCTCACGGGACAGATAAAGGCCAAGACCGGTGCCCTGGCTGCTGGTGGTGAAGAACGGCTCAAACAGATGCGCCTGTTCCTCGGCCGACACGCCGGGGCCGTTGTCCTGCACTTCGAGCACTGCCAATTGGCTTTCGGGGTCGACGAACAGTGCCAGCCAGACGTCGGCCTGCTCGTGCAGTTGGGCACTGTGACGCCAGGCGTTGCGGATCAGATTGTCGAGAATCTGCCGCAGCTGGTTGGGGTCCATCAGCGTGGTGAAATCGCCGGAATTGATTCGCAGATGAATGTGCTGGCGCTCGTTGGCCTGCTCGCGGGTTTCGCCGACGAAGTCTTCCAGCCACGGCTTGAGGTCCAGCCGTTGCGGCGCGCTTTGCTGGCGGCGGGACAGTTGCAGGACGTTTTCGATGACTCGGTTCATGCGCTGGGAGTGGTCTTGAATAATCTGCGTCAGACGCCGATCTGCGCTATCGAGTTCCTCGGACTCGGCCAACAGCTGCGCGGCATGACTGATCGCGCCCAGTGGATTGCGAATTTCATGGGAGATGCCGGCGGTCAAACGCCCGAGCGCAGCGAGCTTGAGTTGCTGCGCCTGTTGGGTGATTTGCGCCAGGTCTTCGAGAAACACCAGCGTCTGCTGGTTCGGACTCTGCTCAAGGGCGATGAAGCTGGGTTGCAGCTCAAGGCCATTGCCGGGGATTTTCAGGCTCTGCGGGCGCAAGGTCGGGTTGTTGCGCCACAGTTGCAGACGCTCGACCAGTGCTGGCGAATATTCGTCGACCAAATGACCTTGCAGGTGACTATGCCCGAGCAGACTCTGCGCACTGTGATTGGCCAGTTGCACCCGGCGTTGCTCGTCGAGCACCAGAATCCCCGTGCGCATGCGTTGCAGGATCAACGCGTTCAGCGCCTCCAGGCTGACCACCTCGCTGGCGCGCTGTTCGGCCAGGGTCTCGCTGACTTCGAGGCGGCGGATCAGCCCTTGCACCAGCAATGAGGCGGCGAAGCACAGCGCGCCGAGGGTGCCGGCTTGCAAGTAGGCGTTGGCGCTCAAGGGGCGGCTGAGCCCGAGCAGAAAGCTCAGGCCGACAATGCCGATCGCCGCAATGGCGGCAATCAGCAGGCCGATGCGTCGGCGCAGCAGGGTGTTGCTGATCGCCACCGAGACCACCAGCAAATTGCCCAGCGCACTGGCCACGCCGCCCGCCGCGTAGAACAGGCCGCACAACAGCAGCGCATCGACGAGCGCCAGGGTGAACAACTGCGCCGGGCGCCGGGTGTTTTCAAGGAACACCACCAGCAGCATATTGATGATCAGGTACAGCCAGCTGCCGCCGCGCAGCAGATCGTCGTTGGCCGACGTCAGCAGGCGGTTGTCCATGTTGCTGGAGATCAGCAACACCAGGGTGATGCCGACACTTAGACGGTACAGGTGATAAAGACGCAGCAGTCGCTGCGCCTGTTTCTGGTCGGCGTTGGCGGCCTCAGCGACCACTGGCGCCCGGGCCTTGCTCGAGATGAGCCTGGCTGCAATACCACTGTTGCTGGTTGCCCAGCGCGCGGTCGCGCGGCAGGTGCACGCCGCAATGTGCGCAACGCACCATCGGCGGCGCGTCCTGTTCGCGCGGCGGTCGGGTGGAGGCGGCGGGGGCCTTGAATTTGCGCCAGAGCCAGATGGCGGCGAAGATCAGGGCAATCCAGAACAATAAACGAAGCATGATGAGCGGCTTTTCGACTGATGATCCGGCAGTTTAGCCAAGGACCCGATCAGCGCACAGCCTATTAAAGCGCGGCAATGAAAAAGGGAGATCCGCAGATCTCCCTTTTTTCGTACCGCCGGTGTGATCAGTCGAACACGCCGAAGGTCATGTAGCTGAACCACGAACGATCGGTGTCGCTGGATTCCGGCTCTGGCTCTTCGATCACGTCGCCGTTCTCGTCCTTAGGCTTGAGCTCGTTCGGGATCGCATCTTTCGCGTCCTGGAACTGCTTCTGCACGTCCTGGTTGGCGCGGGTTTCGCCCGGCGGCAGCGGTGGACGCGATTCGATCAGGCCCAGAGTCGCCTTGCTCAGGAACGAACGGTTGTCGGCCTCGGCTACACGTGGCACGAACTGGCCATCTTGCAGGCTCGGGTGGTCCGGGTAGTTGAGCTTCAGGGTTTCCAGGCTGGTGGCTGCCAGATCGTCGAGATGCAGACGCTGGTAAGCCTCGGTCATCACCGCCAGGCCGTCGCCGACCGATGGGGTTTCCTGGAAGTTTTCCACGACATACTTGCCACGGTTGGCAGCGGCTACATAAGCCTGACGGGTCAGGTAGTAGTCGGCGACGTGGATTTCGTAGGCGGCCAACAGGTTGCGCAGATAGATCATGCGCTGCTTGGCGTCCGGCGCGTAGCGGCTGTTCGGGTAGCGGCTGGTCAGCTGCGCAAACTCGTTGTACGAGTCGCGGGCGGCGCCCGGGTCACGCTTGGTCATGTCCAGCGGCAGGAAGCGCGCCAGCAGGCCGACGTCCTGGTCGAACGAGGTCAGACCCTTGAGGTAGTACGCGTAATCCACGTTCGGATGCTGCGGATGCAAACGAATGAAACGCTCGGCGGCAGACTTTGCAGCTTCCGGCTCGGCGTTCTTGTAGTTGGCGTAGATCAACTCCAGCTGAGCCTGATCGGCGTAGCGACCGAACGGATAACGCGACTCCAGAGCCTTCAGCTTGGCTGTGGCGCTGGTGTAGCTGTTGTTGTCCAGGTCAGTCTGAGCCTGCTGATACAGCTCGGCTTCGCTGAGGTTTTCGTCTACGACTTCCTTCGATGAGCAAGCAGCGGTCAATGCGAGGATGGCGATCAGCAGCAGGTGTTTCACTTGCATGGCGGCTTGCGTCCCTATGACGGCCGCTGTCTTGGGCGGGGCCGTCCTGTTATGATGAGCGCCCCGTTGAAAAGCCTCGGGGCAAAAGACGCCGTATTTAACCACAAGCGCGCAGCCGAAACCAAAGGCTGTGCCGACGCCCAGTCCGAGCATGTCCGATAAAATTGAACTTCGCGCAGAGGTGCCGTCCGAATTGGGCGGCCAACGCCTCGATCAAGTCGCCGCCCAACTCTTCGCTGAGCACTCACGCTCGCGCCTTTCCGCCTGGATCAAAGAAGGTCGCCTGACTGTGGACGGGGCGGTGATCCGCCCGCGCGACATTGTGCATGGCGGTGCCGTCCTTGAGCTGACTGCCGAGCAGGAAGCCCAGGGCGAGTGGATCGCCCAGGACATCGAGCTCGACATCGTCTATGAAGACGACGACATCCTGGTGATCAACAAGCCTGCGGGCCTGGTGGTGCACCCGGCTGCCGGTCATGCCGATGGCACCCTGCTCAACGCTTTGTTGCACCATGTGCCGGACATCATCAATGTCCCGCGCGCCGGCATCGTGCATCGTCTGGACAAGGACACCACCGGTCTGATGGTGGTGGCCAAGACCATTCAGGCGCAGACCAAACTGGTTGCGCAATTGCAGAGCCGCAGCGTCAGCCGTATCTACGAGTGCATCGTGATCGGCGTGGTCACCGCCGGTGGCAAGATCAATGCGCCGATCGGTCGTCACGGCCAGCAACGCCAGCGCATGGCAGTGATGGAAGGCGGCAAGCCTGCCGTCAGCCATTACCGCGTGCTCGAGCGTTTCCGTTCCCACACCCACGTGCGGGTGAAGCTGGAAACCGGTCGGACCCACCAGATCCGTGTGCACATGGCGCACATCAACTTCCCGTTGGTCGGCGATCCGGCCTACGGCGGGCGTTTCCGCATTCCGCCTGCGGCCAACCCGACCATGGTGGAATCGCTCAAGCACTTCCCGCGTCAGGCGCTGCACGCGCGCTTCCTTGAACTCGATCACCCGACGAGCGGTGAGCGCATGAGCTGGGAATCGCCGCTGCCGGAAGATTTCGTCTGGCTGCTGACCCTGCTCAAGCAGGATCGCGAGGCCTTCGTCGGATGAACTGGCTGACGCCGGACTGGCCTGCGCCGGCCAGCGTCAGGGCCTGTGTCACCACCCGCGAGGGTGGTGTCAGCGAGGCGCCGTTCGACAGCCTGAATCTGGGTGATCACGTCGATGATCGCCCGCAAGCGGTGGCCGAAAATCGTCGCCGCTTGACCGAGCACTTCTCCATACAGCCTGCCTGGTTGCAGCAAGTGCACGGGATCACCGTTGCCCATGCTGATCCGGGCATCGTTGCGACTGCAGATGCCAACTGGACCGCAACGCCGGGTATTGCCTGCGCGGCGATGACGGCGGATTGCCTGCCGGCGTTGTTCTGCAATCGCGCAGGCACCCGTGTAGCGGCGGCCCATGCCGGTTGGCGTGGTCTGGCGGCGGGTGTGCTTGAAGCGACCCTCGATAGCCTCGATGTTGCACCTGAAGACGTGCTGGTCTGGCTCGGTCCGGCGATTGGCCCGCAAGCCTTTGAAGTCGGCGCGGAAGTACGCGAAGTCTTCGTCAAGCAGTTGCCGGAAACGGCGACAGCCTTCGTGCCGAGCCACAATCCCGGCAAGTTCATGGCCGATATCTATCTGCTGGCGCGCCTGCGTCTGGCTGAACGGGCTGTCACGGCTGTTTATGGTGGAGGTTTCTGCACCGTGACCGATCCGCGCTTCTTCTCCTATCGCCGTGCGTCGCGCACCGGTCGTTTCGCCTCTCTTGTTTGGCTCACCCGCTAAACTCTCTGATCTGCATCAACTCTCCGACGCTTGAATCTCCCAGAATCGACCGCATCTACAGTGGTATCTGGCAGGTTTCTTTATTCAGGATGGTTTCTTAGGTCCGGCCTGCTCAAAAGGAAGGTGACCCATGCGTATTGACCGTTTAACCAGTAAATTACAGTTGGCCCTGTCCGACGCCCAGTCGTTGGCGGTTGGCCACGATCATCCGGCCATCGAGCCGGCGCACTTGATGCAGGCCATGCTTGAACAGCAGGGCGGTTCGATCAAGCCGCTGCTGATGCAGGTAGGCTTCGACGTCAACAGCTTGCGTAAAGAGCTGACCAAAGAGCTCGATCAACTACCGAAAATCCAGAACCCGACCGGCGACGTCAACATGTCGCAGGATCTGGCGCGCCTGCTCAATCAGGCTGACCGTCTGGCTCAGCAGAAGGGCGACCAGTTCATCTCCAGCGAACTGGTGCTGCTCGCCGCGATGGACGAGAACAGCAAGCTCGGCAAGTTGCTGCTCGGCCAAGGTGTGAGCAAAAAAGCTCTGGAAAACGCGATCAACAACCTGCGTGGTGGCGAAGCGGTAAATGACGCCAACCACGAAGAATCGCGGCAGGCGTTGGACAAGTACACCGTCGACCTGACCAAACGCGCCGAAGACGGCAAGCTTGATCCGGTGATCGGCCGTGACGACGAGATCCGCCGCACCATTCAGGTTCTGCAACGCCGTACCAAGAACAACCCGGTGCTGATCGGTGAGCCTGGCGTGGGTAAAACCGCGATCGCCGAAGGCTTGGCCCAGCGCATCATCAACGGCGAAGTGCCGGACGGCCTCAAAGGCAAGCGTCTGCTGTCGCTGGACATGGGCGCGCTGATCGCCGGCGCCAAGTATCGCGGCGAGTTCGAAGAGCGCCTGAAAGGCTTGCTCAACGAGCTGTCGAAGCAGGAAGGGCAGATCATTCTGTTCATCGACGAACTGCACACCATGGTCGGCGCTGGTAAAGGCGAAGGCTCGATGGACGCTGGCAACATGCTCAAGCCTGCGCTGGCTCGCGGCGAGTTGCACTGCGTCGGCGCGACCACGCTCAACGAGTATCGCCAATATATAGAGAAGGACGCGGCGCTCGAGCGGCGTTTCCAGAAAGTCCTGGTGGACGAGCCGAGCGAAGAAGACACCATCGCCATTCTGCGTGGCCTCAAGGAGCGTTACGAGGTCCACCACAAGGTGGCGATCACCGACGGCGCGATCATTGCCGCGGCGAAACTCAGCCATCGCTACATCACGGATCGGCAGTTGCCGGACAAGGCCATCGACTTGATCGATGAGGCCGCCAGCCGTATCCGTATGGAGATCGACTCCAAACCGGAAGTACTCGATCGTCTGGAGCGGCGCCTGATTCAGTTGAAAGTGGAATCCCAGGCGCTGAAGAAAGAAAGCGACGACGCAGCGAAGAAACGCCTGGAAAAACTCCAGGAAGAAATCGAGCGTCACGAACGTGAGTATTCGGATCTGGAAGAAATCTGGAACTCGGAAAAAGCCGAGGTGCAGGGTTCTGCTCAGATCCAGCAGAAGATCGAACAGTCGCGCCAGGAACTGGAAGCCGCACGCCGCAAAGGCGACCTGAATCGCATGGCCGAGTTGCAGTACGGGGTGATCCCCGACCTGGAACGCAGCCTGCAAATGGTCGACCAGCACGGCAAGAGCGAAAACCAGTTGCTGCGCAGCAAGGTGACCGAAGAAGAGATTGCCGAAGTCGTGTCGAAGTGGACCGGCATCCCGGTGTCGAAAATGCTCGAAGGCGAGCGCGACAAGCTGATGAAGATGGAGAGCCTGTTGCACAAACGGGTGATCGGTCAGGAAGAAGCGGTCGTTGCAGTGGCCAACGCCGTACGGCGTTCCCGCGCCGGGTTGTCCGACCCGAATCGTCCGAGCGGCTCGTTCATGTTCCTCGGCCCTACCGGTGTTGGTAAAACCGAGCTGTGCAAGGCCTTGGCCGAGTTCCTCTTCGATACCGAAGAGGCGATGGTGCGGATCGACATGTCAGAGTTCATGGAGAAACACTCCGTGGCTCGTCTGATCGGTGCGCCACCGGGCTACGTCGGCTATGAAGAGGGCGGTTACCTGACCGAAGCGGTGCGTCGCAAGCCGTATTCGGTAATCCTGATGGACGAAGTCGAGAAGGCGCACCCGGATGTGTTCAACATCCTCCTGCAAGTGCTTGAGGATGGCCGGCTGACCGACAGTCACGGGCGTACGGTGGACTTCCGCAACACGGTGATCGTGATGACCTCCAACCTCGGGTCGATGCAGATCCAGGAACTGGTCGGTGATCGTGAGGCGCAGCGTGCTGCTGTAATGGACGCGCTGACGTCGCACTTCCGTCCGGAGTTCATCAACCGGGTCGACGAGGTGGTGATCTTCGAGCCGTTGGCGCGGGATCAGATCGCCGGGATTACCGAGATCCAGTTGGGTCGCCTGCGCAGCCGTCTGGCCGAGCGCGAGCTGAAGCTGGAACTGAGCCCGGAGGCGATGGACAAGCTGATCGCGGTCGGTTACGACCCGGTGTATGGCGCACGTCCTTTGAAACGGGCGATCCAGCGCTGGATCGAAAACCCGCTGGCGCAGTTGATCCTGTCGGGTCATTTCATGCCTGGCGACACCGCCATCGGCAAGGTCGAGAACGACGAAATCGTTTTCGGCTAAGCCTCAGCGGCAATGAAACCGGGAAGGCCTCGCATTGCGAGGCCTTTTTTTCGCCAGGCTGTTGAACTCAAAGGAAAAGGCTTGTAAAGTGCGCCCCGCAGTCAGTCACCGGCAGCGTTTCAACCCACCGGGTTGGAATCTGAAATAAGTTGCAAATCATTAACTTGAAAGCAATTTAGGGGGTTGACAGAGGTGTTCTAGGTTGTAGAATAGCGCGCCTCAGACACACGAACGCAGCGATGCGAACGGGTGGCGAGATGCAACAAAGCTTCACCGTTGTAAATTGAAATGTGTAGTTCCGTGATAGCTCAGTCGGTAGAGCAAATGACTGTTAATCATTGGGTCCCAGGTTCGAGTCCTGGTCACGGAGCCAATTTCAAACCGGGGTATAGCGCAGTCCGGTAGCGCGCCTGCTTTGGGAGCAGGATGTCAGGAGTTCGAATCCCCTTACCCCGACCATATTTGGGTCGTTAGCTCAGTTGGTAGAGCAGTTGGCTTTTAACCAATTGGTCGTAGGTTCGAATCCCACACGACCCACCATTTTTGAAACCAGTTTGCGCTGGGATCGAATCTTAAGATCAGAGGCCAAAAGCGCTGATCGAAGAAGGCGATCTTTGAAAGGTCGCCTTTTTTTTACCGGGGTATAGCGCAGTCCGGTAGCGCGCCTGCTTTGGGAGCAGGATGTCAGGAGTTCGAATCCCCTTACCCCGACCATATTGAAAATCCTCGTATCGAAAGATACGGGGATTTTTTTTGCCTGCCGAAAGCTGAATCCCTTCAAGTCGTCATACAACCTGCCGATAGCCCGCTAACACGAGGGGACTGCCAACGCTTCGCCCCTTGATCCGGCCATTACAAGAATAAGGGCGTTCGTCATGTTGCTTCGTCAGTTGAATATTGCTCCCCGGGCTGCCCTGGGATTTGCCCTGATCGCGGTGTTGGTGGCCTTGCTCGGCGTGTTTGCGCTGGGGCAGATGTCGAGCATCCGCGACAGTGAGGTCGCGGTGGAAAACCGCTGGTTGCCGAGCATCCGTGGCGGCGACGAGATCCGTGAACTGATGCTGCGCATCCGTACCATCTCCCTGCGCATGGCGCTCGATCAGGATCCGGCCAACATCGCCACCTATCGCGGCCAGATGGACACCCGCGACAAGGAGCTGAGCGAGAAGATCGCCGCCTACGACAAACTGGTCGACACTGCCGAAGGCCAGCAGCTGTATGACCAGTTCAAGAAAACCTTCGCCGCCTATCGCACCGGCATTGCCCAGTCATTCACCCTTGCCGAGCAAGGCAAGCGTGACGAGCTGACCAAATTGCTCCTGGTTGACATGAAGACCGTGGTCGACGGCTCCGGCAAACAACTCAACGATCTCGCCGATCTGTTCGCCCGCCAGGTCGCTGCCGAAAGCGAGAAGTCCGCCGCGCATTATGAAACCTCGCGCACCATCGTTACTCTTTTCATTGCCTTGGCAGCGCTGGCCACGGTGGCGCTGGCGATGTTGCTCACGCGCAGTATCGTGCGTCCCCTGAGCAGCGCCGTGGATGCCGCAGAAAGTGTCGCCAAGGGCGATCTGACCCGACCGATCGAAACCCATGGCAATGACGAAGTCAGCCGCTTGCTCAAGGCCTTGGCGACGATGCAACAGAACCTGCGCGAAACCCTGCAAGGTATCAGCGGCTCAGCCACACAACTGGCCACCGCCGCTGACGAACTGAGTGCCGTCACCGTCGACAGCACCCAAGGCCTGCAAGAGCAGAACAACGAAATCGAACAGGCCGCCACTGCGGTTAACGAGATGACCGCTGCGGTGGAGGAGGTCGCGCGCAACGCGGTGTCGACGTCCGATGCCACGCGCCAGTCCAGTCAGTCGGCGCAATTGGGCCAGGAGCGCGTCAGCGAAACCGCCAGTGCGATCAACGCCCTGGCCAGTGATGTACAGAACACCGGCGAACTGGTGCAGTCGCTGGCCAATCAATCGCAGGACATCGGCAAGGTTCTGGACGTGATTCGCGCCATCGCCGAGCAGACCAATCTGCTGGCGCTCAACGCTGCCATCGAAGCGGCTCGTGCGGGCGAAAGCGGTCGCGGCTTTGCGGTGGTGGCCGACGAGGTGCGCGCACTGGCGTATCGCACCCAGCAATCGACGCAGGAAATCGAGCAGATGGTGCAAGGCATGCGCAGCGGCTCGAGCCTGGCGCTGGAGTCAATGCAGGCCAGCGCTTCCCGTGCGGCGAGCACCTTGGTTCTGGCCGAGCGGGCAGGTGAGGCGCTGGTGACGATCACGGCGTCGGTGCACGAGATTCACGAGCGCAACCTGGTGATCGCCAGCGCTGCCGAGGAGCAGGCGCAGGTGGCGCGGGAAGTGGATCGCAATCTGGTGAACATTCGCGACCTGTCGGTGCGTTCGGCTGCGGGGGCTGATCAGACCAGCGCATCGAGCCACGAACTGTCGCAACTGGCCAATGCGCTACAGGGCATGGTGCGACGCTTTCAGCTCTGATGAACAGCGATTCATTACAGGCCGTCCTACTGATTTGAGAACAGCACGAAACAATGTGGGAGCGAGCCTGCTCGCGAAGGGGCCGGATCATTCAACGACAGTGTTGACTGACCCACCGCTTTCGCGAGCAGGCTCGCTCCCACAGATGTTGGCCTTAGTGCAGTTTCAGACGCGGTTCGGTGCCACGACCAATCTTGCTCCCCAGCATCAGCATCGCCGTGCGGAACGGCCCGTACAGCGCCATCTGGTGCATGCGGTACAGCGACACATAGAACATCCGCGCCAGCCAGCCTTCGAGCATGACGCTGCCGGTCAGGTTACCCATCAAGTTACCCACAGCAGAAAAACGCGACAGCGAGATCAGCGAGCCGTAGTCGGTGTATTTGTACTCCGGCAGGGTCTTGCCTTCGATGCGCAGTTTCAGCGACTTGGCCAGCAACGAGGCTTGTTGATGCGCCGCTTGTGCCCGTGGCGGCACGTTGCGATCAGTGCCCGGTTGCGGACAGGCCGCGCAGTCACCGAAGGCAAAGATGTTTTCGTCGCGAGTGGTTTGCAGAGTCGGCAGCACTTGCAGCTGATTGATGCGGTTGGTTTCCAGACCGTCGATGTCCTTGAGGAAACCCGGTGCGCGAATGCCGGCAGCCCAGACCTTCAGGCTGGCCTTGATCTCGTTGCCATCGGCGGTGATCAGGCTGTCCGCAGTCACTTCGCTGACTGCTGCGTTGGTCATCACATTGACCCCGAGCTTTTCCAGGGTCTTGTGCACCGGCCCGCTGATGCGCTCCGGCAGGGCAGGCAGCACCCGTGGGCCGGCTTCGATCAACGTGATGTGCATGTTTTCCGGTTTGATCCGGTCCAGACCATATGCGGCCAATTCATGGGCGGCGTTGTGCAGCTCTGCCGCCAGTTCGACGCCAGTGGCGCCAGCGCCGACGATGGCCACGCTGATTTGCTCGACCACATCGGTCTGCCCGGCGTGGGCGCGCAGATAGTGATTGAGCAATTGCTGATGGAAGCGCTCGGCCTGTTTGCGTGTATCGAGGAACAGGCAATGCTGCGCCGCGCCCTGGGTGCCGAAATCGTTGGTGGTGCTGCCCACGCTGATCACCAGCGAGTCATAAGCCACTTCACGCGCCGGCACCAGCTCGACGCCGTTTTCGTCATAGGTCGCGGCCAACTGGATTTTTTTCTGCGCGCGATCGAGCCCGCTCATGCGCCCGAGCTGGAACTCGAAGTGGTTCCATTTCGCCTGGGCGACATAGTTGAGTTCGTCTTCAGAGGAGTTCAGGGAACCGGCGGCCACTTCGTGCAGCAGCGGCTTCCAGATGTGGGTCAGGTTCGCGTCGACCAGCATCACGCTGGCCGTGCCGCGCTTGCCCAGAGTCTTACCCAGGCGGGTAGCCAACTCCAGACCGCCGGCGCCGCCGCCGACAATGACAATACGATGGGACATAGGGATAACTCGCAAGGTTTTTAAAGGAAATCGGTGCGGTTACCCGAGGGAGCGCAAGGCAGCTCATAACGTCAGGTAACTGATAAATCGGCTCAACAGGCCCAGACCAATGGTCACTGCCAGCACCAGCACCAGGAGCATCCACGGCCGGAAAGGCCGGCGCTCGACACGGTGTTGGGACAGTTGCAGGTACTCTTCGACATGCTTTTGGTCTTCGGGGTTCAGGCGGCTGGTCATATTTGCCTCGTCAGGTAGACGTTACTGAATGAGCACAGGCTACAGCGGTTTTCAGCCCGGATTGAACGCAGCGTAGCCACTGTCCGGAACCGGTTCGACGCACACGCTATCGTCGAGGCGAATGATGCCGCTTTGTAACACCCGGGCGGTGATCCCGCCATGCCCGCGCACGGCTTGAAAAGTGCCCGGGCCGAGACTGTTCTGCAAGCGTGCACAGGGCTGACACCAGCCAGTGGTTTCGAGTATCGCCTGCCCGACGCGAAAGCGCCGCCCCTTCAGGCTAAACAAATTGATTCCGCTTATAACGAGATTGCGCCGCAGATCTTCAGGCCGGACCGGCTCGTCATCGGGACGGCCCATCAATGCATTGATCACCGCCAAGTGCTCCCACTGAATCAGCGTCACCTGTCGCGCATTGCGAACGCCCGGGCGGGCGTGGTCGCCGGTGAGCCCGGCTTCCAGCCGCGCCTCGACCGCCTCGAGCTCAAGCATCGGCCCACGGGACTCTGGACGCACGCCGATCCAGCGCACACGACCGGTTTGCGGAACCTCAGCGATCAACTGCTGCAGCGGCGTCACAGGCTGATACCCACGTCGAACACAATGCTGCGGCCGAGGTTGCTGCGCAGAAAGTCCGGTGCGTCGGGGTGGGCGAACAACACGCGGGCGAATGTCGGGCCGACCAGCGACAGCGAGCGCCAGCCCTGACGCAGATATTCGGTCGGTGGCGGGAAATGACTGTTGAGGTCCAGCACTTCGCGTTTGAGGCTGGCGAAGGCGATGATGTCCAGCTCACCCAGATCCATGCCGCGTTCCTTGTAGTTGTGCGCCTTCTTGCGCAGCGTTGGCGCCAGACGCAGGAGAAATTCATTGGCCGGGATGCGTTTGGGCTTGGCTTCGCGGCGCACCAGTTGGCTCAGGGAGAACGCACTGCGCCGACGCTGCAACTCGTCGCGCCATTCATCATTGAGACGGCGGCCTTCATCGAGGACGAAAAAAACTTCGAAATTGGCATCGCGGAACAACACGTCCGGCGGCTCACCGGCCGGCGCGAATTCGTCGGCGCGGTAGGGGATGTTCAGACCTTGCAGCAGGCGCTGGCAGACCCAACGCTCACGCTCCCATTTGCGGGCATTGGACAGGAACGCATTGGCCTGCTCGGCCGCGATGGTCAGCAGGCGTAAATAATCTGAATCATCCATAAGCCCAAGCTTAGCGTCCAAATGCGACAAGCAGATAGCTTTGCATCGGCTCAGACATAAACGTCGCGCGATTGCGCCCTTGTAGGAGCTGCCGAAGGCTGCGATCTTTTGCTTTTATAAACAAGATCAAAAGATCGCAGCCTTCGGCAGCTCCTACAAAAAAGCGTGTCGAGTAGCAGGTGAGGGAATCATGATCGGCGCCGAACTGCTTTCAACGGCAAGCCTGACGCTCGGCTGGCTGATTTATCTGCCGGTGCTGCTCTGGGCGATCATGCGTTCGCCATGGGTCGAGCTGTTCAGCGACAGTCGCCGGCAGCACTTGCTGTTCGGCACGGTGTTCGCGCTATTTCTGCTGTGGCTGGTGCGCAGGGATTTCGACACCGGCGTGTCGTATCACTTTATCGGCATGACGGCGGTGACGCTGCTGCTCGATTGGCCGCTGGCGATCGTCGGCGGGCTGGTTGCGCAGATGGGGCTGGTGCTGCTGGGGCGTCAGGACCTGGCTGCGGTGGGCGTCAATGGCGCGTTGCTGATTCTGCTGCCAGTGCTGATCACCGAATGCGTGGCAATCCTCGTGGAGCGTGCGCAACCACGAAATCCGTTCGTTTACATCTTCTGTTCCGGTTTCTTCGCCGCTGCGTTGTCCGGCCTGTTGTGCCTGATTCTGAGTCTGACGTTGCTGTGGTACGACGGCCTCTTCGCCATGCCGGAATGGCTGGAAGATTTCGTCGGCTACCTGTGGTTGCTGCTGTTCCCCGAGGCCTTTATCAACGGCATGGTCGTCAGCGCGTTGGTGGTGTTCTGCCCGGAATGGCTGGAGACCTTCAACCGCACCCGTTACCTTTCAGCGCCGTGGAAGGACGACGATCCGAAGTCTTGATCCACATCAAACCGGCCATGCCGCAGAAATTTCATGCTCACGCAAATCCCTTCAGGAGCAGTGGCATGGGCGTGTACGAATGGGCGCGGCAGGAAACCCGGCAGAGTCTGGAGCTGGCGCAGGAAGTGGGCTTTGACCCGGGCCTGAGTTTGCGCGCCCTGCTCAGCGCCGTGGTGCAGCAGAGCAAGGCCGTGCGCAATGCCGAAGACCTGGCCGACGAGTTGCGCTTTCTTGCGGAGAACCTCGACGACAGTCAGGACTACGGCTTTATGCGGCCCTGATCAGCGATCAGTGACGCGGATCGAAATCGCCGGAAAACAGCTCGTCTTCGGCATCCGGGGCGACCGGAATCTTGTGCTCTTCTGAGGCCCAGGCGCCGAGGTCGATCAGTTTGCAGCGGTCGGAGCAGAACGGACGGAATTTGTTCGCCGGGGTGAATTCGACGGGGGCGCCGCAGGTTGGGCATTCAACGGTTGGAATCTGGCTCATGCTTGGCCTCCGGATAAAGTCAGATAAAAGTGATGCAGACGCTCGACTTCGCTGTGCAGCCAAGAAAGGTCGCGGTCGTTGACGATCACGTCGTCGGCACGGCTCACGCGGTCTTCACGGCTCGATTGCGCCTTGAGGATCGCCTGCACCTGCGCTTCGCTGGTCTGGTCACGCTGCAAGGTGCGTTCGATCTGCAGTGGTTGCGGCGCATCGATGACCAGAATGCGCTGAGTCATCGCGTATTGCCCGGACTCGATCAGCAACGGTGAAACCAGAATCGCGTAAGGCGATTTTGCCTGCGCCAGGTGATGAGCGATTTCTTCGCCGATCAACGGATGCAGCAGCGCTTCAAGCCAACGCCGCTGTTCAGGGTCTTCAAAAATCAGTTTGCGCAGGGCGGCGCGGTCCAGCGTGCCGTCGGCCTGCAACACGGCGGAACCGAAATGCTCGGCGATTTTCGCCAGCGCCGGACGCCCCGGCTCGACTACCCAGCGCGCCGCATGATCGGCATCCACCACATGCACGCCGAGGTCGATGAAGTGCTGCGCCGCCGCGCTTTTGCCGCTGCCGATGCCGCCGGTCAGGCCGAGGATCCAGGGTTTTTCCACAGGGGTATTCATTTCAAACCGACAGACTGCCAATAGAAGTCGGTTATTTGACCACCCCAGAGCAAGGCAATCCAGCCGGCAATTGCCAGAAAGGGCCCGAAGGGGATCGGCGTCGAGGTTTCCTGGGCGCGCAGGCGCAGCATGACGACGCCCAAAATCGCTCCCACCATGGATGACAACAGAATCGTCAGCGGCAGAATCTGCCAGCCACCCCAAGCGCCAAGCAAGGCCAACAGCTTGAAATCGCCGTGACCGATGCCGTCCTTGCCGGTGAGCAGTTTGAACAGCCAGAACACCGACCACAGCGCCAGATAACCCGCGACTGCGCCCCACAATGCATCTGGCAACGCCACGAACACGCCGAAGCTGTTGACGATCAGCCCCAGCCACAGCAGCGGCAGCACCAGCACGTCGGGCAGCAGCTGATGTTCGCAGTCGATCAGACTCATCGCCAGCAAGCCCCACGTCAGCAAAATCAGCAAGCTCGCCGGCCAGCCGAAGCCCAGATGCCAGGCGATGAATGCCGAGAGCAGGCCGCAGGCCAGTTCGGTCAGCGGGTAACGTCTACTGATCGGCGCCGAACAGGCCGAGCAGCGCCCGCGCAGCAGCAGATAACTGAGCAGCGGAATGTTTTCCCACGGGCGGATCCGGTGTCCGCAATGCGGGCACGCGGAGTGCGGCAGCATCAGGTTGTAGGTCGGCACGGGCGTTTCGCTGGGCAGGCCGAGCACATCATGGGCTTGCTGGCGCCAGTCGCGCTCGAGCATTTTCGGCAAGCGCCAGACCACAACATTGAGGAAGCTGCCGACCACCAGCCCGAGCAGCAGCGCGCTGACCACAAAGGCCAGCGGATACACGGCAAACAGTTCATCGATAGGCATGTCAGATCGCTGAGCCGAGTTGGAAGATCGGCAGGTACATGGCCACCACCAGTCCACCGACGATGACCCCCAGCACCACCATGATGAACGGCTCCATCAGGCTGGTGAGGTTGTCGACCATGTTATCGACTTCCGCTTCATAAAAACCGGCGACCTTGTCGAGCATGTCATCCAGCGCGCCCGATTCCTCGCCGATGGCGGTCATCTGCACCGCCATATTGGGAAACACACCGGTGCTGCGCATGGAGAAGTTCAGCTGCATGCCGGTCGAGACGTCTTGCCTCACGCGCAGCACCGCGCGCTTGAACACCACATTGCCGGTGGCGCCCGCCACCGAATCCAGTGCTTCGACCAGCGGCACACCGGCGGCGAAAGTGGTCGACAGGGTGCGGGCAAAGCGGGCGACGGCGGACTTGTACATCAAAGTGCCTACCAGCGGCAGCTTCAGCAGCCAGGCATCGCGCCGGTCGCGCAGGGCCTGCGAGGTCTTCAGCGCGTGACGAGTGCCGAAAAACGCTGCCACCAGTGCAAACAGAATCGCCCACCACCACTGCTGCATGAATTCCGACAGGCTGATGATCATCAGGGTGAAGCCCGGCAGTTCTGCGCCGAACCCGGAGAATACCGACTGGAACTGCGGCACCACTTTGACCAGCAGAATGCCGGTCACCACCGCCGCCACCAGCACCACGGCGGTGGGGTAGGTCATGGCTTTCTTGATCTTGGCCTTGAGCGCTTCGCTTTTTTCCTTATAGGTCGCCACTCGTTCGAGCAACGTGTCGAGGGCACCGGACTGTTCGCCGGCGTCGACCAGGTTGCAGTACAACTCGTCGAAGTATTGCGGCTTCTTGCGCAGGGCCGTGGCGAAGCTGTTACCGGCGGCAACTTCCTGTTTGACCTCATCGACCAGCTTGCGCATGGCCGGGTTTTCGAAGCCTTCGCCGATGATGTCGAAGGACTGCAACAGCGGTACACCGGCCTTCATCATCGTTGCCATCTGCCGGGTGAACAGGGCGATGTCCTGCGGTTTGATGCGTTTGCCCAAGGTCAGCAGGGAGGCGGACTTCTTGCGCACCTTGCCCGGGTTGATCCCCTGTTTGCGCAGCTGCGCCTTGATCAGTGCGGGGTTCTGTCCGCTTAGTTCGCCGCTGACTTTGCTGCCTTTGCGGTCGGTGCCTTCCCAGGCGTAAATGCTGACTTTTGCTGCCTTGACCGCCATGTTCAATCCTTGGTGACCCGGTTGATTTCCTCAAGGCTGGTGATGCCTTGCATGGCCTTGTACAGCCCGGAAGTGCGCAGATCGGCGAAACCGTCGCGGCGCATCTGAATGTCGATTTCCAGCGAATTGCCTTCGGCCATGATCAACCGTTGCAGGTCCGGTGTGTTCTTTACCACTTCATAAATCCCCACGCGTCCTTTGTAACCGCCGTTGCAGTGATCGCAACCGACCGGCTCGTAGATCGTGAAATGGCCGATGCGTTCCTCGGGGAAGCCTTCCTTGAGCAAGGTTTCGTGCGGGATTTCCAGCGGCCGCTTGCAGTGCGCGCACAACTTGCGCGCCAGACGCTGGGCGATGATCAGGCTGACCGAGGTGGCGATGTTGAATCCGGGAATGCCCATGTTGTGCAGGCGCGTGAGGGTTTCCGCTGCGCTATTGGTGTGCAGGGTCGACAGCACCAGGTGGCCGGTCTGCGCGGCCTTGATCGCGATCTCGGCGGTTTCCAGATCGCGGATCTCGCCGACCATGATCACGTCCGGGTCCTGACGCAGAAACGAGCGCAGCGCCTGGGCGAAGTCCAGCCCTTGCCGAGGATTGACGTTGACCTGATTGATGCCTTCCATGTTGATTTCCACCGGGTCTTCGGCGGTGGAAATGTTGATGTCGACGGTGTTGAGGATGTTCAGTCCGGTGTACAGCGACACGGTTTTACCGGAACCGGTGGGGCCGGTGACCAGAATCATCCCTTGCGGCTGTTTCAGCGCGGCCAGGTACAAGGCTTTTTGTTCGGCCTCGTAGCCCAGCGCATCGATGCCCATCTGCGCACTGGACGGGTCGAGGATCCGGATCACCACTTTTTCGCCCCACAGGGTCGGCAAGGTGTTGACGCGAAAATCGATGGATTTGCTTTTCGACAGGCGCATCTTGATCCGCCCGTCCTGGGGTTTGCGTCGTTCGGAAATATCCAGACTGGCCATTACCTTCAAGCGCGCGGCAATGCGCCCGGCCAACTGGATCGGCGGCTTGGCCACCTCGCGCAGCATGCCGTCGGTGCGCATGCGCACCCGGTAGTTTTTTTCGTACGGCTCGAAATGCAGGTCGGACGAGCCGCTCTTGATCGCATCGAGCAGCATTTTGTGCACAAAACGTACGACCGGGGCGTCGTCGGCATCGAGGCCGCCGATCACGTCCTGTTTGTTGTCATCGATGGACTCGACGTCGAGGCCGTCGAGATCGACATCGGCCATTTCTTCCAGACCCGAGGCGTGGCTGTCGAAGAACTTGTCGATGGCGTCGCTGAGTTTGTCGTCCTCGACCAGAATCGCTTCGGTGCTCAGGCCGGTGCTGAACTGGATGTCGCTGATCGCCTGCTGGTTGCTCGGGTCGGAAAGGCCCACGAACAATTTGTTGCCGCGCCGCCACAAGGGCAGGGCGCAATGCTGACGAACCAGTTTTTCACTGACCAGGCCCTTGGGCTGAGTCTCTTTGTCGAGGCAATGCAAATCGAGCAGGGCCATGCCGAAATGTTCGGAAGCGATCTCGGCAATTTGCCGGCTGTTGACCAGTTTGTTGTGTACCAGGTAATTGACCAGCGACACGCGATTGCGCTGGGCCTGCGCCCAGGATTGCCGGGCACTTGTTTCCGTGAGCAGTTCGGCCTGGACCAATTGCTTGGCCAGACCGCTCAGAGCGATGTCATTCATGGGGATTCCGCACGCTTGCCGTTCATGACTTATAGCCTAGTCAAGTGACAGCGCCAAACACGGCCGGTGCAGGTGACAAAAAGTGTCAGATAGTGCGGTTGCGGGTTGTAGGAAACGGCGCAGGAAATTGCGCGCGCCCAGCAGGCGGGGCCTGAAAGGCGTTGGCATGGGCTGTGCTGAGCCTTGTTCAGATCATGAGATTTCGACTCATGCATGGAGCGTGTCTATGAAAAAACAACAAGGCTTTACATTGATCGAGCTGCTGATCGTCGTGGCGATCATCGGCATTCTGGCGACTATCGCCCTGCCTCAGTATTCGAAATATCAGGCGCGGTCGAAGGTGACGGCGGGGTTGGCGGAGATCAGCGCATTGAAAGTGCCGTTCGAGGACACGATCAATCAAGGCACAGCTCCAACTCTGGCCAACGTTGCTAATGGTGCGACTACTACTTCCAACTGTACGTTGGCAGTTACAGGCACAGCCGCGACTGGCGAAGGCACAGTCACCTGCACCCTGCTCAATGCACCGGGTCCGGTGTTGGGTAGGACCATTACTCTCTCCCGTTCCGGTTCCGCTACGGGTAATACCTCCGGCGTGTGGACCTGCGCGACCACTGTCAACTCGGACTACGCGCCTCGTGGCTGCACGGCCAGCGGTGCGTAATCACGTTGCCTTCTGAACTGGAAATGCCCCGCACTGCGGGGCATTTTCGTATCGTCACCTGTTCACAAAAGCTCCAATAATTTCAGCAGCTTATGAACTTTCCGAAAAACCGCAACTTGCATGCGAAATTGCGCTGAGTCATGCATTTTGCATGAAAATGAAAATCAGCGTTTTTTATAACCTATTGTTTTTAAAAGGTTTTATGCGGACGAAAAAGTTGGCACAGCGTTCGCAATATCTCCGGTAACCCTGCTGACAAGCGTTACAGCAGACTTCCAGTAAAAACAGGAGTTACTCGTATGAAGAAGTTCGCTATCACTGCCGCTGCTACCGCTCTGACCCTGACCATGGCTGGTGGCGCTTTCGCCCAGTCCGCTCAGGCTACCCAAGCGCCAATGGTTCTGGCTGCCGGTGAAGTTACCGAAATGAAACAAGATACCAGCGACACCTGGATCACCACCAAGGTCAAAGCTGACCTGGTTACCGAAAAAGGCATTCCAGGCACCGACATCAAAGTCGAAACCAACAAGGGTGTAGTTTCCCTGTCGTCGACCACTGCGGTAACCGAGTCGCAGAAAGAAGTCGCCGTGGGCATTGCCAAGAAAATCAAAGGCGTTAAAGCGGTCTCCGCTGACGGCCTGAAAGCCGAGTAAGGCAAGACTTCTCGCCTGAACCGGGAGAAGACGCGACAGACGGGCCGAGCAATACGTCTGCCGCAACTTTAGAGTTCATGCGAACGGTCACACGGATGTGACCATTACAGGCCCCGGCACTTGTGTCGGGGCCTGTTCTATTTCGAGAATCAAAAGATCGCAGCCTTCGGCAGCTCCTACAGGGAAATGCATTCCAAATGTAGGAGCTGCCGAAGGCTGCGATCTTTTGCTCTTCTCAGTTACCGCGTTTGCTGTTGATCTGCCGCAGGCGATTGCCTTCGAAGCGCAGGTATTGATACATGCCGTTGTTCGGGCCGTAGGTCCATTCCTCGACCTGAAACTCTTCGCGGCGATTGGCACTGCGCTTGTAGCCGAGCACGTCGCGACTGACCGGCTCGCCACATTTTTGCAGCACTTCGTTGGCGCGGTCGCCGAGGCTGATCAACTGGCTGGCGCAGCGCAATGTATCCGACGCCGACGCGTGGCCGGCGGCGCAGGTCAGCGCGAGCACAGCCAGCCAGTTACGCACGGTCATTCGGCATCCAGGTGCATTTGCGTGACCACGCGGCCATCGCTTTCGGCCTCGCCGAGGTTCGCGTCGATGAAGTACACGCGGTCATCTTCGAGCTTGCCCTTGTCGACCAGGTAATCCTTGATGGTGCTGGCGCGATCCTGGCCCAACTGTCGCAACAGCACCTCGCTGCCGCTCCAGAACGCGATCACGCCCTGGCGCATTTTCGCCGTGCGCTCTTCCTTGCCCAAGTCTTTCCATTCTGCCGGTGGCTGGGTTTTCAGGCGGGTGCGGTAAATCCCTTCGAGCAACGCGCCTTTCTCGCTTTCGGGCACTTGCAGCAGCGAGGCCTGGGCCGGGACTTTGTCGCCACGGCGCTGGAGCATCTTGTAGTAGTTGTATTGGTATTCGCGTTCCAGACGTTGCTCGGCCAGCAGTGGCCCATCACTGCTCTTCGCGGCAGTGCCTTCGATTTCCAGGCGCAGCGCCGGACGTTCCTTCAGCGCTTGCGACAGTTTCACCAGCGCCGCTTCGGCGTCTTTGCTCAGATCGCTGGAGCCCGGCGCGAAGGACACCGTGCCGAGGTCTTCGGAGCCGCCGCCGCTGACCAACCCGCCGATCATTTTGAACGGTGCGGCGGCGGCTTTGACGATCAAATTGCGCAGGGTCTGCCAGACGATCGGCATCACGCTGAACTGTGGATTATTCAGGTCGCCGGTCACCGGCAATTCGATGGAGATCTTGCCGTCGACGTCCTTGAGCAGGGCGATCGCCAGTTTCAGCGGCAAACTTACTGCATCAGGGCTGTCGACCTTCTCGCCCAGTTGCAGCTGCTCGACGACGACTTTGTTCTCGGCTTTCAGTTGGCCTTTGGTGATCAGGTAGTGCAGATCAAGGTTGAGCCGGCCCTTGCGGATGCGGTAGCCGGCGAATTTGCCGGAGTAGGGCGTCAGGGTCGTCAGTTCGACGCGCTTGAAACTGGTGGCGATGTCGAGACTGGCCATCGGGTCGAACGGATTGACCGCCCCCTTGATGGTCACCGGCGCATAACGGTCGACCTTGCCTTTGATGTCGACGCTGGCCGGTTTTGCCTGACGGCTGTCGATGGTGCCGATCTGACCGTTGAGCTGCTGCACGGCGGTGGCGAAATTCGGCGTCAGGCTGAAGTCGGCGAAGTTGGCCGAGCCGTCGTTGATCGCAATCGCACCGATGTGAATGCCCAGTGGTTTGTCCTTGCCGGCCGGTTTGGCTGCGGTGCTTTTTGCACCGCTGTCGGCCGGTTGCGGGATCAGCAGGTCATCGACGTTGGTGGTGCGATCGTCGTTGATCATGAAGCGCACATACGGCTGCAACAGGTTGACCTTGTCGATCGACAGGCTGTCGCCGTGCTGATAATTGATGCCGTCGACCACCACTTGCTGCCATTTGAGGAAGTCGCGGGTCTTCAGCGTATCGAGGGTGTGCAGTTGATCGATCTGCGCGCGGCCGGTAACGCTGAGGGCCAGTGGCTCGGTGCTTTTCAGATTGACCTTGAGGTCACTGCCGAGCATACCGCTGCGCAGTTCCAGGCGAATGAACGGGTTGATGTAGGACTGCGCGACACGCAGGTCGACGTCCTCGGTTTTCACGTTCAGCTGTGCGTTGACCGGGGCCAGATTGACCGTGCCGTCGGCGCTGATCTTGCCTTGCTTGCCCAGGCCGCTGTCGAGCTTGAGCTTGAAAGGCGAGCCGTTGAGGCTGTCGAAATCCTGCAGGTCGACGTTCAGCGGAGTGATGTCCAGCGCCACCGCCGGTTGCGCCGAGCGGTCAGCGAGATGGACCGTGTAGTTGCGCAGTTGCACATCCTTGACCAGCACCTGCCATGGCTTGCTCGGTGCGCTTGGTTCAGGTTTCGGCGAGTCGGCGGCGGCCGGTGTGTCCGTAGGTTCGGCAGCGGCTTTGGCCGCCGGTTTCGACGGTTGGCTGGCGAACAGCTTCTGCCAGTCCAGTTGGCCGTCGGCTTCCAGCGCCGCCCAGGTTTCCAGTTTGTTGCTGCGGATCTTGCCGACCACCACTTGCTGCTTGGCCAGGTCCAGCGAGGTTTCGCTGACGTCGAGGCGTTCAAGCCTGGCCAGCGGACGTCCGTCCGGAGCCTTGATGGCGAATGGCGCAATGCTCACCGCGACGTTGTTCAGCAGCAGTTCGGTTTGTTTCGACAGGTTGAGTTTGTACTCGGTGCTGAGGCTGACCACGCCGTTTTCCAGCACCAGCGGCACGGCGTCGCGCACGTAGGGCCAGAAGGATTTCATCTGGCCATCGGTGACTTTCAGCGTGCCTTCGGAGGTGAACGGGATCAGGCTGAAATTGCCGGTCCAGTCGATCCGCCCGCCAGCGGGGCCGATGGCGACGAGGGTCATGTCGGCGCTGTCCTCGGGCAGGGTGCTGAGGTTTTTCAGCTCGAAACTGAGGTCGTCGTAAAGAAATTCGATCGGCTCACTGGGCCGCATATCCTCGAAATGCACCACGCCGCCGGCCAGTTTGATGTTGTCGATACGCAGCGGGAACGGCTTGGCGTCGGGATCGGCGGGTGTCGGCTCGCTCGGCGGCAGGTTGAACAGGCCGAGCAGGTTGAGCTTGCCGTCCTTCGCGAAGAGGATTTCGCTTTTGGGTTTGTCCAGTTCGATGTCGGACAGATGCAGCGCTTTGGTCCACAGGCTGTCGATTTGCAGGTTGGCATAGAGGCGATCGAAGCCGACCTGCTCCTTGCCCGGTTCGCCGATGATCAGGCCCCACAGGGTGACCTCAAGGCTGAAGGGGTTGAGTTCGATACGCTGCAGATGCGCCGGCACCGTGGCGTAGTTGGCCAGTTGCTGGTTGGCCACGCGCAAGGTAATGCCCGGCAGGATCAGAAACCCCAGCAGGCTGTAGAGGGCCAGGGCTGTCAGCAGTGCGCCAATCGCGCGAATCAATCCTTTGGGCATGTGCGGCTTCATCTGTCTGAATCGGAGTGCCTTGGAGTATGGCACGCGATTCTGGTTCCGAAGTGCTTGATGTGGGACAGGATTGTTCAGAAATATTGAACACCACATAACCCTGTGGGAGCTGGCTTGCCAGCGATTGCGGTGGCTCAGACAACAATGATGTAGATCGACGTACCGTCATCGCTGGCAAGCCAGCTCCCACAGGTTATGACTTCAGTCGAGGATCACAGCTGTAGAATAAGCGTCTTCAACGGTGGCTGCTGGTCCCGCGAGGGAAAGTCGGCACCCGGGGTCATCACGCTCCATTCGCGCACCGGGCGGCCGGCCTTTTCGGCGCAGCGCAACACTTGTTCGCGCCAGTCGTCCATGCTGACTTTCGCCAGGTTGTTGCAGCAGATCAGCACGCCGTTGTCAGCGGTGGTCAGCAGCGCGGGTTTGAGCAGGCTCTGATAATCGCGCAGCAGATCGACGGTGCCGAATGCACTTTTCGCCCAGGCCGGCGGATCGAGCAGGACCAGATCGTATTGGCGCTGTTCGAGGCGCTGATAGCTCGGCAGCTTCTGCCCGCGACGCACGCTGATCGGCAGGCCAGCGAGCTGACGGATCGCCGGAAAGTAATCGGACTGAATGAATTGCATCGGCGGCAGCTGCGGGTTGAGCAAACCATTCTCGCGACCGACCGCCAGATTGCCCTCGGCAAAATCGAGGTTGCACACCTCGCGCGCACCGCCCGCCGCTGCACTGAGGCCAACACCACAGGTGTAAGCGAACAGGTTGAGCACGCTTTTGCCTTGCGCGTGGTCCTTGACCCAGCCGCGCGTGTTGCGCAGGTCGAGGAACAGCAGCGGATCCTGCCCGGCATGGCGCCCGCGCACGCGATAGTTCAGCCCCCATTCGTGCCCGACCAGATCCGCCAGTGCGGCGTCATCGGCTTTATAGACGCTGTCCTCACGATCGATCCGCGAGTTGCCACGGGAGCGGTCGTTGTAGACCAGCAGGGTGTCGAAGCCCAGGGTCTGGTTGACCATGGCGTGCAGTTGCAGCAGGTCGTCACGTTCGAGCGTCTGGTGAAAACTCTGCACCAGCAGTTGCGGGCCGTAGCGGTCGATGGTCAGGCCGCCGGCACCTTCCTGGCTGCCATGGAACAGCCGATAGCAATCGGTGCCCTGGCTGTGCAGCGCAGCGAGCAGGTCCTGGCGTTGATCGAGGGCGGCGCGCAGCGCCTGATTCAAGGAAGACATGCGGGCGCCTTGCTGAAAAAACGCGAAGCTTAGCAGTCGGGGAGCTACAAGCGGCAAGTTTCTAGCTGCAAGCTAAAAGCGAAAAGCTGCGCGGACCGCTTTAGCTTGCAGTTTGTAGCTAGAAACTTGCAGCTCTCAAGTATTGAGCCGCTTGTCGACGAGGTCCTGCACCACACTTGGATCAGCCAGCGTCGAAGTATCGCCAAGGCTGTCGAGCTCATTGCAGGCAATCTTGCGCAGAATCCGCCGCATGATCTTGCCCGAACGGGTCTTCGGCAATGCCGGCGCCCACTGGATCAGGTCCGGTTTGGCGAAGCTGCCGATCTCCTTGCTGACATGCGCCAGCAGGTCCTTCTTCAGCTCTTCGTTGGCCTCAGTGCCGTTCATTGGCGTGACGAATGCGTAGATGCCCTGGCCTTTGACGTCGTGGGGATAACCGACCACGGCGGCCTCGGCGATGCTGTCGTGCAGCACCAGGGCGCTTTCCACTTCGGCGGTGCCGATGCGGTGGCCGGAGACGTTGATCACATCATCGATGCGTCCGGTGATCCAGTAATCGCCGTCCTCGTCACGGCGGGCGCCGTCGCCGGTGAAGTAGTAGCCGGGATAGGGTTTGAAGTAGGTGTCGATCATCCGCTGCGGATCGCCGTAGACGCTGCGAATCTGCGCCGGCCAGCTCGATTTGATCGCCAGCACGCCACTGCCGGCGCCTTTGATTTCCTTGCCGACTTCGTCAAGCAACACCGGTTGCACACCGAACATCGGTTGCGTGGCGCAGCCGGGTTTGATTCGTTGGGCGCTGACCAGCGGGCTGAGCATGATGCCGCCGGTTTCGGTCTGCCACCAGGTGTCGACGATCGGGCAGCGCTGTTCACCGACAGCATTGAAATACCATTCCCACGCTTCCGGGTTGATCGGCTCACCGACGCTGCCGAGCAATCTGAGGCTGGCGCGTGAAGTTTCCTTCAACGGTCCGGCGCCTTCGCGCATCAGCGCGCGCAGCGCGGTCGGTGCGGTGTAGAAAATGTTGACCTTGTGTTTGTCGATAACCTGCCAGAAACGCGAACTGCTCGGGTAGCTCGGCACGCCTTCGAACATCAGTGTGGTCGCACCGTTGGCCAGCGGCCCGTAGACGATGTAACTGTGGCCGGTGACCCAGCCGACGTCGGCGGTGCACCAGAACACTTCGCCGTCGCGGTAGTCGAGCACATATTTGAAGGTCATCGCCGCTTGCAGCAGATAGCCGCCGGTGGTGTGCAGCACGCCTTTGGGTTTGCCAGTGCTGCCGGAGGTGTAGAGGATGAACAGCGGATCTTCGGCGTCCATCGGTTCCGGCGGGCAGTCGTCGCTGACCTCACGCACGGCCTGGTGGTACCAGAGGTCACGGCCCTCGACCCAATCGACCTGGCCCTGCGTGCGCTCGACCACCACGACGGTGCTGACGTTCGGGCAACTTTGCAGGGCTTTGTCGACGTTGTTTTTCAGTGGCACGAAGCGGCCGCCGCGCACGCCTTCATCGGCCGTGATCACGGTACGGCAGTCGGCGTCGAGAATTCGATCACGCAGGGAATCCGGAGAAAATCCGCCGAACACCACCGAATGGATCGCGCCGATTCGCGCGCAGGCGAGCATGGCGTAGGCGGCTTCGGGGATCATCGGCATGTAGATGCACACCCGGTCGCCTTTCTTTACGCCACGGCTTTTCAGCACGTTGGCCAAACGGCAGACGTGGTGATGGAGTTTGTTGTAAGTGATCTGCGCCGACTCGGCTGGGTCGTCGCCTTCCCAGAGCAGGGCGGTCTGCTCGCCGCGTTGCTTGAGGTGACGGTCGATGCAGTTGTAGCTGACGTTGAGCTTGCCGCCGGCAAACCAGGCGGCTTCTCCGGTTTTCAGGTCATAGCGCTGAACGGTCTGCCACGGCGTGCTCCAATCGAGGAAACGCGTGGCCTGCTCGGCCCAGAAGGCGCTGGGGTGTTCAATCGATTCGCGGTACAGGCGCCGATACTCGTCCTGGCTCAACTGAGCGGCCTGGTGCACGGCATCGGCTTTGGGGAACGTGCTGATATCGAACATGACGGTTCCTTATTCTTGTGGTGCGACACGAATAAAGATGCGCCGAGCGCTGCACAGGTTCAAGTCATGCGCCAAAACAACTGTGGGAGCGAGCCTGTTTGCGAAGGCGGCGGATCAGTCAACACAGTGTTGAATGACGCACCGATTTCGCGAGCAGGCTCGCTCCCACAGGGGAACAGCGTTGTGCCCTAAGG
The DNA here is from genome assembly GCF_979253165.1 of Pseudomonas sp. AC083. Lineage (NCBI taxonomy): Bacteria > Pseudomonadati > Pseudomonadota > Gammaproteobacteria > Pseudomonadales > Pseudomonadaceae > Pseudomonas > Pseudomonas sp. AC083. The sequence goes on from NZ_CEEDDH010000015.1 coordinate 122,927, forward strand.
CTTTGATCAGCCGCGGTGACGCCCGCGGAAGTAGTTGATCAGGCCTTGAGTCGAGGCATCGTCAGCCACGGTCTCGTCGCTGCCGACCAGGCGGTTGTAGACGCCTTTGCCCAATTCCTTGCCCAGTTCTACGCCCCACTGGTCGAAGGCGTTGATGCCCCAGACCACGCTTTGCACGAACACTTTGTGCTCATACATCGCAACCAGCGCGCCGAGGCGACGCGGGCTGATGCGTTCGACCACCAGGGTGTTGCTCGGACGATTGCCCGGGATCACCTTGTGCGGCGCCAGTTTGCGCACGTCGTCTTCGCCCATGCCTTTGTCGCGCAGCTCGGCTTCGGCTTCCGGCAGGGTCTTGCCGAGCATGAGCGCCTGGCTCTGCGACAGGCAGTTGGCGTACAGCCACTGGTGATGGTCGGAAACCGGGTTGAAGCTGACGATCGGCACGATGAAGTCGGCCGGGATCAGTTGGGTGCCCTGGTGCAGCAACTGGTGGTAAGCGTGCTGACCGTTGCATCCGACGCCGCCCCAGATCACCGGGCCGGTATCGGTCGACACCGAGGTGCCGTCCTGACGCACGCTCTTGCCGTTGGACTCCATGTCCAGCTGTTGCAAGTGCTTGGTGATGTTGCGCAGGTAGTGGTCGTACGGCAGGATCGCGTGGCTCTGCGCACCCCAGAAGTTGCCGTACCACACGCCGAGCAGGGCCAGCAGCACTGGCATGTTCTGTTCGAACGGCGCGGTCTGGAAATGCTGGTCCATGGTGTAGGCACCGGACAGCAGTTCTTTGAAGTTGGACATGCCGATGGCCAGCGCAATCGGCAAACCGATCGCCGACCACAGCGAGTAGCGCCCGCCGACCCAGTCCCACATCGGGAAGATGTTTTCTTCGCGAATCCCGAAAGCCACAGCGGCGGCGTTGTTGCTCGACACAGCGATGAAGTGGCGATACAGCTCGGCTTCCGAGCCGCCCTGCGCCAAGTACCAGGCGCGGGCGGCCTGCGCGTTCTTCAGGGTTTCGAGGGTGTTGAACGACTTCGACGAAACGATGAACAGCGTGGTCTCGGCGCGCAGTTTCTGCGTCAGCTCGTGGAATTCGCTGCCGTCGATGTTTGCCAGATAGTGGCAACGTACGCCTTTCTGCGCGTAGGACAGCAGCGCTTCGGAGACCAGCTCAGGACCGAGGAACGAACCACCGATACCGATATTGACCACGTCAGTGATCGGCTTCTCGGTGTAGCCACGCCACAAGCCATCGTGAATGCGGCCGACCAGATCGGTGATCTGGTTCAGCACCTTGTGCACTTCCGGCATCACGTTGACGCCGTTGACCGACAACTTGTCGCCGACCGGGCGGCGCAGGGCGGTGTGGAGTGCCGGGCGGCCTTCGGAGGCGTTGACGATTTCGCCGTCGAACAGCGCTTTGATCGCGCCCTTCAGATCGACTTCATTGGCCAGGCCCACGAGCAGGTTGCGGGTCTCGGCGTTGATCAAATTCTTCGAATAGTCGAGAAACAGACCGCAGCTGCTGAGGGTGAACTGATTGAAACGCTGCGGATCGGCGTTGAAGGCTTCGCGCATGCTGAAATCCTGCATGGCTTGGCGGTGATCTTTCAACGCTTGCCAGGCGGGCAGAGCGGTAACGTCGTGAGGAGTGCGGTAGTACGCCATCGCTGCGGTTTTCCTTTTTACTTGAACGGCCTTTTGAACACGGTACAGATCAACCACGGGTATTTAGCGCATGGGATCAACTGCGTCGACACGAGATCTGGACACAGGGCGAATACAGTAAACCTCGCGCTGCGTTCTGTCTTGACTTTGTCTGACCAGATCCCTGTACTTTTTTAACATCCGCAAAGGAATCTGGCCGACAAACGGAGGGGCCGGAAGACTTTCGCCCAACCGGCATGGACCCAAAACACCTGTGGGAGCGGGCCTGCCCGCGAAGGCGGCGTGTCAGGCAACTTATAAGTCGCTGATACACCGCCTTCGCGAGCAGGCTCGCTCCCACAGGGAAATTCGTTGCTGCTTAAATCGGGCTATCGAGGTTCAGGTGCAGGTTGTCGATCAGCCGCGTAGTGCCGAGGAACGCTGCCGCCAGAATCACCAGATCGCGATCTTCCGCCGTCGCCGGACGCAAGGTCAGGCCATGGCGGATTTCCAGATAATCCGGACGCAGCCCTGCCGCTTCCAGCAGCTGCAACTGCGCAGCGATCAGCGCCGGGTAATCGCGCTCACCTTGCTTGATCGCTTCGGCAATGCTGCTCAGCACGCGATACACCACCGGTGCCACGGCGCGCTGATCTTCACTGAGGAAGCCGTTGCGCGACGACAGCGCCAGACCGTCCGCAGCACGCACGGTCGGCTCGCCGATGATCTGGATCGGCATGTTCAGGTCATGCACCAGTGCGCGGATCACCGCCAGTTGCTGGTAATCCTTCTGGCCGAAAATCGCCAGGTCCGGCTGGACCATGTTGAACAGCTTGCTGACCACCGTCGCCACACCTTCGAAGTGCCCCGGACGGCTGGCGCCACACAGGCCTTCGGACAATTGCGGCACGCTGACCCGGGTTTGCCCGGCCATGCCGTCCGGGTACATCTCTTCAACCGTCGGCGCAAACAGCAGGTCGCAACCGGCTTCGAGAAGCTTTTCCTGATCGGCGGTGAGGGTGCGCGGGTATTTGTCGAGGTCTTCGCCGGCGCCGAATTGCAGCGGGTTGACGAAAATACTCGCAACCACGAAATCGACTCGCTGGGTAGCTTTGGTGATCAGGGCGACGTGGCCGCTGTGCAGGTTGCCCATGGTCGGCACGAAGCCGATGCGCTTGCCTTCACTGCGCGCGCGGGCGACGGCGGCGCGCAGTTCGCGTACGGTTTTGACGGTGTTCATGCAGAGAATCCGTGTTCGATGCCGGGGAACGTGGTGGCTTTGACTTCGCTGACGTAAGCCTTCAGCGCGGACTGGATGCTGTCCTGACCTTGCATGAAGTTTTTGACGAATTTGGGTACGCGGCCGGTGATCGACAGGCCGAGCATGTCGTGCAATACCAGCACCTGGCCGTCGGTAGCGTTGCCGGCACCGATACCGATCACCGGAATGCCCACGGCCTGGCTGATTTCTGCCGCCAGTTCGCTCGGCACGCACTCGAGCAACAGCATGGCCGCACCGGCCTGCTCCAGCGCGATCGCATCGGCACGCATCTGCCGCGCCTGATTCTCGTTGCGGCCCTGCACTTTATAGCCACCGAGGATGTTCACCGCTTGCGGGGTCAGGCCCATGTGCGCACACACCGGCACACCGCGCTCGGCGAGCAGGCGAATCGACTCCGCCAGCCACAGCTGACCTTCGACCTTGACCATGTGCGCGCCGGCCTGCATCAGCATGGCGCTGTTGGTCATGGTCTGTTCGAGGGTGGCGTTGGCCATGAACGGCAGGTCGGCGAGGATCAGGGCATCGCCATTGCCGCGCTTGACACTGGCGACGTGGTAGGCCATTTCCGCCGTGGTCACCGGCAGGGTGCTGTCATGACCCTGCAGAACCATGCCGAGGGAGTCGCCGACCAGCAGCACTTCGACACCGGCCTCGTTGCAGGCGTGGGCGAAGGTCGCGTCATAGCAGGTCAGCATGGTGATTTTTTCACCTTTCTGCTTGAGGCTCTGGAGCGTGGTCAGGGTGATGGCTGGCATGTAAAAAATCCTCGTTCAGGCGCTCTGGAAACTGCTGCGAGTCACGCGCGTGATTCTTCATCTACTCAGGCGCACGGTCTTGTGTCGTGCTTTGAAAGGCCTGGATTGCGCCCGTTCATACCGGGTTGGCGGCAGCGGGACGCCTATAGTCGTGATGAGCCAACAGGAAGTCAATTGCGTGTGTTACCGCATTGTTACGCGGGCGGTGTTACCGGCGTTACTGATGCGATTCAGCGGCGCGGCGGGCCTGATTCGGGGGATTTTTGTCTGACAAAAACTCGAGATTGGCAGGTGACCTGTGGCGAGGGGATTTATCCCCGTTGGACTGCGAAGCAGGCCCAAATCTGACCAAGCTGTACACAACATGGGGCCGCTCCGCGACCCAACGGGGATAAATCCCCTCGCCACACAACCACATTTCACAGCGGATTTTTGTCAGGGCTGGGAGAGGCGTTCAAGGCCGACAAACGGGCAGGCGGCCAGCAAGTCTGTCAGCGTGCGGCCATCGGCAAGACGCAGATCCTGCGGTGCCAGTTCAGCGAGGGGATAAAGAACGAACGCCCGCTCCTGAATCTGGTAATGCGGGATCTTCAGCCGTGGCTCATCGATCAGGCGATCGCCGAACAGCAGAATATCCAGATCCAGCGTGCGTGGCCCCCAGCGCTCAAGACGCTCGCGGCCCTGAGCATTTTCGATCGCTTGCAAGGCGTCGAGCAGCTCGATCGGTGCGAGCGAGCTGTCGATCGCGGCGACGGCGTTGGTGTAACGCGGCTGGCCCGGCAGCAGCGAATCGCTTTGATAAAAGGCTGAAACGCCGGCAAGACTCGTCTGCGGCAATTGCCCCAGCGCCGCAATGGCGCTGCGCAACTGGTCGGCCGGGTCAGCGAGGTTGCTGCCCAGGCCGATGTAGATGCGTTCCATCGCTTACTCGCCCGTCGCGCTCGAAGCACCGGCGCGCTTGCGCTTGGAACCGCCGCTGCGGCGACGTTTGCGCGGTGCGCCGCTGGCATCGTCGGCCTTGCCGCTGAGGTCGCGGATCATGTCGCGACGCTCGCTGTCATTGGCGTCCTGATAATCGGTCCACCACTCGCCGAGGCCATCGGTCTCCTCGCCGGCGCTTTCACGCAGCAGGAGGAAATCGTAACCGGCACGGAAGCGCGGGTTGTCCAGCAACAGATCGGCGCGTTTGCCACTGCGGCGTGGCAGGCGTTCCTGCATGTCCCAGATTTCGCGGATCGGCATGGTGAAGCGCTTCGGAATCGCGATGCGCTGGCACTGTTCGGCGATCAGCTCATGAGCGGCTTCCTGCATCGCCGGAATCGGCGGCATGCCACGTTCCTGCAGACGCAACACGCGCGCCGGCAGCGCCGGCCAGAGCAGAGCGGCAAAGAGGAACGCCGGGGTCACCGGTTTGTTCTGCTTGATGCGCAGATCGGTGTTGGTCAGTGCTTCGCTGATCAGCGTATGGGTGTATTCCGGGTTGTATTCCAGCGCCTCGGCACTGGCCGGGAACAGCGGTGCGAACAGTTGCAGGTCGACCAGCATTTCAAAGGTGATCGCGCCGTGCCCGGAGAGGAACAGCTTGAGCACTTCTTCAAACAGCCGCGCCGACGGAATCTCGCGCAGCATCGGCGCCAGCTCACGGATCGGCTGCACGGTGTGCTTTTCGATACCGAAGTTGAGCTTGGCGGCGAAACGCACGGCCCGCAGCATGCGCACCGGGTCCTCCTGGTAACGCTGCCTCGGGTCGCCGATCAGGCGGATCAGATGGTTGCGGATGTCATGCACGCCATTGGCGTAATCGAGAATGCGCTCACTGACCGGATCGTAATACAGGGCGTTGATGGTGAAATCGCGGCGTTGCGCGTCTTCTTCCAGGGTGCCGTAGACGTTGTCGCGCAGAATGCGCCCGCTCTCGTTGCGCGAAGACTGGTTGCTGTCTTCCTCGTCTTCGTTGACCGGGTGATTGGCGCGGAAAGTCGCGACTTCAATGATTTCGCGACCGAAATGGATGTGCACCAGCTTGAACCGGCGGCCGATGATTCGCGCATTGCGGAATTCGGCACGCACCTGCTCGGGGGTGGCGCTGGTGGCGACGTCGAAATCCTTGGGCGTGATGCCCAACAGCATGTCACGCACGCAACCACCGACCAGATAAGCCTGGTAACCGGCACCTTGCAGGCGTTCGACGATATTCACCGCATAGCGGCTGAACTGCGTTTTCTGCAGCGAATGTTGGCCGCTGTTGAGCACTTCAGGGGTGCTGCGGATGTGTTGCGTACGACGCACGGGAGTTCGGAATGACTGGAACAGCTTCTTCAGCATGGGATGCACTGTTTGAAGGAATGTTCGGCCATACCAAAAGAATGACCGCATGATGGGCGCAGATTCTAGCATTTAGTCGGGGGATGGTGTAGGACGCAGCAGATATGAGCTGCAAGCCGCAAGCTACAAGGGTCGAGTGAGGAAAACGGGGGGATTTCACGGAAGGGAGAAACTACAAGGGGAGCCGAAGCTCCCCAAGAAGTAGTTGCGTGCTCTTTTTATTATTGATTCGGGCTTCTTGTTTTTGTTGAGTGCCCTCGCCACGAAGTGTTTCCTTCGTGACCCTCCCAATCGGGAGTCAAGAGCAAACGGATTGCTTTGGTCGCTGAATTGCAGTGATCTGTCGATCCAACCAGTACAGGCTCTGTCTTAGGACAGTTTTTGTTGTTCTCGGCCTGGTCGTGGGGCAAGCCCCAAATACAACGCCTCTCCAAAAGAATCAGTTAGCTGCGCCTCTCGCCGTCTTGTTTTTATTGTGCGTGAGTCGATTCGTCTTATTTTTATTGTCTTGTGCATTGCTTGTTATTGTTCTTGTACCAAACATATAGCAGGGTGCGTGCCAACTTTTGCCAAGCCCAGTAAAACAAGGGGTTAGGTCGATATAACCATTTTGCAGGGGCGAAAAAAAGCCGGGGTTTCGTTACCGATAACCCCGGCTTCTGTTACGTGAATCGACTGCGGTAACAGTTTTTTCACATTGTCATGCGTTACCCGCGCACGCGGTGGGTAACGCTCAGCTCTCGCTGGCAACCCCGGTCTTGCGCCGTGGAATGCCCAGACGCTGGCGGCGTTCCCACAGGCATTTGCGGCTGACGCCGAGTTTGCGTGCCAGTTCGGTCTCGGTCATGTGGTCCTGATGCTCGAGGACGAAATGCTGGAAATAGTCTTCCAGCGACAGATCCTCGGTCGGCTCATGGCTGCTGTTGCTGGCGTTACCGCCGGTTTGCGGCGGCAGACCGATGAACTCGTCGTCTTCCAGATCGCTCAGCTCGATGTCGATGCCCAGCAGGTCGGCCGAGATCTCCGGGCTTTCGCTGAGAATCACCGCGCGCTCGACGGCGTTTTCCAGCTCACGCACGTTACCCGGCCAGGAATAGTGCCGGATCGCCTGTTCGGCATCGGCGGCGAATTTCAGGTCGGTGCGGTTGATCCGCGCGCTCTGGCGAGCGAGGAAGGCATTGGCGATTTCGTTGACGTCGGCGCCACGCTCGCGCAGCGGCGGCAGCTTCAGGGCAATCACGTGCAGACGGTAATAAAGGTCTTCACGGAACTGGCCGATTTTCGCCAGGCTCTTCAGATCGCGGTGAGTTGCAGCGATCAGGCGCACATCGACTTTCTGCGACTGCACCGAACCTACGCGGCGAATTTCGCCCTCCTGCAGAACCCGCAGCAAGCGAGCCTGGGCTTCGAGGGGCAGTTCGCCGATCTCATCGAGAAACAAGGTGCCGCCGTCCGCCGCTTCAACCAGACCGGCGCGACCGGCGCTGGCGCCGGTGAACGCGCCTTTCTCGTGGCCGAACAGTTCTGATTCGATCAGGCTTTCCGGAATCGCCGCGCAGTTCACCGAAATCATCGGCGCCTTGGCGCGTTTCGACAGATTGTGCAGGGCACGGGCCACCAGTTCTTTACCGGTACCGGACTCACCCTGAATCAACACGTTGGAGTCGGTTGGCGCGACTTTGCGGATCTTGCTGTACAGGTCCTGCATCGGTGGGCAGGAGCCGATGATGCCAATTTCACCATTGCTGTTATCCACAGCAGCTTTGCCATTGCCAGCGGCAGGCTTGCTCGCCGTAGCTTCGCCGGCAGCCGGCGCCGACTGGCGATCGCGCAGGATCCGCGCAACCGCCTGGAGCATTTCATCGTGGTCGAACGGCTTGGCGATGTAATCGACCGCGCCCATTTTCATCGAGTCGACCGCCGAGCGCAGGCTGGCGTAACTGGTCATGATCAGCACCGGCGTGCCCTGGCCGAGCTTGATCAGCTCGGTGCCCGGAGCGCCCGGCAGGCGCAGGTCGCTGACGATCAGATCGAACGTAGGAATGGTGAAGCGTTCTTGTGCTTCCTGCACTGATCCGGCTTCGCTGACCTGGTACTGGTTGCGTTCCAGCAGGCGGCGCAAGGCGGAGCGGATAATGGTTTCGTCTTCGACGATCAAAATGTGCGGCATTGATTCGATACTCTCGACGGTCTCAGTTCACAGCGGACGTCGCTTCGACATGACGCGGTAAGGTCACCCGGATACGGGTGCCGCGTTGGCTTTGTACATCAGCCGGGCTGTCGATGGTGATTTGTCCATAATGCTCTTCAACGATGGAATAGACCAGTGCAAGGCCCAGACCGGTGCCTTCACCCGGATCCTTGGTGGTGAAGAAAGGTTCGAACAATCGGTCCATGATGCTCGACGGAATGCCACTGCCTTCGTCTTCGACGATCAGATCGACCGTGTGTTCGCCGGCTTCGCTCTTGACCCGTACCGCACTGTGCGGCGGCGAGGCGTCGCGGGCGTTGGAGAGCAGATTGATCAGCACCTGGGCGAGCCGTTGCGGGTCGCCTTCGACCCAATGATCGGGATCGCACAGGTTGTAGAACTGCACTTCGAAATTGCGCCGGTTCAGCGCCAGCAGTCCAATGGCGTCCTGCGCGACTTCGGCCAGACACACTGGTTCGTCGTTGTGCTGATGGCTGCCGGCATGGGCGAAGCTCATCAGCGACTGGACGATGCGCGAGACGCGTTTGGTCTGCTCGAGAATCTGCCCGCTGATTTCCGTCAGCTCGCCGTCGTCTTCACGCTCTTCGCGCAGGTTCTGCGCCAGGCAGGCGATGCCGGTGATCGGGTTGCCGATTTCGTGGGCCACACCCGCTGCGAGTCTGCCGATGCTGGCCAGCCGTTCGGAATGCACCAGTTTGTCTTCGAGCATCTGCGTTTCGGTCAGATCCTCGACCAGTAACACCAGGCCACTGTTACCCGGGGCCAACGGCTCGTCGATTGCCGCTTTGTGCAGATTCAGCCAGCGGGTCTGACCATCGAGGGCCAGATGCTGTTTGTGCAAATGCTCGTCGGGCAGGTTGATAAAGCCTTGCAGCAGTTCTTTCCACGGGTTGGCGATGGTGCTCAAGCGAGAACCGACCACTCGCTGCGCGGCGATGCCGGTCAGCTCTTCCATCGCCTTGTTCCACATCAGGATCTCCTGATCCTTGGCCAGCGAGCAGACGCCCATCGGCAGTTCCTGCAAGGTCTGGCGGTGGTAGCGGCGCAGGGCGTCGAGCTCGGCGGCCAGGCCGGTGAGGCGCGAGTGGTAATCCTCGAGACGGCTTTCAATGAAGTGAATGTCTTCGGTGACGTAGTTTTCGCCGCCAGCCTTATAGGGCAGGAAAGTTTCCACCATATCCTGCGCAACGCTCGGGCCCATCAGGCCGGACAGGTTGGCCTCAATGCGGTCGCGCAACCGGCGCAAGGCATACGGCCGGCGTTCATCGAAGGGCAGATACAAGTCGCGCAGCGCTTGCTCGACTTCTTTCTGCGCTGCCTTGGCGCCGAGCGGTTTGGCCAGTTGCGTGGCGAATTCCTGCGGCGAGGCGGCGTGCAGCTCGCGGCGTTGCGGGCGGCGCACGTTGTCCACCGCACAGGCTTCGGCGGCGCTGGCTTCTTCCGGGCTGGCGTTGGTGAACAGCGAGATCAAAGTGAACATCAGCACGTTGGCGGCCAGCGAGGCGATGGCCGCCATGTGCCAACTGGTGTCGTCGAGCACGTAGATCATGTTCAGCAGCGGGATATAGAAACCCTGCAGATTGCCGACCAGCGGCAGCAGCATGGTCACCACCCAGACCGTGATCCCCGCCAGCAGACCGGCAATGAAACCACGGCGGTTGGCGGTCGGCCAGTACAACACCGACAACACCCCAGGCAGAAATTGCAGGGTCGCAACAAACGCGACGATGCCGAGGTTGGCCAGATCCTGCTCGACGCCGAGCATCAGGTAGAAACCGAAACCGGCCATGATGATCGCCACGATCAGCGCCCGGCGGGTCCATTTCAGCCAGCGGTAGATATTGCCCTCGGCCGGCGGCTGATAGAGCGGCAGCACCAGATGGTTCAGCGCCATGCCCGACAAGGCCAGGGTGGTGACGATGATCAGGCCACTGGCGGCGGACAGGCCACCGACATAGGCGAGCAAAGCCAGCGGTTTGCTGTTGGCGGCAATGCCGATGCCGAGGGTGAAATATTCCGGGTCGGTGGTGGCGCCGAGTTTCAGCCCGGCCCAGAGAATCAGCGGTACGGCGAGACTCATCAACAGCAGAAACAACGGCAGGCCCCAACTGGCGCTGACCAGCGAGCGCGGATTGAGGTTTTCCGTAAAGGTCATGTGATACATGTGCGGCATCACGATCGCCGAGGCGAAGAACACCAGCAGCAGCGTGCGCCACGGACCTTCCTGCAACGGCGTGTGCAGGGCGGCGAGAGCGGTCTGGTTTTGCAGCAGCCACAGTTCGAGCTGTTGCGGGCCGTCGAACACGCCATACAGCGCGTACAGGCCAACGCCGCCGAGAGCGATCAGTTTGATGATCGATTCGAAGGCAATCGCAAAAACCAGCCCTTCATGTTTCTCGCGCGTAGCGATGTGCCGGGAACCGAAGAAAATCGTGAACAGAATGATCAGCGCACAGAACGCCAACGCCACGCGGCTCTGCACGCGTTCTCCGGTGAGAATGCCGATCGAGTCGGCCACGGCCTGAATCTGCAGGGCCAGCAACGGCAGCACGCCAATCAGCATGAAAATCGTGGTCAGCGCACCGGCCCAGGTGCTGCGAAAGCGGAAGGCAAACAGATCGGCCAGCGACGACAGTTGATAGGTGCGGGTGATCTTCAGGATCGGATAGAGCAGCACCGGCGCCAGCAGAAACGCACCGGACACGCCGAGATAACTGGACAGAAAGCCGTAACCGTACTGATAGGCCAGGCCCACCGTGCCGTAGAACGCCCAGGCGCTGGCGTAAACCCCCAGCGACAGGGTGTAGGTCAACGGGTGGCGAATGATCGCGCGCGGGATCATGCCCCGTTCGCTGACCCAGGCAACGCCGAACAGCGCCGCCAGGTACGCGGCGCTGATCAGGATCATCTGGGTCAGGCTAAAGCTCATCGGCATCTTTTTGGCTCTGCAGGATGAAGGTCACGACAATCAGGATCAGCCAGAGCAGATAAGGGCGATACCAGGCGCCCGTCGCGTCGATCCACCAGTCCATGATGGCGGGGGAGAACAGGTAGATCCCGACGACCAGAAGCAGGACCAAGCGATAGATGTACATCCCGGCCTCTCTTTTTTATGCGCGTGCCCGAAAACGTGCGGCGATGGTAACGGATGGGCGCGCGACTGCAAGTGTCGTCATTGCAGTTGCGCTTCGGGCAGGGTCAATGTGCGCGGGATCCGGTCGGCATCCCAATGCGCGCTGCCCCAGGCCAGCAGTTCGCCCGGCGAAGCGTGAGCCAGTTCGGTGCCGGGATTCTGCCCCAGCGCGCGCAAGGCCCGCAGCAGCAACGGCGTGGCCTGATCGGCTTCGAGCGGCGGCGAGCGGTAGGACTTGCCGAGTTTGTTGCCGTCCGGCTGGGTGATCAGCGGCAGGTGCAGATAACGCGGCTGTTTCAGACCGAGCAGTTCTTGCAAGTACAGCTGACGCGGCGTCGAATCGAGCAGGTCAGCGCCGCGCACGATGTCGGTAATGCCTTGCCAGGCGTCATCGAGCACCACCGCCAGTTGATAGGCGTAGAGACCATCGCGCCGACGGATGACGAAGTCGCCTACGTCGCGGCCCAGGTGCTGGCGGTATTCGCCCTGCACGCGATCAATGAAGTGGTATTCCAGCTCCGGCACGCGCAGGCGGATCGCGGCGTCGTGCTGTTCATGCCCGGCATTGCGGCAAAACCCCGGATAAATCCCGTGATAGGGCTCCAGTTGTTTGCGCGAGCAGGTGCAGGCGTAGGCCAGACCGTGATTGAACAGGCTGTCGAGCACTTCGGCATAAGCCGCGTGTCGATCGCTCTGGCGGACCATTTCGCCGTCCCATTCGAAGCCGTAACTTTCCAGCGCCTTGAGAATCGCCGCTTGCGCACCGGGCTCTTCGCGCGGCGGATCGAGATCTTCCATGCGCACCAGCCAGCGCCCACCGACGGAGCGGGCGTCGAGGTAAGACGCCAACGCAGCGACCAGCGAACCGAAGTGCAGGTGGCCACTGGGGGTGGGGGCGAAGCGGCCGATGTAGGCGGGGGATTTGGCAGTCATGGAGGCGATAAAGGCTATTCAGAATTTGAGCAGGTTACCTCTGTGGGAGCGAGCCTGCTCGCGAAAGCGCTGTGTCAGGCAATAATGAGCTGTCTGAAGGGACGCTTTCGCGAGCAGGCTCGCTCCCACAGAGGCAGAAGCAGGTTCCGCGGGCAAAACACAGAAACAAAAACGGAGCGTTCGCACGCTCCGTTTTTCGTTCAGGCCGAGATTACTTGCCGACCTGCTTTTCCTTGATTTCCGCAAGGGTCTTGCAGTCGATGCACAGATCCGCTGTCGGGCGGGCTTCGAGGCGCTTGACGCCGATCTCGATGCCGCAGGACTCGCACCAGCCGTACTCTTCGTCTTCGATCAGTTGCAGCGTCTTGTCGATTTTCTTGATCAGCTTGCGCTCGCGATCGCGGGCGCGCAGTTCGAGGGCGAACTCTTCTTCCTGGCTGGCACGGTCGGCCGGGTCAGGGAAATTGGCCGCTTCGTCTTTCATGTGATCAACCGTGCGGTCGACTTCCTGCATCAAGTCCAGTTTCCACTTGTTCAGGATCTTGGTGAAGTGCGCGCGCATTGGAGCGCCCATGTACTCTTCACCCGCCTTCGAAACATAAGGTTCGAAGCCGCTGATCGTGTCTTTCTGCTGTTGCTTTGCTTGGGTGGACATGAAATAGACCGCCTCTACTCTTGTAATCCATTGCGCAGGATTGCTCCATCACCGACACCTGCCGGCCCTGCGGCTGCAAGCGGGCGAACTTACCAGATCAAATCAGCCTGCGCTACTCCCGGATGTCGAGCCCCCGGCGGGTGGCGCTTGCAGATGTCTGACAAGCCGTGTCTGTGGGAAGGGAGACCTGTTCAATCACTGATTTTAGTCAATCCTGGAGCGTACGTTCAGATCGTTACAGTCCAGCGTTCTTGAGGCTGTGACCTTCACGGGTTCTCGCTCGTTCCGGCAGACAGGTAGAATCGTCTCTTTTTTCCGTCGAAGGCATTCCAATGGGCCCCTACAGTACGCGCAGTCGTGCGATCGAACCGTTCCATGTGATGGCGCTGCTGGCGCGGGCCAATGAATTGCAGGCCGAAGGCCACGACGTGATCCATCTGGAAATCGGCGAGCCGGACTTCACCACCGCCGAGCCGATCATCCGCGCCGGACAAGCCGCGTTGACCGCCGGCAAGACCCGTTACACCGCCGCCCGCGGCATTCCCGAACTGCGCGAGGCGATCGCCGGGTTCTACCAATCGCGTTACGGTCTGAATATCGACCCACGGCGGATTCTGATCACGCCGGGCGGCTCCGGCGCGCTGTTGCTGGCCAGTGCCCTGTTGGTCGATCCGGGTAAACACTGGCTGTTGGCAGACCCCGGCTACCCGTGCAATCGGCATTTCTTGCGGCTGGTCGAAGGCGCGGCGCAATTGGTGCCGGTCGGGCCGGAGGTGCGTTATCAACTGACCCCGGATCTGGTCGAGCGGCATTGGGATCACGACAGTGTCGGCGCCCTTGTCGCTTCGCCGGCCAACCCGACGGGCACTTTGCTGACCCGCGATGAACTGGGCGGATTATCCACAGCGATCAAGGCCAGACACGGGCATTTGGTGGTGGATGAGATCTACCACGGCCTGACTTACGGCACCGATGCCGCCAGTGTGCTGGAAGTCGATGACAGCGCATTTGTCCTCAACAGTTTCTCCAAGTATTTCGGCATGACCGGCTGGCGCCTGGGCTGGCTGGTCGCACCGGATGCGGCGGTCAGCGAGCTGGAAAAACTCGCGCAGAACCTCTACATCAGCGCGCCAAGCATGGCGCAATACGCGGCACTGGCTTGTTTCGAGCCGGCCACCATTGCGATTCTCGAAGAACGCCGCGCCGAGTTTGCGCGCCGTCGCGACTTCCTCCTGCCGGCGCTGCGTGAACTCGGTTTCAACATCGCCGTTGAGCCGGAAGGCGCGTTTTATCTGTACGCCGATATCAGCCGTTTCGGCGGTGATGCCTTCGCATTCTGCCGACATTTCCTCGAAACCGAGCACGTTGCCTTTACGCCGGGACTGGATTTCGGTCGTTATCAAGCCGGCCATCACGTGCGTTTCGCTTACACACAGAACCTCGCACGTTTGCAGGAAGCGGTTGAGCGCATTGCGCGCGGCTTGAAGAGCTGGCAAGGCTGATGCGCTTTTATCCTGCTCTGGAAGAAGCGCGGCTGATTCGCCGATATAAGCGTTTTCTCGCCGATATCGAAACCGTTAGCGGCGAATTGCTGACCATTCACTGCCCCAACACCGGTTCGATGCTCAATTGCCAGGTCGAGGGCGGGCAGGTCTGGTTCAGTCGCTCCAATGACCCGAAACGCAAATTGCCCGGCACTTGGGAAATTGGCGAAACCCCGCAGGGCCGGCTGTTTTGCGTCAACACCGGGCGCGCCAACGGCTTGGTCGAAGAAGCCTTGCAGGCGGGCGTGATCACCGAGTTGAACGGCTTTACCGCGTTGAAGCGTGAGGTTGCCTACGGACAGGAAAAAAGTCGCATCGACTTCCGCCTCGAATACCCCAGCGGCCCGGCGTATGTCGAAGTCAAAAGCGTCACCCTCGGCTTCGACGGCACGGCGGTGGCGGCGTTTCCCGATGCGGTGACCCAGCGCGGCGCCAAACATCTGCGCGAGCTGGCGCATCTGGCGCGCGACGGCATTCGGGCGGTGCAGTTGTACTGCGTGAACCTCACCGGCATCGATGCCGTGCGCCCGGCCGAGGAAATCGATTGGGCTTACGCCGAGGCGCTGCGTGAAGCGGTCGCCTGCGGTGTTGAGGTGTTGGCCTACGGTGTGCGCCTTGACCACGAAGAAATGGTCATCGACCGCCGACTCGACGTGCGGCTAAACGGTTAAACGTCGACCCACACGCCTTGTGTATCTTCCCGGCATTCAATTGCCGTGAGCGACTGCCCGGCGCAGGGGCCGGCGACGCATTCGCCGTCCTCGATCAGAAACAGTGCGCCATGGGTAGCGCACTGGATCAGGCTATTGCTCGGATCGAGAAACTGGTCGGGCTGCCATTCCAGCCCGACGCCCCGGTGCGGGCAGCGATTGAAATAGACAAACACCTTGCCGCCACGACGCACGGCAAACAGCTTTTTGCCTTCGATTTCGAAACCGCGACTGCCGGCTTCGGCCAGATCGCTGCCGGCGCAGAGAAACTTCATGGCTATCCTCAAATGTCCGCTCGTGTCTGGATATGTCCGAGCTTGACGTTCAAATGCAAACAATTATCAAATGGCGACCTTCTCCCACAGGGAGTCTGGCCGTTGCCGAGGATACTTGGCTCGCTGCGCCGATGCCCGGGAAACCTTGTTCAAGGAAGCTGCGTATGCGCCTGAAAACCCGCGTTGCCGTACTGTGCGTCGGCCTTTTTCTCAGCCATCAGGCGAGCGCAGCGGATTTACCGCAACGCTGGGTCAGCGCTGGCGGCGCGCTGTCGGAATGGGTCAGCGCGCTGGGTGGCGAGTCAAAACTGGTTGGGGTCGACACCACCAGTCAGCATCCCCAATCGTTGCAGGCCCTGCCGAGTATTGGTTATCAGCGCAGCCTGTCGGCCGAAGGCATCTTGAGCCTGCGCCCGGACATTCTGGTCGGTACCGAAGAAATGGGCCCGCCGCCGGTTCTGGCGCAAGTCAAAGCGGCCAAGGTCAAGGTCGAGTTGTTTTCAGCCCAGCCTGATCTGCCGACATTGGAAAAGAATGTCACTCATCTGGGCCAGTTGCTCGGCGCACAAAGCCAGGCAGCGCAGCTGCTGCAGAGTTATCAACAGCAGCTCCAGGCGCAGAAAGCGCGCGTTGCCCAAGTGCAGGCCACGCAGAAAGCTCCGGGCGTGTTGCTGTTGCTCGGGCACGCTGGCGGCAAGCCGTTGATCGCCGGCAAGGACACTGCCGCCGATTGGTTGCTGCAACAGGCTGGCGGGCACAACCTTGCGACGCATAGCGGCTACAAACCGTTTTCTGTCGAATCCCTCGCCAGCCTCGATCCCGAAGTGCTGGTGTTCGCTGACCGTGCGCTGACCGGCGAGGCCGCAAAAGCGGCATTGTTCAAGGAAAACCCGATCCTCAATTCCAGCCGTGCTGCCAAGAGCGGGCGGGTGATGGAGCTGGATCCGACGCTGCTGGTTGGCGGTCTCGGGCCACGGTTGCCGGCTGCTTTGCAAACCCTGACGGACGGTTTCTACCCGGCCAAGGGCGGCCAATGACCACACTGGTCAAACCCCGTGGCTTGTTCATCGGCCTGACATTGTTGTGTCTGCTCGCGATCTGGCTGTCGCTGGCATTGGGGCCGGTGAGCCTGCCGCTGTTTGACACTTTGCGCGCCGCGCTGCGTCTGGTTGGCGTGCCGCTGGCGCCGGAGGGGCTGGAGCAGGCCGAGCTGATTCTCGGCCAGATCCGCCTGCCGCGAACCTTGCTCGGCTTGGCGGTCGGTGGCGTGCTGGCGCTGTCCGGCGTGGCGATGCAGGGTCTGTTTCGTAATCCGCTGGCCGATCCGGGGCTGGTCGGGGTGTCCAGTGGCGCGGCACTTGGCGCAGCGATTGCGATTGTCGGCGGTTCTTTATTCGGCGGCCTGCCGGAGTGGTTCGGGCCGTATCTGTTGTCGGTGTGTGCGTTTCTTGGTGGTCTTGGGGTGACGGCGCTGGTCTATCGGCTGGGCCGGCGCAACGGTCAGACCCACGTGGCGACCATGTTGCTGGCCGGTATCGCGCTGACGGCGCTGGCCAGTTCGGCGGTCGGCCTGTTCACTTATCTGGCCGATGACGCGACGCTGCGCACCCTGACCTTCTGGAACCTCGGCAGCCTCAACGGCGCCAGTTACGCGCGGCTGTGGCCCTTGCTGATCATCACCATCGGCGTGGCGCTGTGGCTGCCGCGTCGGGCCAAGGCATTGAATGCCTTGTTGCTCGGTGAATCCGAGGCCGGTCATCTGGGCATCGATGTCGAACGGCTCAAGCGCGAACTGGTGTTCTGTACAGCGCTGGGTGTCGGCGCGGCGGTGGCGGCTGCGGGCATGATCGGTTTTGTCGGGCTGGTGGTGCCGCATCTGGTGCGCCTGCTGGCCGGCCCGGATCACAAAGTTCTGCTGCCAGCCTCGGTGCTGGCCGGTGCAAGCCTGTTATTACTCGCCGATTTGGTGGCGCGCTTGGCGCTGGCGCCGGCGGAGTTGCCGATCGGCATTGTCACCGCGTTTATCGGCGCGCCGTTCTTCCTTTATCTGCTGCTGCGAGGGCGTGCCTGATGTTGTCTGCGCACAATCTGCATGTCCGCCGTGGCCGCAAGGCTGTGCTCAGTGGAGTCACGCTCAGGCTCGAACCCGGTCAAGTGCTTGGCGTGCTGGGACCGAACGGCGCCGGCAAAAGCACCTTGCTCGGCGCCTTGTGTGGTGAGTTGCCCGCCAGCGACGGCAATGTCTCGCTCGATGGTCAGACGTTGAGCCACTGGAGCGGAACGCAGCGGGCACAACGACTGGCGGTGTTGCCGCAGGTTTCGACGCTGGATTTTGCCTTCGCCGTGGAAGAGGTCGTCGGCATGGGCCGTTTGCCGTACCAGACCGGGCGCGTACGTGATGATGAAATCGTCGCGGCAGCGCTGGCCGCCGCCGATGCCGGTCACTTGGGTGGGCGCAGCTATCTGGCATTGTCCGGTGGCGAGCGTCAGCGCGTGCATCTGGCGCGGGTGCTGGCGCAACTCTGGCCGGGTCAGGCCGGGCAAACCCTGTTGCTCGACGAACCGACATCCATGCTCGATCCGCTGCATCAGCACACCACCTTGCAGGCGGTGCGCGAGTTCGCCGATCGCGGCGCGGCGGTGCTGGTGATCCTGCATGATCTGAATCTGGCGGCGCGCTATTGTGATCGCGTGCTGTTGCTGGAGGAGGGGCGCCCGGTTGCGCTGGATACTCCGCAGCAGGTGCTGCGTCCGGAAACGCTCAAAGCGGTGTTCGGCCTGGAGGTTTTGGTGCAGCCGCACCCGGAGCGTGGGCATCCGCTGATCATCGCCCGCTGAATCATCATTGAGGTGTTGCATGCGTGGATTGTGGTTGTTGGCGCTGGTGTTGCTCGCGGGGTGTCAGCACGTGGCGGCTCCGCCAGTGGGCGCTGATATCCGCGATCTGCGCAGCGGCGAGGTACTTACGGCGCAGCAATTGCTGACGCGTCTGGCTGAGCCTGAGCGTTTGATCATCGGTGAGCAGCACGACAACGCCGATCACCATGCCGCACAGTTGTGGCTGTTGCAGTCGCTCGGCGAGCAGCGAGCGCAAGGCAGTCTGCTGCTGGAAATGCTTTCGCCGGTTCAACAAGCGAAAGTCGATGCGGCACGCCAGTCGAAATCCGTTCCGGCAGATCTGCCCGCGGCATTGGCCTGGCAAGAGGGCTGGGACTGGAATCTTTACGGGCCAATCGTGCGCTTTGCCCTGTCGCAGCCGTATCCGTTGCTGGCGGCCAATCTCGATGACAGCGAAATCCGCGCGTTCTACCGCAATCCACCTGCTCTGAACGGTCCGCGCAGTAATGCGCTTTCGGTTAAAAAAACCTTGCTTGGGCAAATCAGTGAATCCCACTGCGGCTTGCTGCCCGAATCACAGATGCCTGCGATGTTGGCAATTCAGCAGCAGCGTGATCGACGCATGGCCGAACGCATGCTGGCGGCGCCGATGCCTTCGATTCTGCTGGCCGGTGCCTGGCATGCGCGCAAGGATGTCGGCGTGCCGCTGCATCTGTTGGATCTCGGCGCTGGCAAGGCGCCAATCGTATTGATGCTGGCCGAGCAGGGCGCTGCGGTATCGGCGGCGATGGCCGATTACGTCTGGTACACGCCGGCCAGGCCGAAGCCGGATTACTGCGAGCAGATGCGCCAACAATTCGCTAAATGACTTTTCCACAGGCAAAAAAAGACCCGGTAAAAAACCGGGTCAAATAACCGTGATTAGCCTGATGAGGAGATAATCTGAGAGTCCGAACCAAGGGCTTTTCAGAATATCGACTGATCTCGCGACCAGTTGTGATAATCATAGCGATTCTCATTACCGCGTCAACCGCTGATTTCGCAAATCTGTAATTTAGTTTTGCGAGCGGTGGTGAGGCCCTGTGAATAAAGGGCATTGCGCTAGGTGCGCTGCGTCGTCAACTGCGTGATCTGGCGATTCAACTGGCCGATGCGTCGAGCCATTCCCTCAATCAGGCTATGGGCGATCTTCGGATTGCTGCGGGTCATGCTCAAAAATTGATCACCGGGAATCAACATCACCGTGCTCGGCACGGACGTCACCACCGAAGCGTTGCGCGGCTCGCCGGTAAACAACGCCATGGCGCCGAAAATCTCGTCCTTGGCCACGTCGCCTACCTTGTGCCCGTCGAGGAACGCCTCGGCATGCCCGTCAATAATCACAAAGACATGATCCGCTGCATCGCCCTGTTGGATCAGCACGGCGCCGGCCTCGACCCGTTTGAAGCCGTTGGTGCTGCGAAACTCCCGAGGTTTCAGCTCGGCCACGGCATGGGCGAGCAGCGCCATTTGCCCGAGCAGATAGCTCAGCAACTGCTCCGCTCGATCAGGGTCGGCATACAAATGCTGCAAAACCTCAGCGCGCCCATAGGGCACCAGGCGCACAGCGCTGTCGCTGCAAATGCGGCAGTCGCTCCATTGCTCGCCACGTTGCAGGCCGAGCAGATCACCTTCCTGCCAGTAGAACAGCGCACGGCCCGCGATGCAGCCATGTACCACGCCCTCGCTCAGCAGAAACAACTGATCGCTCGGCACCTGTGCAAACAGATCGTCCGTAGCCTCCAGCTCGATGACCGGCGCGCACGGCGACAAATCCTGCAGCCACTGCCCAGGAAGATTCTGCAAGCGATTGATCAATGCGTCGGCGTGGGCCGATTGTTCCCCCAGTAAATACATGGCGTCAGCGCCTGTTCAGTTCTTGTGACGCGCGGAAATGGCTTCGAGCTGTTTGTTCAAGGCGTCCTTGCGCTCGGCGGGGATATCGTTCCAGTGCACGTCCATCAACGCGCCCTCGATCGCATACAACAACACCTTCGATGCGCGAAACCCCCGAGTACGCACGGCCCGGTAGGCATCCACTGCACCGAGGCGACGCAAGTCCGAGGCGCTGTGGATGCCCACGGCATGCAGCCATTGCGCCGATGTCTTGCCAAGATTTTTCAGGTGTTGCAGTTCATCATTCATCAAGCCTCCTTGCGACGGCCGAATGGTGCGTGGGCGAGCTTCTCAGCAGTGTAGCCATCAGTAGGAAAAGCGTGGTTGTTTGGTCGGATTCGACGCAAAAGCTTCTAAGAAAGGGGAGTGAAAGACCTGCGAACGCAGAAGGAAGGCGAGTTAGGCGATTAACAATGTGGGAACGAGCCTGCTCGCGAAGAGGGCGTATCAGACACAATCGATATCAACTGACACTACGCCTTCGCGAGCAGGCTCGCTTCCACAGGGGAAAGGCGTGGTGTCAGGAAGATATCCAGATTTCAGCGGGTGCGATAGCGCAACCGCGTGCCGAAATTCATCGACATCAGAATCTCGTCAGCACTCAGCTCCGGCGGAAAGTACGCCCCGGAGATTTGCGCATGGGCCAGGCTGGCG
This sequence comes from Pseudomonas sp. AC083, assembly GCF_979253165.1. Taxonomy (NCBI): domain Bacteria; kingdom Pseudomonadati; phylum Pseudomonadota; class Gammaproteobacteria; order Pseudomonadales; family Pseudomonadaceae; genus Pseudomonas; species Pseudomonas sp. AC083. The sequence continues at coordinate 143,828 of NZ_CEEDDH010000015.1, forward strand.
CCTTCGAGCGAAGCCTTGCGGAAGTCGATGCCGCGCAGATCGGCGGAGCGGAAGTACGCATCGCGGAAATCCACGCCGTCGGCGTTCAGCTCGCGCAGGTCGAGACCACGGAAATCGCCGCCGACCATGTCGATCGGACCATCCAGTGGCCGTTCCTTGTTGAAGCCTGCGACGTCATCTTTGTGCAGCAGGGCGTAAAGCGGAGTGTCGAGCAGTTTGGGCTGGCTCATGTCAGATCACCTGTTGGTTTTATGACGCCAGTATAGTGCCACTATTTGACGGCCGTGAAGCGGGCGAGGGCTTCACGGCCGAAATAGTTTTTTACAGGCCTGGCAGGCGCTGACGAATCTGCGCGACTACGGTATCCAGTGTCCCGGATTCATTGGTCTGTACGCGTTTGCTGCGCAGGATTTCTTCCGGCGTCAGCGCTTCGCGATTCGCCTGCTGCGCTTCGATCACGGCGAGGGTGGCGTCGGACGGATCTTTCTGGTCGGCCTGACGCATCGCCAGCCAGCTCTCGATCACCGCTTGCGGGGCGTTGCAGTCGAGGATCAGGAATGGCGCGCCGGTGGCTTCGGCAATCTTCGCCGCGTTATCGCGCTGCTCGCGCTTGAGGTAAGTCGCGTCGATCACTACCGGGAAACCAGCGTGCAGAATTATCTCGGCGATTTCGTGCAGGCGCGCGTAGGTCGCGGCGCTGGCGTCGGCGCTGTAAATGCCGGCCTGCACATCGTTGGTAACCGTCTGCTCACCGAACAGGCGCTTGCGCTCGACATCGGAACGCAGGCGAATTGCGCCCAGTGCTTCGACCAGTCGCATGGCCACATGGCTCTTGCCGACTGCGGAAACACCGTGGGTAATGGCCATGAAGCGCGAAGGAATGGTGCTGTAGCTTTCCGCCAGGTTGGCGTAGTTGCGGTACTGGCGCAGGGTGGTGGCGCGCTGCACCGCAGTCGCGTCGGCCGGCATGCTGAACAATGCCACCTTGGCTCGCACCAGCGCGCGGTAGGCTTTATAGAAGTTCAGCACTTCCAGGCCCTCATAGTCGCCGGTCAGTTCCAGGTACTGGCTGATGAGGCGACGCGCCAACGATTTCAGGCCACGGTCTTCCAGGTCCATGGCGAGGAAACCGGTGTCGGCCCAGACATCAGTGAAACGGAATGGCTCGTTGAACTCGATGCAGTCGAAGATCACCACGTTGCCGTCGATGACCGTGGCGTTGCCCAGGTGAATGTCGCCGTGGCATTCACGGGTAAAACCTTGCGCCTTGCGCTGGGCGAACAGGGGCTTGAGGCGCTCGAAGCTGCTTTCGGCCCAGGCTTTCAATGCCTCAAGTTGCAGCAAGTCGTTTTTGTCGCTGAGGAATGGCAGGATCTGCTCGAAGTTTTGCGCGACCGGCGCCATCACGCTGTCCGGTGTGCCGGCGTCGTGTTCGGCCGGGACTTTCGGTGCGTGAAGGTGGAAGTGCGCGATCTGCTCAGCCAGAGCATCGATGTGCTGAGTAGTCAGCTCGCCATTGGCTTGCAGGGTGCTGAGCAAGCCGCTCTGGGGGAACTGGCGCATTTTCAGCACGTATTCGATAGCCGGGCCGTCGCCGCCCAGTTGTGGTGCTTCGACGCTGCCGGTTACCGGCAACACGTCCAGATACAAATCAGCGGTCAGACGCTGGTTCAGGCGCAGCTCTTCCGCGCAGAAATGCGCGCGTGCATCGAGGCTGGTGAAGTCGAGAAAGCCGAAATTCACTGGCTTCTTCACTTTATAGGCGAAGGGGCCAGTGAGGATCACCCACGAGATGTGAGTTTCGATGACCTGAAATCCTTCGACGGGATGCGGGTAGAGGGCCGGGTTTTGCAGGGCAGCGATCAGGGACTGGCTCACGGGCGATCCTTCAGAGGCGGGGGAATTCGAGGCGGCCATTATGGCTGCTTGCCCGCCTGACGCAAACCTCTGCGCGTGCCTGTTGAGGATCGATAAAGTGCGTATAATCCGCCGCCATGACTCGATCCCGATCCCCCCGTACCAAGAAAAAACCACCAGCCAAGGGCCTCAGCCCATGGTTGAGCTGGGCCATTAAACTCAGCCTGGTCGGCCTTGTAGTGCTGGCCGGCTTCGCCGTTTACCTCGATGCCGTGGTGCAGGAGAAGTTCTCCGGCAAGCGCTGGACCATCCCGGCCAAGGTATACGCGCGCCCGCTCGAGCTGTTCGTCGGACAGAAGCTCAGCAAGGACGATTTCCTCACCGAACTCGATGCCCTCGGCTATCGCCGCGAAGCCGTGAGCAATGGCCCCGGCGCCGCCGCCGTCAGCGGCAATACGGTTGACCTGAACACCCGTGGCTTCCAGTTCTATGAAGGCCTTGAGAAACCGCAACCGGTTCGCGTGCGCTTCTCCGGCGATTACGTTGCTGAGCTGTCCGCGACCAACGGTTCGAAGCTGTCGGTGGTGCGCCTCGAGCCGCTGATGATCGGCGGCATTTACCCGAAAAATCTTGAAGACCGCATCCTGATCAAACTTGATCAGGTGCCGCCGTACTTGCTCGAAACCCTGATCGCCGTCGAAGACCGCGACTTCTACAGCCACTGGGGCGTGTCGCCGAAATCGATCGCCCGCGCCGTGTGGATCAACACCTCCGGCGGCAAGATGACCCAGGGCGGCAGTACGCTGACCCAGCAGTTGGTGAAGAACTTCTACCTGACCAGCGAACGCAGCCTGACTCGCAAGCTCACCGAAGCGATGATGGCGTTGCTGCTCGAACTGCATTACGACAAGAAGGAAATCCTTGAGGCCTACCTCAACGAAGTCTTTGTCGGCCAGGACGGTCAGCGCGCGGTGCACGGTTTCGGTCTGGCCAGCCAGTTCTTCTTCGGCCAGCCTTTGTCCGAACTGAAACTGCATCAAGTGGCGTTGCTGGTCGGCATGGTCAAGGGGCCGTCCTACTACAACCCGCGTCGCAACCCGGAGCGCGCGCTGGAGCGGCGTAATCTGGTCCTCGACGTGCTGGCGCAGCAAGGCGTGGCAACCCCCGAACAGGTCGAAGCGGCGAAGAAAATGCCGCTCGGCGTGACGACTCGCGGCAAGCTCGCCGACAGCTCGTTCCCGGGCTTTATCGACCTGGTCAAGCGTCAGTTGCGCGAGGACTACCGCGACGAAGACTTGACCGAAGAAGGCCTGCGCATCTTTACCAGTTTCGACCCGATTCTGCAGATGAAAGCCGAAGCCTCGGTCAATGACACGTTCAAGCGTCTGGCCGGGCGCAAGGGCTCGGATGACGTCGAAGCGGCGATGGTCGTGACCAACCCGGAAACCGGTGAAGTCCAGGCGATGATCGGCAGCCGTCAGGCCAGTTACGCCGGGTTCAACCGTGCACTGGATGCGGTGCGCCCGATTGGTTCGTTGATCAAACCGGCGGTGTATCTGACCGCACTGGAGAAGCCGAGTCAGTACACGCTGACCAGTTGGCTGTCGGACGATCCGCTGTCGGTCAAGGGCGCCAACGGTCAGGTGTGGAAGCCGCAGAACTACGATCGCCGCTCCCACGGTACGGTGTTTCTCTATCAGGGCCTGGCGCATTCCTACAACCTGTCGACCTCGCGCCTGGGCCTGGAAGTCGGTGTGCCGAATGTGCTCAAGACCGTGGGTCGCCTGGGCGTTACTCGTGAGTTCCCGGCGTTCCCGTCGATGCTGCTCGGTGCCGGCGGCATGACGCCGATCGAAGTGGCGACCATGTATCAGACGCTGGCCAACGGTGGTTTCAATACGCCGATGCGCGGCATTCGCAGCGTGCTGACCGCCGAGGGCGAGCCGCTCAAGCGTTATCCGTTCCAGATCGAACAGCGTTTCGACCCGGCCTCGATCTACCTGATCCAGAACGCCATGCAGCGGGTGATGCGTGAAGGTACCGGCAGTTCGGTTTATAACGTGCTGCCCAAGACCCTGACCCTGGCGGGCAAGACCGGTACCAGTAACGATTCGCGCGACAGCTGGTTCGCCGGTTTCAGTCAGGATCTGCTGGCAGTGGTCTGGCTCGGCCGCGACGACAACGGCAAGACGCCGTTCACCGGGGCCACCGGTGCGCTGCAGGTCTGGACCAGTTTCATGCGCAAGGCCGATCCACTGCCGCTGGACATGCCGCAGCCGGACAACGTCGTGCAGGCCTGGGTCGATTCGCGCACCGGCCAGGGCTCCGATGCCAACTGCCCCGGCGCGGTACAGATGCCGTATATTCGCGGCAGCGAGCCGCCACCCGGCGCCGCGTGTGCAAGCGAAACACCTGCCTCGCCGGAGTCGGTGATGGACTGGGTCAAAGGCTGGATGAATTAAGCAAAGAGGGTTTCAAGTGAACAAGTGGTTGATTCCAGCGGTGACCGCCGTGGCTTTGCTCAGCGGCTGCTCCACCGTACAGCGTGGTTCCATTCCGGTAGTGGATTCGGGTACGGCCGTGTCCAACAGCGAACGCATCGGTGCCAATGGCGGTTTCCGCCAGACCACGGTCAAGCGCCCGGCGCAGGGCCAGCCTCAGGCGATTCCGCAAGGCGATACCGGCGTGGTGGTGATGGTGCCGGGCGGCGGTGCTGCGGTGTCGACACCGATCAGCTCTTCGCCGATCGTCCCGGGGCCGGCATCCGGCGGCATCACGTCGGGGCCTTACAACCCGTCGGCGGTTGAGTCGGCGCCGATCAACTCCGGCAGCTACAGCATGCCGTCGACGCCAAGTGGCATTCCTTCGGCCAGCAGTGGCGGTGGCCTGTCGGCGGATGAGCAACTGGACGGTCCGGTACTCGCCTTGCTGACCACCGCGCAACAGCAACAGGCCGGTGGCGACCTCAATGGTGCTTCTTCCAGCCTGGAGCGGGCGCAACGTGTCGCCCCGCGCGAGCCACAAGTGCTTTACCGTCTGGCGCAGGTGCGCATGGCCCAGGGCGATGCGCCGCAAGCCGAGCAATTTGCCCGTCGTGCGCTGACCATGGCCAACGGTCGTCCGGACCTGCAAGCCAGCCTGTGGGAAATCATCGCTCAGTCTCGTGAGAAACAAGGCGATTCCGCCGGCGCCGCACTGGCCCGTCAGAAGGCCAAGGTTTCCCTGTGATGGATGTGCGCTTCCCGAAAATCGCCGATCAGCTGTTGCTGATCGAACGCGAGCTGCGCACCCAGGGTTGGTGGGATGAAGTTCAGCCGTCCGCCGAAGCCCTGAGCAGTGTCGAGCCGTTTTCGGTCGACACGCTGGACTTCGAGCAATGGCTGCAATGGATCTTCCTGCCGCGCATGAAGCTGATCCTCGAACAGGATCTGCCCTTGCCGAACGCCTCGGGCATTCAGGAAATGGCGGAAATGGTCTTCGCCCAGCGCAACCTTGGCGGCAAGGATCGGCAGTTGCAGGTGCTGCTCAAAGAGTTTGACCTGCTGATCACTGCATCTCGCTGAGCGCGGTTGTGTAGGAGCTTTGTAGGAGCTGCCGAAGGCCGCGATCTTTTGATCTTGCTCTTCCAACAAGTCAAAAGATCGCAGCCTTCGGCAGCTCCTACACATCCTTCGAAACGATTACGAACAATTCTCCTTAATCTGCTTCTTCGCTTCGACGATGCGTTCCTGACGCTGTGTATCGTCGAGCCTGCGCACATCCCCCTCGACCTCCTCACGCAAACGCGGGTTGTTCTGCAGTTGCGCCAGGTTCGTGCGTGCCTGCTCGCAAAAGGCCTTGAGCTGCGCCTGCTGCTCGGCGACCTGTTTCTTCACCTTGGCATCAATGGCTTTCTGATCGCCAAGTACCCCGCCGCCCTGTATCGGCGCCGCTTTCGGAGTGGGCGAGGAGGGCGTCTGCAGGGTCGTGGACGGTTGGCCCTGCGGCGGCTGTGCATCGAAATGCGTGACACCTTGGGCGTCGACCCATTTGTAGATTTGAGCGGCCGAGCACCACGGGCTGAGGCCGATCAGCAGAGTGAGGAGGAGCGTTCGCATGCTGATTCCTTGGCAAAAATGCGCAATTGACGCTAACAGAGTAGCGCTTTTCAGGTTTTTTCTTGCGTTCTCATGTGCTTACCCACAATTAACCACACAGACGACTTGACTTGCAGAGGGCGAAACAGAAGAATCCAAAGTCCGCTGTAGAGGGACTGCCAGAAGCAGACCCACTCGGTAGATCATGAGGCGCACATCCGCGCCGACCTGTTACACCCGCAACGCGTTACCTCGCGCTGGGTGGGAAAGGCCCGCAACACTTGGGACGATCCCAATACTTGCTCAGTCAGTGCTGACGTAGTCGGCGACCACCGTCGCTCATGCTCTGCCGAGAAGTAAACCTATTAAGACCCGCCCCTTTTTTGTGGACGGTATTCTGGCGTTTTAGAGGTGAACAACGTGGAGCTTTTATCTGGCGGTGAGATGCTTGTCCGCTTTTTGCGTGACGAAGGCGTCAAATATATCTACGGGTACCCGGGTGGTGCTCTCCTGCATGTTTACGATGCCCTGTTCAAAGAACCGGAAGTGACCCACATCCTGGTTCGTCACGAACAAGCGGCGACCCATATGGCTGACGGCTACGCCCGTGCCACCGGTAAAGCCGGCGTGGTATTGGTGACTTCCGGTCCAGGCGCCACAAACGCCATCACCGGTATCGCCACCGCCTATATGGACTCGATTCCGATGGTGATCATTTCCGGTCAGGTGCCAAGCACCATGGTCGGCACCGACGCGTTCCAGGAAACCGACATGATCGGTATCTCCCGGCCGATCGTGAAGCACAGCTTCATGATCAAGCATGCTTCGGAAATCCCGGAAGTCATGAAGAAGGCCTTCTACCTGGCGCAATCCGGTCGTCCGGGCCCGGTCGTGGTCGACATCCCGAAAGACATGACCAATCCGGCCGAAAAGTTCGAATACGTTTTTCCGAAAAAAGCCAAGCTGCGTTCCTACAGCCCGGCCGTTCGCGGTCACTCCGGGCAGATCCGCAAAGCAGCAGAAATGTTGTTGGCGGCCAAGCGCCCGGTGCTGTACTCCGGCGGCGGCGTGATTCTCGGCAATGGCTCCGCGCAACTGACCGAACTGGCAAAAATGCTCAACCTGCCGGTGACCAACACCTTGATGGGTCTGGGCGCTTTCCCAGGCACTGACCGTCAGTTCATCGGCATGCTCGGCATGCACGGCAGCTACACCGCGAACCTGGCGATGCACCATGCCGACGTGATCCTCGCAGTGGGCGCACGCTTCGACGATCGGGTGATCAACGGCCCGGCGAAATTCTGCCCGAACGCCAAGATCATCCACATCGACATCGACCCGGCGTCGATTTCCAAGACCATCAAGGCCGACGTGCCAATCGTGGGTCCGGTCGAGAGCGTCCTGACCGAAATGGTCGCGATTCTCAAGGAAATCGGCGAGACCCCGAACAAGGAGTCCGTAGCCAGTTGGTGGAAGCAGGTCGATGAATGGCGCGGTGATCGCGGCCTGTTCCCTTATGAAAAGGGCGACGGCAGCAAGATCAAGCCGCAGACCGTGATCGAAACCCTCTGCGAAGTGACCAAGGGCGACGCCTTTGTGACCTCCGACGTCGGTCAGCATCAGATGTTTGCCGCGCAGTACTACACGTTCAACAAGCCGAACCGCTGGATCAACTCCGGTGGTCTGGGCACGATGGGCTTCGGTCTGCCAGCCGCGATGGGCATCAAACTGAGCTTCCCGGACGACGACGTTGCCTGCGTCACCGGCGAAGGCAGTATCCAGATGAACATCCAGGAGCTGTCGACCTGCCTGCAATACGGCTTGCCGGTGAAGATCGTCATCCTCAACAACGGTGTGCTGGGCATGGTTCGCCAGTGGCAGGACATGAGCTACGGCAGCCGTCACTCGCACTCCTACATGGAATCGCTGCCCGACTTCATCAAACTGGCTGAAGCCTACGGCCACGTTGGCGTACGCATCACCGAATCGAAAGATCTGAAGTCGAAGATGGCCGAAGCCTTCGCCATGAAGGATCGCCTGGTGATCATCGATGTTGCGGTCGACACCAGCGAGCACGTCTACCCGATGCAGATCAAAGACGGCTCCATGCGCGATATGTGGCTGAGCAAGACGGAGCGTACTTAATCATGCGGCACATTATTTCCCTGCTTCTGGAAAACGAACCCGGCGCTCTGTCTCGCGTAGTCGGCCTGTTCTCGCAGCGCAACTACAACATCGAAAGCCTGACCGTGGCCCCGACCGAAGACCCGACCCTGTCGCGTCTGACGCTGACCACCGTGGGCCACGATGAAGTAATCGAGCAGATCACCAAAAACCTGAACAAGCTGATCGAAGTGGTCAAGCTGGTGGACCTGTCGGAAAGCGCTCACATCGAGCGTGAACTGATGCTGGTCAAGGTCAAGGCCACTGGCGCCCAGCGCGCCGAGATCAAACGCACCACCGATATCTACCGTGGGCAGATCGTCGACGTCAGCGCCAGCGTGTATACCGTTCAGTTGACCGGTACCAGCGACAAGCTCGACAGCTTCATTCAGTCCATCGGCACCGCATCGATTCTGGAGACCGTCCGTAGCGGCGTGACCGGCATTGCTCGCGGCGACAAAGTACTCAGCATCTAAACCAAATTAGCGCATGGCCTGAACGGCCGGATATAAGGGGAAATTCATGAAAGTTTTCTACGATAAAGACTGCGACCTGTCGATCATCCAGGGCAAGAAAGTTGCCATCATCGGTTACGGCTCCCAGGGCCACGCTCAAGCGTGCAACCTGAAAGACTCCGGTGTCGACGTTACCGTCGGTCTGCGTAAAGGTTCGGCCACCGTTGCCAAAGCCGAAGCTCACGGCCTGAAAGTGACCGACGTTGCTTCCGCTGTTGCCGCTGCCGACCTGGTCATGATCCTGACCCCGGACGAGTTCCAGTCCTCGCTGTACAAGAACGAAATCGAGCCGAACATCAAGAAAGGCGCCACTCTGGCCTTCTCCCACGGCTTCGCGATTCACTACAACCAGGTTGTTCCGCGTGCCGACCTCGACGTGATCATGATCGCGCCGAAAGCCCCGGGCCACACCGTGCGTTCCGAGTTCGTCAAAGGCGGCGGTATCCCTGACCTGATCGCGATCTACCAGGACGCCTCGGGCAACGCCAAGAACGTTGCGCTGTCCTACGCCGCTGGCGTCGGTGGCGGTCGTACCGGCATCATCGAAACCACCTTCAAGGACGAGACCGAAACCGACCTGTTCGGCGAACAAGCCGTTCTGTGCGGCGGTACCGTTGAACTGGTAAAAGCCGGTTTCGAAACTCTGGTTGAAGCTGGCTACGCGCCGGAAATGGCCTACTTCGAGTGCCTGCACGAACTGAAGCTGATCGTTGACCTCATGTACGAAGGCGGTATCGCCAACATGAACTACTCGATTTCCAACAACGCCGAGTACGGCGAGTACGTGACTGGCCCGGAAGTGATCAACGCCGAATCCCGTCAGGCCATGCGCAACGCCCTGAAACGTATTCAGGACGGGGAATACGCCAAAATGTTCATCAGCGAAGGCGCAACCGGCTACCCTTCGATGACCGCCAAGCGTCGTAACAACGCCGCTCACGGTATCGAAATCATCGGCGAGCAACTGCGCTCCATGATGCCGTGGATCGGTGCCAACAAGATCGTCGACAAAGCCAAGAACTGAGTCGTCGTCCCTTGTACGAAAAACGCGGCCTCGGCCGCGTTTTTTCGTTTGGGCCGGTGCTTCTGGTATAAAGCTGCATCGTTTGTGGCCGAACTGTCGTCCTCAAGCTTCTGTCGAATTTTTTCCAAACCGTTGCAAGGTAATGTCCATGAGCGAACGTCCCGAAGAGCCGAACAAGGCTTCCGACGCCGAAAGCCTGCTGCCCATCGATGAGCACATCGAAGAAGGGCACGACGCTGAAGGTCGTAAAGTCCGGCATCGTGGTATCTATCTGCTGCCGAACCTGTTCACCACTGCCAACCTGTTCGCAGGCTTCTATTCCATCATCAACTCGATGAGCGCTCAGGCCGCCTTGAGTGCCGGCGACACGGTGAATGCGAGCAAGTACTTCGCCTTCGCTGCGATCGCGATCTTCGTCGCGATGGTGCTCGATGGCCTAGATGGTCGCGTGGCGCGCATGACCAATACCCAAAGTGCCTTCGGCGCCGAGTACGACTCGCTGTCGGACATGGTCGCCTTCGGCGTCGCGCCGGCATTGCTGGCCTTCGGCTGGGCGCTGGGAGACATGGGCAAGGTCGGCTGGATGGTCGCCTTCATCTATGTAGCGGGTGCGGCGTTGCGTCTGGCGCGTTTCAACACCCAGGTCGGCACGGCGGACAAACGCTACTTCATCGGTCTGGCCAGCCCGGCGGCGGCAGGTGTGGTGGCCGGTATTGTCTGGGCGTTCAGCGATTACGGCATCCAGGGTTCGAAGATGTCGTTCCTGGTGGCCTTGATGGTGGCGGCGGCCGGCATGCTGATGGTCAGCAACATCAAGTACAACAGCTTCAAGGAGCTGGATCTCAAAGGTCGCGTGCCGTTCGTGGCGATCCTGGCGGTGGTGCTGGTATTCGCTGTCGTGTTCAGTGATCCGCCGCGCATTCTGCTGCTGGTGTTCCTCGCCTATGCGGCGTCCGGTCCGGTGCAATATCTGTTGCGTCTTCGTCGTCACAAAAACGCCGAGTGATGTAATTTCCCGCATACTCCGCAGTCTATGGGTGCACCTGTCCTCCTAAGCTGCGGAGTTGTCATGTTGATCAAGATCCCCAAAGCATCCGACTGCCATGAGTCGGATGTCACGCCTGAAGCCATTTATCTCTCCCGCCGCCAATTGCTCGGCGCCACTGCTGCCGGTATTGCCGTGAGCAGCCTGCCACGCTGGGCCAGTGCCGCTGATGCCCCTCGCTACTCTGATGTCGAATCCGGCAAGGCTCCGGCCTGGTTTGCCGAAAAGCTTCCTTCTACTCAATGGGGGGCGGTCAACGTCAAGGACGAGGCGATCACGCCTTATAAAGACGCGACGAACTACAACAACTTTTATGAGTTCGGTACCGGCAAGGGCGATCCCGCGAGGAACGCTGGCGACCTGAAAACCGAACCCTGGAGCGTGGTGATTGACGGGGAGGTGGGTAAGCCGGGGCGTTATGCGCTGGAAGACTTCATGAAACCGTATCAGTTGGAGGAGCGTATTTATCGTCTGCGCTGCGTCGAGGCGTGGTCGATGGTCATTCCCTGGATCGGCTTTCCCATCTCGGCCTTGCTCAAGCAGGTCGAACCGACTTCCAAAGCGAAGTACATCCGCTTCGAAACCTTGCAGGATCCCAAGAGCATGCCCGGCCAGCGTTCCGGTTTTGCCTTGATCGACTGGCCGTATGTCGAAGGCCTGCGTCTCGATGAGGCGATGAATCCTTTGGCGATCCTCGCGGTGGGCATGTATGGCCGCGAACTGCCGAACCAGAACGGCGCACCTTTGCGTCTGGTGGTGCCGTGGAAGTACGGCTTTAAAAGTGTGAAGTCCATTGTGCGCATCAGTCTGGTCAGCGAGCAGCCGAAGACCACCTGGCAAAGCATTGCTGCCGATGAGTATGGCTTCTACGCGAATGTGAATCCTACCGTCGACCATCCACGCTGGACCCAGGCGCGCGAGCGGCGCTTGCCGAACAGCCTGTTCAAACCGAATGTGCGCGATACACAGATGTTCAACGGCTACTCGGATGAAGTCGCTTCTTTATATACAGGGCTCGATCTGCGGAAGAACTACTGATGCGTTATCCGTTCTGGCGAGTGGGCGTTTTCATTGCGACAGCGATCTGGCCATTGCTGTGGTTCTATCAAGCGTTCGCCGATCTGCTCGGGCCTGATCCGGGCAAGGTGCTGGTTGATCGTCTCGGGCTTGGCACGCTGGTGTTGCTGTTGATTACGCTGAGCATGACGCCGTTGCAAAAGCTGAGTGGCTGGGCGGGGTGGATTGCAGTGCGCCGGCAGTTAGGGCTTTGGTGTTTTGCTTATGTGACGCTGCATCTGTTCAGCTATATGGCGTTTATCCTCGGGTTCGATTGGTCACAGTTGGGCGTTGAGCTGCGCAAGCGGCCTTACATTATTGTTGGTGCGCTGGGCTTTCTCGGATTGCTGATACTGGCGGTGACGTCCAATCGTTATAGTCAGCGTCGTTTGGGCGCTCGCTGGAAGAAGCTGCATCGTTTGGTTTACCTGATTTTGGGGCTGGGTTTGCTACATATGCTGTGGATCGTCCGGGCTGATCTGGAGGAGTGGGCGATTTATGCCTTTATAGGTGGCGTGCTTTTGCTGCTTCGTCTGCCGCCGGTGACGAAGCGAATCCCGCGTTTACTGGGTAAAAAGCAGAATCTGCAAGAAAAGCGAAATTAACGGTTGACGGCAGATTCCAGAGGTCTATAATTCGCCCCACTTCCGGCGCAGTCGAAACGGAAAACTCCTTGTAATTCAAAGAGTTACGCAGTTTTCGACAGCGGCTTGCTTCAGATCATCGAGGCCTGGAAGGAGTTGAAAGAGCGGTGATGTTTGGTTCTTTTAACGGTTCGATCTTCTCGGTCGAAAGCGGAGAAAAAGAGGTGTTGACAGCAGCGATTAACGCTGTAGAATT